>JAEYTW010000257.1 GCA_023433835.1 Pseudomonadota bacterium | reverse complement strand
GCCTCGACCGGCCGGGCCGAACTGGCGCGGCTGAACCGCCACAAGGACGAACTGATCGAGATCATCGGCCACGACCTGCGCGGCCTGCTCAACCCGGTCGCCGCCTTCGCCGACCTCGTCGCGCTGGAACGCGGGCGGCTGGAGCCGGCCGAGCTGATCGCCCAGACCGAATCGCTGCGCGAGGCGGCGGTGCAGGGCGAGGCCCTGCTGGCCAACCTGCTCGACTGGGCCCGGTCGGAGGATGCCGCGGCCGTGCCGGTCGCGATCGACCTGCAGGCCTTGATCGGCGAGGCGCTGCGCCCGCACGAGGCGGCGGCCAGGCGCAAGCGCGTGCTGCTGCTGGCGGAACCGGCGACCGGGCCGGTGCAGGCCGACCGGCTGATGCTCGACACCGTCCTGCGCAACCTGATCGGCAATGCGCTCAAATTCACGCCGCCCGGCGGCCGCGTCACCGTCGGGGCGGCACACGAGGGCCGTGCCGTGGTGCTGATCGTGCGCGATTCCGGCGTCGGCATCGACGCGGCGCTGGCCGCCCGGTTGATGTCGGGCGACGGGGCGGTGGCCTCGCGCCGCGGCACCCACGGCGAGAGCGGTGCCGGATTCGGCTTCCGCCTGGTGCGCCGGATGGTCGCCCGCCTGCGCGGCCGCCTCGAGATCGAGGGCGGGCCCGGCCAGGGCACGGTCGTCCGGGTGGTGCTGCCGGCGGCGGTTTAGGGTAGTGTCGCCCGCATCCTTCATGATTGCGGAGACGTAAGATGGCTAAATGGCTGATCGCAGCGGCGGCCGCGCTGGCCTTGGGCCTGATGCAGGGCGGGGCCATGGCGCAGACGGCACCGACCGTGCCCTTTGCCGAGCGCCAGATCGTGCTGGCCAACGGCGTCGTCGGCACTGCGATGAAGGTGCCGAGCGCGCGGCCGGCGACCTATGAGGACATCATCGCCGGCCGGACCGGCGCGGCCGTCACCCTCGATGCCAAGCTGTTCCTGCCGGCCGGCACGCCGCGCTTCCCCGTCGTGGTCATCGTGCCGGGCTCGGGCGGCGTCAATGCCCAGGAGATCCGGCATGCGCAATACCTGACCTCGGCCGGCATCGGCGCGCTGCTGCTCGATCCGTTCGGCGGGCGCGGCATCCGCGACACCATTGCCGACCAGGGCCAGATGACCTTCGCCGAAAGCGCCTACGACGTGCTGGCCGCGGCCAAGGCGCTGGCCGCGCTGCCGGAGGTCGAACCCGCGCGCATCGGCGCGATCGGCTACAGCCGCGGCGGCCATGCGGTGGCGATGGCGGCGATGGCCCCGGTCGCCGCGGCCGTGCTGGGCCAGGGCGGGCATCTGGCGGCGGTCGTGCCGGCCTATCCCTGGTGCGGCTATCAGTTCCTGAAACCCCAATCGGGCCTGACGGCGGTGCGCTTCCTGGTCGGCGCCAACGACGACTGGGTCTCGCCGATCCAGTGCCAGGCCCAGGCCGCCGCGCTGATGCAGGGGTCGGAGCGCGTCTCGATCCGCCTGTTTGCCAACGCCGTGCACGGCTTCGACCAGGAAGGCCGCCCGGTGCAGACCATTCCCGATGCGGTCAAGGCGCTCGACGCCCCGATCGCCTACATGGACGAGAAGGGGATCTTCTGGGACATCTATGTCGACCAGAAGGTGCCGGGTGCCAACGACGCCTATTGGCAACGGGCCGCGGCACCCTTCCTCGGCCGTGGCGCCAAGGTCGGGTCGTCGGGCGATCAGCCCCAGCAGTTCGCCGCCGACATGGTGGGGTTCTTCACCCGCTGGCTCAAGTAAAGCCCAGCACCTTGTCCAGGCGCTGTTTCAGCATGCCAAGGCTCACCGGCTTGACGATGTAGCCGTTGATCTGCGAATCGCGGGCGGCCTCGACGGTTTCGCGTTGGGCGTCCGCGGTCAGCATGATCACCGGGATCTTGGCAATCGCCGGCACGGCGAAATGGCGCAGGTTGAAGACGAAGGTCAGGCCGTCGACCGGCTCCATATGGATGTCGCACAGCACGACCGACGGCCGGCTGCGGATCACTTCCTTCAGGCCGACGCCGCCGTCCGCCGCCTCGACGATCGACCGGACGCCGAGCTGCCGCAGCAGGCCGCGGATGATCGAGCGGGTATGGTTCTCGTCCTCGATGACGGCAACGGTGTGACGACTGTAACGGGCATCCATCATGATGCCGGCGATCCTGACAGAACGCCGATGGCTGCTGCAAGCTCGTCGGCCGTCTCTGGCAGCATGCCGGCCAGCAGGTCGGCCGTCTCGCCGTCGCCGGCATCGAGGCAGTCCTGGAGGTCGGAGGCCAGCTGGCCCAGCCTGCCCGCGCCGCTCGACCGCGCCGCGCCCTTCAGCGCATGGGCGGTATGGCGGGCCTGGGCCAGGTCGCGGGCGGCGCAGGGTTCCTGTACCTCCCTGACCATGCGGCCGAGATCGGCGGCGAAGCCGGTCAGGAAGGCGATGGCGTCGCCGTTGACGCCGCCGAAGGTCTCGGCGATCTGGTCGAGGTCGAGCACCGCCGGATCGATGTCGTAGTCGGGGGCGGCCGGCGCAGGCGCCGCTTCGACCCACGGCCGGCGCAGGTAGTGCGCCTGGGGCAGCAGCTGGTCCAGCAGCGCGGTCAGGGCCTTCAGCTCGACCGGCTTGGTCAGGTAGGCGTCCATGCCGGCATCGCGGCAGCGCTGGGCCGTGCCGGGCAGCGCATCGGCGGTCAGCGCCACGATCGGCAGGCGGAAGCCATCCGCCGGCTCGGCGCCGCGGATCGCCGCGGTCAGTTCGAAGCCGTCCATGTTGGGCATGTGGAAATCGGTCAGCAGCATGCCGTAGCCGCCGCGGCCGTACATCTCCAGCGCGATGGCGCCGTCGTCGCCCATTTCGTGGGCGTAACCCAGGCGGTCGAGGATGCGGCCGATGACGATCTGGTTGGTCTTGTTGTCCTCGGCGATCAGGATCAGGGCGCCGGCTTCGCGCGCCTCCTCGACCGGCGGCGGCATGTAGCGCTCGGCGCCTTCCGAGACCTTCGCCTCGGGTTCGGCCCGGCCCGCCGCCACCGCGATCGCCCGCCACAGGCGGTGGCGCTGGGCCGGCGTCGTCAATGTCGCCGCCGCCGCCCGGCGCAGGGCATTGTCGAGCGACGAGACGGCCAGGCGCGAGGCGATCAGCACCAGCTTGAGGCCGCCGCGCAGGACCAGCGCCTCGGCCGCGATCAGCCCCGATGTCTCGTCGGCCAGCACGACGACGCAGGTCCGCTCGTCGATGACCTCGGGGATCTCGCCCGGCGTCGCCCAGGTGACGTCGGCGATGCCGGCCGCGTGCAGATGATTGGCAAGGCTGGCGCGCGCGGCGCGATCCTCGGTGGCGATGGCCAGCACCGGGACGTCGGCGATGCCGACATAGGGTTCGAGCGGCGCGGGATCGGCCACCGGCATCGGCAGGGTGGCCCAGAAGGTCGACCCTTCGCCGGCCACCGAATCGGCGCCGACCTCGCCGCCCATCAGCTCGGCCAGCCGGCGGCAGATCGAGAGGCCGAGGCCGGTACCGCCGAACTTGCGCGAGGTCGAGGAATCGGCCTGGGCGAACGGCTGGAACAGCTTGTCCTTCTGCTCGGGCGTCAGGCCGATGCCGGTGTCGCTGACCGCGAATTTCAGCCGCGGCGCCGCCTTGTCGCGGAACGACGTCACGCCGATCCGGACATGGCCCTTCTCGGTGAACTTCACCGCGTTGCCGGCAAGGTTCAACAGGATCTGGCGCAGCCGCGTCGGATCGCCGACGCGCTGGTCGGCGAGGTCGGGATCGATGTCGACGATCAGCTTGATGCCCTTCTCGTCGGCGCGCGGCGCGATCAGCTCGGCCGCGCCCTCGACCAGTTCCGTCAACGCGAAAGGCACGGCCTCGATGTCGAGCTTGCCGGCCTCGATCTTGGAGAAGTCGAGAATGTCGTTGATGATGGTCAGCAGCGCCGCGGCGGATTGCGTGATGATCCGGGTCATGCCGCGCTGCTCCTCGTTCAGCGCGGTCTGCTCCAGCAGTTCGGCCATGCCCATCACGCCGTTCATCGGCGTGCGGATCTCATGGCTCATCATTGCCAGGAACGACGACTTGGCCTGGGTCGCGGCATCGGCCCGGGCGCGTTCGACCTCGAGTTCCTCGTTGGCGAGCTCGAGCCATTGCGACGACAGCTCGGCCTGACGCCTGGCTTCCTCGACGCGGGCGCGTTCGCCCTCCAGCTCCTCGTTGGCGAGCTCCAGCCAGTTCGACGACAGTTCGGCCTGGCGCTTGGCTTCCTCGACGCGGACCCGTTCGTCGTCGAGTTCCTGGTTGGCCAGTTCCAGCCAGTCCGACGACAGCTCGGCCTGGCGCCGGGCTTCCTCGACGCGGCGCCGCTCGTCCTCCAGCTCCTGGTTGGCCAGTTCGAGCCATTCCGACGACAGTTCGGCTTCGCGCCGCGTCGCCTCGGCCGCGGTCTTGGCGCGCACCAGTTCGACGGCGTTGTTCTGGAACACGGCCAGCGCGCGCGCCATCTCGCCGATCTCGTCGCGGCGGTCGAGGCCGGGGACGGGGGCGTCGTGATCGCCGGCGACCAGGCCGCGCATCGCCGCGGTCAGCCGCGACAGCGGCCGGCCGATCGACAGATGCGACAGCAGGATCACCGAGGCCGCGGCGATCAGCCCGATGACCAGGGCTGCGAGATAGGCAAGCGACTGCCGGCCGAAATCATGTTCGAGCCGCGCCTGGTCCTGCTCGACCGCGGCGATGTGGAAGGCGACCAGGCGATCGAGATCGGCCAGCACCGGGTCTATCGCCCGATGCAGCCGCGCCTCGACGAACAGCTTCAGGGTCGGCACCGCCTCGTCGCCGACCTGCAGGGTATCGAGCAGGTCGCCCACCAGGGCGTCGGCGTCGGTGCGCTTGGCCTCGAACGCCGCGGCGAGCGCGCGTTCGTCGGCATCCCGGATGGCCGCGACATAGCGCGGCCAGATCTCTGCGACGTCGGCGCGCGCCTGGACCAGCTGACGGGCGGCGTCATCGGCCTCGACGACACGCGATGCCGCCATGCCGGCGATGCCGACCACCTTGATGCCGTAGAAATCGGACAGGCGCTTCAGCGCCAGCAGCGGCCGCAGGTTCCGTTCGTAGCGCTGCCGCGCCTGCTCGATGGCCGATTGATTGGCCAGCCAGGCGCCGCCGGCCAGCGCGACGATCAGCGCGGCCAGCACCAGCGCCCCGGCAATCAGGCGGCGTTCGAGGCGCCCGAAGCGTGGACGGGCGTCAAGGCCGGGCGCTGTCGATGTCATGGATTGCCACCCCGTTGTCCCGGGCATTCAACATTGGACGGGGCAACAATTCAACCGATCAGGCGGGCGGCGACAAAACCTGCTGCTATGACGAGGCCGATGTCGCGATGGGCGCGGAAGGCTATGAGGCAGGCGGCGCCGTCGTCGAAGTCGAGCGTCGCGTTCTGGCGATAGAGCATGAAGGCGGCGACCGTAAGCCCGATGTAATAGGGCCAGGCCAGCGCGGCCAGCGGCCCGACCAGCAGCAGCAGCAGCACCATGCCGGCATAGAAGCGGAAGAGCACGATGCGGCTGCGCGCGCCGAACAGCCGCGCGGTAGATTTCACGCCGATCAGCGCGTCGTCTTCCTTGTCCTGGTGGGCATAGACGGTGTCGTAGCCGAGCGTCCACAGGATGCCGGCGACGTACATCACGATGGCGGCGATGCTGACCCGACCGGCCACCGCCGCCTCGCCCATCAGCGCGCCCCAGTTGAAGGCGAGACCGAGGAAGAATTGCGGCCACCAGGTCACGCGCTTCATGAACGGATAGATCGCGATCAGCCCGAGCGAGGCGACCCCCAGAATGATCGCCAGTTGCCCCATCTGCAGCAGCACGACGAAGCCGATCAGCGCCTGGGCCACCAGCCAGGCCTTGGCCTGGCCGGGCGTGACCTGGCCCGAGGGCAGCGGGCGCGAGCGCGTACGTTCGACCTGGCCGTCGAAATCGCGGTCGACCAGGTCGTTGAAGGTGCAGCCGGCCCCCCGCATCGCCAGCGCGCCGATGCCGAACAGGATGATCATCCACAGGTCCGGCCAGGCGCCGGGCTGCGCCGCCATGGCGATCGACCACCAGCCCGGCAGCAGCAGCAGCCAGGTGCCGATCGGCCGGTCGGCGCGCGACAGCCTCAGATACGGCCGGGACCAGGCCGGGGCATAGGCATCGACCCAGTTGTCCTTGCGGGCATCGGCGACGGTGCTGTCGGTCGGCGTCATGGGCTAAGCTCTTAACCTCTCGAATCGCGAGCTGCAACCGACACCATGGCCGAAGACGATCCGATTCCCGCCAAGCGCCTGTTCGTGCCCGATGCCCTGGCCACCGGGGTGGAGATCGCGCCCGACGAGGGCCAGGCCCACTACTTGATGACCGTCCTGCGCCTCGGCCAGGACGACGAGGTCGCGCTGTTCAACGGCCGCGACGGCGAATGGCGGGCGCGCGTCGAGGCGGTGTCGCGCAAGAAATGCCGCCTGACCGTGACCGATCGCCTGCGGCCGCAGCTGGCCGAACCCGACCTGTGGCTGTGCTTTGCCCCGATCAAGCGCGCCCGGATCGATTTCGTGGCCGAAAAGGCGACCGAGCTGGGCGTCGCGGTCATTCAGCCCGTCATCACCCGCCGAACGATCGTCGCCCGCGTCAATAACGAGCGGCTGGCGGCCAATGCCCGCGAGGCGGCCGAGCAATGTGACCGCCTGGCCGTGCCCGAGGTGCGCGAGGCGGTGACGCTCGACCGCCTGCTCGACCGCTGGCCCGCCGGGCGGCGGCTGATGTTCTGCGACGAGAGCCGGCAGGCAGCGCCGCCCGTGGCCGCCCTGGCGGCCACGGGTGCCGTGGGGCAGCCCTGGGCGGTGCTGATCGGGCCGGAGGGCGGATTCGCCCCGGAGGAAATGGCGAGGCTGCGTGTCCATCCCGGCGTGCTGGCGGTGGGGCTGGGGCCGCGGCTGCTGCGCGCCGATACCGCGGCGGTGGCCGCCTTGAGCCTGTTTCAGGGGGTCCTGGGCGACTGGCGATCGCACTAGCATTAGGGGCGGGCCCTCCTATATAGCGTGTACCAAATCCAACCGGTGCCGGCTCGGGGGCAATCCCCGGGGGGTGGTAGGCGGCCCGGTTGTTCCTTGTTTGACAAGGCCTTAGGGCCTTTGGGGGGTAGCATGTCGGGTCCCGCGTCCGCGCCCGCGACGCCGATTACCGAGCGTCGCCAGCTTGTCGAGTATCTGTCGCGGGGGGCCAGGCCTGCCTCCGAATGGCGGGTCGGCACCGAGCATGAGAAGTTCGCCTATACCCTGGACGACCTGCGACCGCTGCCCTACGAAGGTCCCCGCGGCATCGAGGCGGTGCTGACGGCGCTGCAGCGCTATGGCTGGCAGCCGTATCTCGAAAACGACAAGCTGATCGCCCTGACGCTGAACGGTCAGTCGGTCAGCCTGGAGCCCGGCGGTCAGCTCGAACTGTCCGGCGCGCCGCTCGAGACCATCCACCAGACCTGCGACGAGGTGAACACCCACCTGCGCCAGGTCAAGGAGATCGGGCAGGAGCTCAACATCGGCGTGCTGGGCGTCGGCTTCAACCCGAAATGGCGGCGCGAAGACATTCCCGTCATGCCCAAGGGCCGCTATGCCATCATGAAGGCCTACATGCCGAAGGTCGGCACGCTCGGCCTCGACATGATGTTCCGCACCTGCACGGTACAGGCCAATCTCGATTTCGGCTCCGAAGCCGACATGGTGCGCAAGTTCCGCGTCAGCCTCGCGCTGCAGCCGATCGCCACCGCGCTCTTCGCCCGCTCGCCGTTTACCGAGGGCAAGCCGAACGGCTTCCTGAGTTATCGCAGCCAGATCTGGACCGATACCGACAACCAGCGCTCGGGCGTGCCGGAATTTGCCTTCGAGGATGGCTTCGGCTTCGAGCGCTATGTCGACTACCTGCTCGACGTGCCGATGTATTTCGTGCATCGCGAGGGCCGTTACATCGATGCCTCGGGCCAGTCGTTCCGCGACTTCCTGGACGGCCGCCTGCCGGCGCTGCCCGGCGCGGTGCCGACGATCAAGGATTGGGCCGACCATGTCACCACGGCCTTTCCCGAGGTGCGGCTGAAATCCTATCTGGAGATGCGCGGCGCCGATACCGGCGGCTGGGCCGGGCTTTGCGCGCTGCCGGCCCTCTGGGTCGGGCTGCTCTACGATCAGGGCGCGCTCGATGCCGCCTGGGATCTGGTCAAGGACTGGCGCCATGACGAAGTGCTGGCCCTGCGCAATGCCGTGCCGCGCGAGGGCCTCAGGGCGCGGATCCGTGATACCGACGTGCGCACGCTGGCCGGTCAGGTGCTCGACATCGCCGCGGCGGGCCTCGCCGCGCGCGATCGCCGCAATTCGTCGGGCGACAACGAAACCCTGTTCCTGCAGCGGCTGCGCCAGGTGGTCGAGACCGGCAAGACGCCGGCCGAAGACCTGCTCGACCGCTATCACAAGGAATGGGGTGGCGAGATCGACCCGATCTTCACCGAATGCGCCTATTGAACAAAGGCGACATTCCGGTTTAACGTGCCCGACACATAGCCCCGCGCTGCGAGCCATCGTGGTGCGGGGACCCCCGCCGGACTGGCGATTTCGAGTGGACAACCACGAGGGACTGCGGGGTATCAGACGCCGATCGCCTGGGCAGCCGACATAAGTCGGCCCATCCGTTGCCGATGGAGTGCCCAATGGACAGCTACCGCAGCCAGCTCGCCGCCTACGACCCCGCCATCTATTCCGCCATCGCGGGCGAGGAAGACCGCCAGCGCGACGGCGTCGAGATGATCCCTTCGGAAAACTACACCTACCCTGAAGTGCTGATGGCGCTGGGCTCGGTGCTGACCAACAAATACGCCGAGGGCTATCCCGGCCGGCGCTATTACGGCGGCCAGGAATTCACCGACGAAATCGAGGAACTGGCGCGGAGCCGCGCCTGCGCGCTGTTCCGGGCCGAGCATGCCAACGTGCAGCCCCTGTCGGGCTCGCCGATGAACCAGGCGGCCTATTTCGCCTTCCTCAAGCCCGGCGACACCATCCTGGCCATGGACCTGTCGCATGGCGGCCATCTGACGCACGGCGCGCCGGTCTCGCATATGGGCCGCGTCTTCAACTTCGTGCGCTACAAGACCTCGGCCAACCGCCAGGGCGCGATCGATTTCGACCAGTTGCGCGACACCGCGCTGGAAACCCGGCCCAGGATCCTGCTGTGCGGTTATTCTTCCTACCCGCGCGATTACGACTATGCCGCCTTCAAGGCGATCGCCGAAGAGGTCGGCGCGATGACCATGGCCGACATCGCCCATATCGGCGGGCTGGTGGCGGGCGGCGTGATGCGCAACCCGATCGACGCCGGCTTTGACATCGTGACGACGACGACGCACAAGACGCTGCGCGGCCCGCGCGGCGGGCTGATTCTGTGCAGGAAGGAACATGCCCGGGCGATCGACGCCTCGGTCTTCCCCGGATTGCAGGGCGGGCCGCACATGAACAATGTCGCGGGCGCGGCAATCACCTTCCGCAAGGCGGCCGAACCGGAATTCCGCAGCTACGCCGCCCAGGTGCTGGCCAATGCCCGCAGCCTCGCCGACGCCCTGATCGCCGCCGACGTCGCACTGGTCACCGGCGGCACCGACAATCACCTGCTGGTGGTCGATACGGTGCTGAGCTTCGGCCTCGACGGGCGCGAGGCCGAACGCGTGCTCGACCGCATCGGCATCACCGCCAACAAGCAGGTGATCCCCGACGACCCCCGGCCCCCGCTGACCCCTTCGGGCGTCCGCCTGGGCACGCCGGCCTGCACCACCCGCGGCATGGGCGAGGCCGAGATGCGCCGGATCGCCGGCTGGATCGTCGAAGCCCTGCGCCATTCCCGTGACGAGGATACCCTCGACCGCCTGGCCGGGGAGGTCCGCACCCTCTGCCGCCGCTATCCGGTGCCCGGCATCGGGTAAATTATATTCGTACCGATATCCGGCACTATTTATTGACTGTGCCGGGTATCGTTTCATACTGTGGGCGAGCGATCAGCGGAGTGGGCATGCCGACGCTCGTCATCATCGAGGGCATAAGGATCTCGATGTACGACAACGATCACGAGCCCCGCATGTCCATGCGCTGACTGCCGACGCCGCTGCAATCTTCGAGATACGGACGAGCCGCCTGGTCGTGGGCAGAGGTCGCTTCACCCGTCGCGAGATGCGGATTATCGCGTCTTGGATCGAGGAGAATCGTGACGCGTTGCTGGCCCTTTGGGGAACTCGTTGAGGGAGGGCGTGATGTTCAAGCCTTTTGTACCGCCGCCGCCATTGCCTGACGATGACGAGATCGCGTTCGAAGGCAATGATGATATGCCGCAGGTGGCTGATGTCGCCGTGATCGGTCCGGCTGTGCTGAATGTCAAATGGCGCGGCGGCGGCTCCGACAAGGTCGATATTACCGGTGTGATTGCCGAGAACAGTCGGTTTATGCATCTTGCGGAGACAGCTGCCTTCGCCGCCGTGCATCCGATAGAGGATGGTCACGGGATCGCCTGGCCGGAGGGCCCTGACATGTCCGCCCGGGCGTTGGCAAGCATGGCGGAAATTCAGCGCGGCTGGACTGGAGAGGACTTCGCCGCTTGGATGGAAAGCATGGGGCTCTCAGTGCGTGGTGCCGCCGAAGTTCTGGATGTCGCCCCGTCGACAATCCAGGAATTGCGTCGCAAGCCCCAGATTGATCGCGTGCTGATGCTCGCCGCTCGCGCGCTGGAGGCGGATCGGGTTTCATTCGAAGCGGTGCATAGACCAAGGCGAGCCGGCCGTCCTTCGCGGTCGGTCGTCGTGATGGGTGAGCCGGTTCAGTCGATCCGCGATCAACGGCAGAGGAACAAGCCATGACCAAACCGGTCGCCTGGGGTGTGCTCGGCGTCGCCAAGATCGCCACGGTCAAGGTGATCCCCGCGATGCAGCGGGGAGCACTGTCGCGGATTACGGCCATCGCCTCGCGCGATGCCGGCCGCGCGGCCGGGGCGGCGGCGGCCTTGGGCATCCCGAAATCCTACGGCAGCTACGAGGAACTGCTGGCCGACCCGGAGATCGAGGCGGTCTACAACCCCTTGCCCAACCATCTGCACGTGCCCTGGACGATCAGGGCGATGGAGGCGGGCAAGCACGTGCTGTGCGAGAAGCCGGTCGCGCTGACGGCCGACGAGGCGCGCCAGCTGATCGCGGTGCGCGACCGCCACCCTGTGCAGGTGGCCGAGGCCTTCATGGTCCGCCATCATCCGCAATGGCTGCGCGCCCGGGCGCTGGCGCGCGAGGGGCGGATCGGCGAGATCAGGGCGATCCAGACCTTTTTTTCCTATTACAACGACGATCCCGGCAATATCCGCAACATGGCCGATATCGGTGGCGGCGCGCTCTACGACATCGGCTGCTACGCGCTGGTGACGGCGCGTTTCCTGTTCGAGGCCGAGCCGGCGCGGCTGATCGCCACGATCGACCGCGATCCGGCGACACGCGTCGACCGGCTGACCTCGGCCCTCGTCGAATTCCCCGGCGGGCGGCACCTGACCTTCACCTGCTCGACCCAGGCCAGCCCGCATCAGCGGGTGACGGTGGTCGGTACCCGAGGCCGGATCGAGATCGACATTCCGTTCAACGCCGATCCGGCGGCGCCGTCGCGCATCCGCATCGACGACGGCCGCGACCTGACGGGCGGCGGGCAGGTGATTGAGGACATGGACCTCTGCGACCAGTACACGCTGCAGGGCGATGCCTTCTCACGCGCGATCCGCGGCGAGGCCGCGCTCGATTTTCCGATCGAGGATGCCGTCTGGAACCTCAGGTTGATCGATGCCCTGTTCCGTTCGGCCGAGAGTGGCCGGTGGGAGCAGCCCTGACCGGAATGTGATCGCCTCGCCCGGCGGTTCGCGCCTATGATCTGCGCCGCTTGAGACGCAGTACCCCTAGGCAGCGGCGACCCCGGGAGCGCGACATGGCGAAGCTCAACATCAATGGCAAGACGGTCACGGTCGAGGGCGAGGACGATACGCCGCTGCTGTGGGTCATCCGCGACCATGTCGGGCTGACCGGCACCAAATACGGTTGCGGCATCGCCCAATGCGGGGCATGCACCGTGCATGTCGACGGCGTCGCCACGCGGTCCTGCGTCGTCACGATCGGCGCCATCGGCGAAGACCAGAAGATCGTCACGATCGAGGGGCTGGGGACGACCGCGCCGCACCCGGTGCAGGCGGCCTGGGCCGAGCTCGACGTCGCGCAATGCGGCTACTGCCAGGTCGGCATGATGATGGCGTCGGCCGCGCTGCTGGCCCAGAATCCCAACCCCAGCGACGACGAGATCCGGGCCGAGATCACCAATATCTGTCGCTGCGGCACCTATCAGCGCGTGCTGGCGGGCGTGAAGCTCGCCGCCTCGCGCCTGCCGAGCCGCGGTTGAGGGAGAGGGCGATGACCAGTTTCTCCCGCCGCGGCTTCCTCGCCGGCACCACTGCGGCCGCCGGCGCCTTCACCTTCGGTTTCTCCTTTCCGCTCGCCCGCGCGCAAGGCATCGCCGGATCGGAAGTCACGGCCTGGGTGGTGATCCAGCCCGACGAAGCCGTGATCATTCGCGTGGCCCGCGCCGAGATGGGGCAGGGTTCGCTGACCGGCCTGGCCCAGCTCGTCGCCGAGGAACTCGATTGCGATTGGGACAAGGTGCGCTTCGAGCTGGTCAAGCCGGGCGCGAACCGCAAACGCCAGCGCGTCTGGCGCGACATGGCGACCGGCGGGTCGCGCGCCATCCGCGGGTCGCAGGATTACCTGCGCCAGGGCGGGGCCACGGCGCGCGCGATGCTGGTCCAGGCCGCGGCCGGGGGCTGGGGCGTCAATCCCGCCGAGTTGACCGTGGCCAGGGGCGTCGTCACCCACGCGGCGACCGGCCGCCGCACGACCTACGGTGCGCTGGCGGCGGCCGCGGCAAGCATCGCCCCGCCGGCCAATGTCACGCTGAAGGACCCGAAGGACTGGACCATCGCCGGCAAGCCGTTGAAGCGGCTCGACACCCAGGACAAGCTGAACGGCACGCTGGTCTACGGCGTCGATTTCAAGCTGCCGGGCATGCTGGTCGCGGTACCCCGGGCCTGCCCCGTCCATGGCGGCAAGCTCGTGTCCTTCAACGCCGATGCGGTCAAGGCGATGCCGGGCGTGCGCCATGTGCTGCGCGTCGACGACGAGACGGTCGCGGTGGTGGCCGACAATTTCTGGCGGGCCAAGACCGCGCTCGACGAACTGCCGATCGTCTGGGACGAGGGGCCGGGCGCCAAGGCGTCGAGCGAGACGATCACGGCCATGCTGAAGGAAGGCCTGTCGGCCGAGACGCCTTTCGTCGGCAACCGCGCCGGCGATGCCAAGGCCGTGCTGGCCAAGGCCGCCAAGGTCGTCGAGGCCGAATACAGCTTCCCCTACCAGAACCATGCGCCGATGGAGGTGCTGGCGGCCACCGCGCGCTGGACGCCGGAACGTTGTGACCTCTGGGCCCCGACCCAGGTGGCCGAGGCGGCGCTGGATGCGGTGGTCGCGGCGTCGGGCCTGGCGCCTGAGGCCTGCGAAGTCAATGTCATGCGCATCGGCGGCAGCTTCGGCCGGCGGCTCGCCACCGACTACGTCACCATGGCCGTGCGTATCGCCAAACAGGTGCCGGGCACGCCGGTCAAGCTGATGTGGACGCGCGAGGAGGATATGGCGCAGGGCCGGTTCCACCCGGTCACCCGCTGCCGCCTGCGCGCCAGCCTCGGGCCTGACGGCACGATCGAAGCCTTGCACATGCGCATCTCCGGCCAGTCGATCGGCGCCTTCGCGCGGCCCGAGGCGGTGGCGAAAAGCGGTGATCCCGCTGTCTTCCAGGGCTTGAACCAGGGGGGCGCGGAAGGGGCGTTCGGCTATGCCGTGCCCAACCTGCTGATCGATTTCGCGATGCGCAACCCGCATATCCGTCCAGGCTACTGGCGCGGCGTCAACCTGAACCACAACGCCATCTACGTCGAATGCTTCATCGACGAGCTGGCGCATGCGGCCGGCATCGATCCGCTGGCCTTCCGCCGCAAGCTGCTGGGTGGCAGCCCCAAGCATCTCGCCGTGCTCGACGCGGTCGGGCAGGGCATCGGCTGGGACAAGCCGGCGGCGCCGGGCCTTCATCGCGGCGTCGCCCAGATCATGGGTTTCGGCAGCTACGTCGCCGCGGCGGCCGAGGTGTCGGTCACCGGCGGCAAGCTCAAGATCCATCGCATCGTCGCCGCGACCGATCCGGGCCACGTGGTCAATCCCCAGCAGGTCGAGGCCCAGATCGTGGGCTCGTTCGTCTACGGCCTGTCGGCCTCGCTGCATGGCGAATGCACGGTCAAGGATGGCCGCATCGAACAGCAGAACTTCGATACCTACGAAGTCATGCGGCTCGACGAGATGCCTGATGTCGAGGTCATCCTGAAGCCATCGGGCGGGTTCTGGGGCGGGGTGGGCGAGCCGACCATCGCGGTCGCGGCACCCGCCGTGCTGAACGCGGTGTTCGCCGCGACAGGCAAGCGGGTGCGCGATCTGCCCTTGAAGAACATCAGCCTCGGTACCGCGTAAACGCGGGTTGCGCGGGCGCAGGTTTTCGCGCCTGATACGCCGCGCAATCAGGAGGAAACGATGAGCGACATGGAAGCGGTCGAAGCCGCGGTCAACACCTATCTCGACGGTCTCTACGAGGGCGACGCCGACAAGCTTGCTTCGGTTTTCCACCCGACCTCGGCCCTGACCCAGGCAGTCGACGGCGAGTTGGTGATCACCCCGCGCGATGCCTGGCTCGAGGCGGTGCGCACGCGGCCGTCGCCGCGCGCCAAGGGCCTGGCCCGTGGTGATCGGGTTCTGCAGATCGACATCGCCGGTCCGACGATGGCCTTCGTCAAGCTCGCCTGCCAGATTCCGCCACGCTACTTTATCGACCAGCTGTCGTTCCTCAAGATCGACGGCCGCTGGCAGGTGGCGCAGAAAGTGTTCGCGACGGAGACGCGGGAGTAACGCGTCAGGCCACCGGCACGGCGGGGCGATCGATCAGGCCGCCCTTGCCCCCGGTGTAGCGCGGGGCACTCTGCGCGATCTGTTCATGCGGCACGCCTGATGGCACGGCGCTGGCTGCATCGAGCCGGGCGACCTGCTGCTCGCTCAAGCTCAGGTCCAGGGCGCCCAGCGTACCGTCGAGCTGCGCCCGGCTGCGTGGCCCCAGGATCGGGATCAGGCTGGTGGCCGAGCCAGCCGCCTTGCGGCGCAGCCAGGCGATGGCGACATGCGTCGCCGGCGCTGCCGCCTCGGCGGCCACGGCCAGTACCGCATCGAGGATCGCGGTCTCGCGCGCGGTCTTTTCCGAATGCGCCAGCATGCCAAGGCCGGTCAGGCGGCCCTCGTCGCTTTGCCGGTATTTGCCGGTCAGGAAACCGCCGCCCAGCGGCGACCAGGCGGTGATCCCCAAGCCCAGCGCCTCGGCCATCGGCAGCAATTCGCGATCGGCGCTGCGTTCGGCCAGGCTGTACTCGACCTGGATGCCGGCGATCGGCGCCTGGTTGCGCAATTCTGCCGCGAGGTCGGCGCGCGCAATGCGCCAGGCGGGAAAGTTCGACAGCCCGGCATGAAGGATCTTGCCCGAACGCACGAGATCGTCGAAGCCGCGCAGGATCTCGTCCATCGGGGTCAGCCCGTCGGCCATGTGGGCCCAGTAGAGATCGATGCGGTCGGTGTTCAGGCGCTTCAGGCTTGCCTCCACCGCGGTGATCATGTTGCGGCGGCTGTTGCCGGTCTGCAGCAGGCCGGCCTTCGGGTCGGTGCCCAGCGTGAACTTGGTCGCCACGACGAAGTTGTCGCGCTCGGCCGCGATGAACTCGCCCACCATCATCTCGGACTGGCCGAACTGATAGCCGTTGGCGGTGTCGATGAAATTGCCGCCGGCCTCGGCATAGCCGTCGAATATCCGCCGGGCTTCGTCGCGCTCGGCCCCATGGCCCCAGCCGGTGCCGAAATTGCCCGCGCCCAGCGCCAGCTCGGCAACCCGCAGGCCGGTGCGCCGGCCGAAGATCTTGTACCGCATCGGAGTCGTTCCCTGGATTTAAATTACGACCATCATTTTTGTAAATATGATGATCATAATTTAAAAGTGTCAAGGGGCTCCGGTGATGGCGAGCTGACAACATGATGCTACGATCGGGCAAACGAACCGGGAGGAAGAGGGACCCATGGGTCTGCACGACGAGATCTTCACGCTCGCCGATGTCACGCGCTATCACGGCCGCACCCGGCCCGATGCCCCCGCCATGTTCTTCGAGGGGCGCCATACCAGCTATGCCGAGCTCGATGCCGGATCGAGCCGGGTCGCCCAGGCGCTGATCGCCGCGGGGCTGAAGCCCGGCGACCGCATCGCCCATCTCGGCAAGAATTCGGACCTCTATTACGAACTGCTGTGGGGGGCGGCCAAGGCCGGCGTCGTCATGGTGCCGGTCAACTGGCGGCTGGCCCCGCGCGAGGTCGCCTATATCGTCGGCGATGCCCGGGCCAGGCTGTTCTTCGTCGGGCCGGAATTCGTCGAGACGGTCGAGGGTTTCGTCAAGCCCGACCAGGCCCACGACATCATCGGCATGGAAACGCCCTATGCCGGCCGCCTCTATGCCGCCTGGCGCGATGCCCATCCGCCTGAAGACCCGATGCTGCCGCTGGATCAGGACGACGGCGCGGTGCAGCTCTACACCTCGGGCACCACGGGCAATCCGAAAGGCGCGGTGCTGACCCATCGCAACTTCATCGAGCTGCGCAAGCTGCAGGCCGCCGCCGACATTCCCTGGGCCCGCTGGGACGACCAGGACGTCAGCCTGGTCGCCATGCCCTGCTTTCATATCGGCGGCACCGGCTGGGCAGTCATGGGGTTCTATTTCGGGGCCATCAACGTCATCGCCCGCGAGTTCGACCCGCGTCAGGTCCTCGGTTTCATCACCGATTGGCGCATCACCAAAATGTTCATCGTGCCCGCCGCGATGCAGATCGTGGTGCGCCTGCCCGGCGCGCGCGATGTCGACTATTCCTGCCTGCGCTACATGATGTACGGCGCCTCGCCGATCCCCTTGCCGCTGCTGCGCGAATGCATGGAAGTTTTCGGCTGCGGCTTCATCCAGATGTATGGCATGACCGAGACGACCGGCACCGTCGTGGCGCTCGCGCCGGAGGATCACGATCCCGCCGGCAACGAACGGATGAAGGGCGCCGGCAAGGCCTTGCCCGGGGTCGAGATCGCGATCCTCGACGATGCCGGCAATCGTCTGGGCGTGCGCGAGGTCGGCGAGATCGCGACCCGCTCGCCCGCCAACATGAAGGGTTACTGGAGCCTGCCCGAGGCCACCGCGGCGACGATCGGCGGCGACGGCTGGCTGCGCACCGGCGATGCCGGCTATCTCGACGAGGACGGCTATCTCTACGTCCACGACCGGGTCAAGGACATGATCATCTCGGGTGCCGAGAACGTCTACCCGGCCGAGGTCGAGAGCGTGATGTTCGGCCACCCCGACATCGCCGACGTCGCGGTGGTCGGCATTCCGTCCGAACGCTGGGGCGAGGAGGTCAAGGCCTTCGTCGTGCTGCGCGAGGGGCGCGAGCGCGATCCGGCCGGCATCATCGGCTGGACCCGCGAACGCATCGCCGGCTACAAGACTCCCAAGAGCATCGATTTCATCGACGCGCTGCCCCGCAACCCCTCAGGCAAGATCCTGCGCCGCACGCTGCGCGCGCCTTATTGGGAAGGGCGGACGCGGCAGGTGAACTGAACGCGGTCGTTGCCCTGGCGAAGGCCCATAGGCGCTGACTTAAGCTCGCCGGCAACCGCAAAAGCCATCGTCATACCGGCGAAAGCCGGTATCCAGGGCAAAGAGTGTCGCAAGCGGCGCGGCGCTTACCCTGGGCTCCGGCCTGCGCCGGAGCGACGATTGGATTTCAAGTCGCCATCCGGGCCTAAAGTCAGCGCCTATGGGCTTTCGCCGGGACGAGCGTGGCAGGTTTTCGCGCCTGCCACGCTCACCCGCCCAGCAGGTCCATCGCCGAGCGGTAGTACGCCCCGCCGGTCGAGCCGTTGCCGGCGGCCAGCAGGCCCGAGACGCGTCCGGTGATCCGCTCGCGGATGGCGGCCGCGTCGGGAAACGGGGCATCGGCCCAGTAGGGCTTGTCCTTGTCGAACAGCCCGGCGGCGGCGAGCAGGGCGACGCCGAAATACTGCGCCTCCTCGAAGGAATCGTCTTCCTCGGTCAGCTTGAAGGTGCCGTCGGGGCCGAGTGTTTCCTTCAGGCTCCAGTCCAGCATCTTCTTCAGTTCGGTCGCCATCGCCGCTTGGCGAGGGGCGTCGACCTTGTTCCAGCCCAGCTTGAAGATCGCCGCGACGTCGTAGAGATGGTGGTTCAGCTGGCCGATCGAGGCCTGCCAGCCCTGGGAATAGCGGCGGTCGCGGATGGCGAGCGTGGTGTCGACGATGCGCGGCCAGTCCGGCACGTCGCCCTGCAGATAGCGCGCGATATGGAAGGTGACGCTGAGATCGGCCGAGCGCACGACCTTGTCGCCGTCGATGAAGCGGGCACCCCAATAGCCCGTCGCGGGATCGCGCAGATCCTCGACCAGGATTTTCTTCAGCGCGTCCTTCAGCCCGGGTTTCCACGCATAGCCGAGCGGCTGGTCGCGCAGGATCAGCCGCATGACGTCGGAGACTTCCTCGTTCAGCGCGCGGCGCTGGTTGACGCCGGTGCCGCTGATATCGGAGGTCGTCAGGGCGACGAAGCGGGCACGCAGTTTTTCCGGGTCGTTATAGGCATCGAGATAGGCGGGCCGGACCGGCGGCGCCTTGCCCGCCGCGGTCAGCGCGACGAACTTGTCGTAGTCGACCGACAGCTTGAAGAACTCTTCCTCGTGGCAGCTGGCCCAATGCCCTTCCGGCCCCTGCTGGATGTCGGGCACCGGGGTCGGCGTCGCGCGCGCCAGCTCGGCGGCGAGATCGTCGGTGCGCCTGAGGATCCGGGCGTAATCGGCGGTGTAGCCGACCAGCCAGCGCGCCTCCTTGCCGATCTGGTCGGCGCAGGCCATCGCCTCGCCGGCTTCCTCGCGGGCGAACAGTTTCTCCAGCAGCGGTTCCATCTTCGCCAGCGCCGCCCGGCGCTGGGCGACATAGCCGGGATCGAAGCGGGCGAAGGCCGCGCGCACGTCGTAATAGGGCACCTCCCCGGCTTGCGCGGCCGCGGTCAGGGCGAGGAGGGCGGCGGCCGCGGCGAGGAGGCGCATCGGCTCAGCTCAGGCCGCTGACCGGGACGATCGCGCCGTGCAGCGCCCGGCCGGCGTCCGAGGCGAGAAAGCCGATGACGGCGGCGAGGTCGGCCGGCGCCACCCATTTCGCCGGGTCGGCGCCGGGCATCGCCTGGCGGTTTTCCGGGGTATCGATGATGGACGGCAGCACGCCGTTGACGTTGATGTTGTGGCCCTTCAGCTCGGCCGACATCGCTTCGGTCAGGCGGATGACGGCGGCCTTGGCGGCGGTATAGGCGCCCATCTCGGCCACGCCGGCCAGCGCCGCCCGGGCGCCGACGGTGACGATCTTGCCGCCGCCGCCGCCGATCAGCCGGGGTACCACCGCATGGACGGTGCGCAACAGCGTGCCGGCATTGATGTCCATCAGGAACGACCAGTTCTTGTCGCTGAGCTCATGCACCTGCTCGCCCATCCGGAAACCGCCGGCGATGGCGATCAGCCCGTCGATCCGCCCGAACTTCGCGGCCGCTTCCCCGACCGCCTGGTCGACCGAGGCCTGGTCCGTCAGGTCGACCTGCAGGCAGGTGCGGTTGGCATGGTCGGGGCCGTAGGCCTGCAGAAGGCGGGCCTGGTTGTGATCGAGCAAGGCGAGCCTGGCGCCGCGCTCGGCGAAATGCTTGGCCACGGCCCGGCCGAGATTGCCGGCCGCGCCGGTCACGACGAAGGTCTTGTCGGCGAATTCCATCGATGTCTCCCCTGCGCGGGCCGATTGCCCCGCGCCATTGATAGACGATCGCGGCGATCCTGGGGAGACCCCGAAAAAAATGAGGCCCCGCCAAATGGGGACGGGGCCGCTCAGTCTGGTACAGGGAGACTAAACTTACTCAAACTCTCGAGGGACTCTGAACTCTACGCTACGCTACGCATGACCCGGGGCTATCGCCCCGGCCCATTCCTTCACTCACGCGCGCCTGGCTTCCGGCTGATCGGACAGCGGATGCGCGATGCGCGTGATCATCTCCTTGGGGCAGACCTGCCAGAAGCGGCCGATCAGCCGGTCCCAGTCGACCAGCAGGGTCTGAGCGAACTTCGACTGCGTCTCCTGGGCGTGGATCTCCACCTGGCGGCGCAATACCCCTTCCCAATGGGCCGAAGCCAGGCGCTGGTAGACCACCGATTCGTCGTTGATGTGGATCGGCAGCGTCTCGCCCTCGTCGTAAATGAAGGCCATGCCGCCGGTCATGCCGGCGCCGAAGTTGTCGCCAACCGAACCCAGGATCACCACCTGGCCGCCGGTCATGTACTCGCAGCCGTTCGATCCGCAACCCTCGATCACGGCCTCGGCGCCCGAGTTGCGTACGGCGAAGCGCTCGCCGGCCTGGCCCGCGGCGTAGAGCCTGCCGGAGGTGGCGCCGTAGAGCACCGTGTTGCCGATGATCGTGTTCATGTTGGTGACCAGCGGGCTCGACGGCGGCGGGCGCACCACGATGGTGCCGCCCGACAGGCCCTTGCCGACATAGTCGTTGGCATCGCCGAACAGCTCGATCTTCAGGCCCTGGACCGCGAAGGCCCCGAGGCTTTGCCCGGCCGAGCCGCGCAGGCGCACTGTGATATGGCCATGCTCCAGCCCGGTCATGCCGAATTTGCGCACGATATGCGAGGAGAGCCGGGTACCGATGGCACGCTGGACGTTGCGCACGTTATGGGCCAGCTGCATCTTCTCGCCATGCTCGAACACCGGCTTGGCGTCCAGGATCATCTGGGCGTCGAGCGTATCGGGCACTTCGTTGCGGCCCTGGCGGGTGCAATAGCGCGCATTCTCGCCGGGATCGGCCTGGGCCAGGATCGGGTTCAGGTCGAGATCGTCGAGATGGGCGCCGCCGCGGCTGACCTGGGCCAGGAAGTCGGTGCGGCCGACCACCTCGTTCAGCGTGCGGCAGCCGAGGCCGGCCAGGATCTCGCGCACTTCCTCGGCGATGAACGAGAACAGGTTGACGACCTTGTCGGGCGTGCCGGTGAACTTCTCGCGCAGCGCCGGATCCTGCACGCAGACGCCGACCGGGCAGGTGTTCGAATGGCACTGGCGCACCATGATGCAGCCCATCGCCACCAGGGCGGCGGTGCCGACGCCGAATTCCTCGGCGCCGAGCATCGCGGCGATCACCACGTCGCGGCCCGACTTGATGCCGCCGTCCGTCCGCAGCTTGATGCGGTGGCGCAGCTTGTTGAGCGTCAGGACCTGGTTGACCTCGGAGAGGCCGATCTCGAACGGCACGCCGGCATATTTCAGCGAGGTCAGCGGGCTGGCGCCGGTGCCGCCGACATGGCCGGAAATGCTGATCACGTCGGCCTTCGCCTTGGCGACGCCCGCCGCGATCGTGCCGATGCCGGCCTCGGCCACCAGCTTGACGCCGACCTGGGCATCCGGGTTGATCTGCTTCAGGTCGTAGATCAGCTGGGCCAGGTCCTCGATCGAGTAGATGTCGTGATGCGGCGGCGGCGAGATCAGCATCACGCCCGGCGTCGAATGGCGCAGGCGGGCGATCATCTCGGTCACCTTGAAGCCGGGCAGCTGCCCGCCTTCGCCGGGCTTGGCGCCCTGGGCCACCTTGATCTCGAGCTCGCGGCAGTTGGTCAGGTATTCGGCGGTCACGCCGAACCGGCCCGACGCCACCTGCTTGATCGCCGAGTTGGCATTGTCGCCGTTCGGACGCGGCTTGAAGTTCTCGGCCGCCTCGCCACCCTCGCCGGAGTTCGACTTGGCGCCGATCCGATTCATCGCGATGGTCAGCGTCTCATGCGCCTCGGGGCTGAGCGCGCCGAGCGACATGCCGGGGGTGATGAAGCGCTTGCGGATCTCGGTGATCGATTCGACCTCCTCGATCGGCACGGCCTGGGCGGCCGGCTTGAAATCGAGCAGGTCGCGCACCGCGATCGGCGGCAGGTCGCGCAGGGCCGAGGTGTACTTCTTGAACAGCTGGAACGATTCGGTGGCGACCGCCGTCTGCATCAGATGGATCAGGTTGCCGTCCAGCGCATGGGTCTCGCCGCCCTTGCGGTAGCGATAGAGGCCGCCGATCGGCAGGGCCACGGCGGCACCGCCATAGGCACGGGCATGCTGGGCCAGCACCTGCTTCTGGATGCCGTTCAGGCCGATGCCGGAAATGCGCGACGGCATGCCGGGGAAGAATTCCGCGACCAGCGAGCGCGACAGGCCGAGCGCCTCGAAGTTGTAGCCGCCGCGATAGGACGAGATCACCGAGATGCCCATCTTGCTCATGATCTTGAGCAGGCCCTGGTCGATCGATTCCTTGAAGCGGGCGACGCAGTCGCCGAGGCCGAGCTTGCCGAACAGGCCGCGGGCATGGCGGTCGGCGATGCATTCCTCGGCCAGCCACGCATTGATCGTGGTCGCGCCGACGCCGATCAGCACGGCGAAGTAATGGGTGTCGAGGCATTCGCCCGAACGCACGTTGAGCGAGGTGAAGGTGCGCAGGCCGTGGCGCACGAGGTGCGAATGCACCGCGCCCGCCGCCAGGATCATCGGCAGCGCCACGCGCTCGTGCCCCACCGCCTCGTCGGTCAGGACGAGGTTGGAAGCACCGCCGCGCACGGCATCCTCGGCCTCGGTGCGGATGCGGCGCAGCGCATCGCGCATCGCATGCTCGCCTCCCTCGGGATCGAAGGTGCAGTCGATGATGCCGATGGTCTTGCCCATGTACTTCTGCAGCGCCGTGAATTCGGCGTTCGACAGCACCGGGCTCTCCAGCAGCAAAACCTTGGTCTGCGCGCTCGATTCGTCGAGCACGTTGCCGAGATTGCCGAGCCGGGTCTTGAGCGTCATCACCCGGCGTTCGCGCAAGCTGTCGATCGGCGGGTTGGTGACCTGGCTGAACTGCTGGCGGAAGAAGTGGTGCAGGCCGCGATACTCGTCGCGCAGCACGGCGAGCGCCGTGTCGTCACCCATCGAACCGACGGCTTCCTTGCCGTCCTCGACCATCGGGTGCAGCACCATCTCCATGTCTTCGAGCGTCAGGCCGAAGGCGAGCTGCGAGCGGCGCAGGGCGTCGCGGTCGAGGCGGGGCGCGGCGGCCGCGCCCTGGCTGAGGCTGTCCAGGCGGACCTGGTTCTTCAGCCACTCGCCGTAGGGCTGGGCATCGGCCAGCTTATCCTTGACCTCCTGGTCGTGGTAGAAGCGGCCCTTCTTCAGGTCGATGGCGATCATCTGGCCCGGGCCGACGCGGCCCTTCTCGACGATCTTGTCCTCGGCCTGCGGCACCATGCCCGTCTCGGAACCGACGATCAGCAGGCCATCCTGGGTGATGGTGTAGCGCAAGGGGCGCAGGCCGTTGCGGTCGAGGCCGGC
>JAEYTW010000253.1 GCA_023433835.1 Pseudomonadota bacterium | reverse complement strand
CGGGGCTCGACTGCAGCGGCGACACCCTGCGCTACAAGGTGCCCGGCGCGGTGATCACGGCGACCGAGCGGGTAAGCTTCACGGTCAACCGCTCGGATCGCTTCGTGCTGCTGGGCCCGTCGGGCTGCGGCAAGTCGACCATCCTGAAGGCCGTCGGCGGCTACCTGGCGCCGTCGGAAGGGTCGATCACCATCCTCGGCCGCAAGGTCGTCGAGCCGGGTCCGGACCGGATGATGGTCTTTCAGGAATTCGACCAGCTGCTGCCCTGGAAGACCGTGCTGGAGAACGTGACCTTTCCGCTGATTGATGCCCGGCGGATGCGGCGGCGGGAGGCCGAGGAAAGAGCGCGCCATTATATCGAGAAGGTCAATCTGACCCGCGCGATCGATTCCTATCCGCATACGCTGTCCGGCGGCATGAAGCAGCGCGTCGCCATCGCCCGCGGCATGGCGATGGAACCCGATATCCTGCTGATGGACGAGCCGTTCGCGGCGCTGGACGCGCTGACCCGGCGCACCTGCCAGGACGAGTTGCTGGCGCTGTGGGCGGAAACCCGCTTCACCGTCATGTTCGTCACCCATTCGATCGGCGAGGCGATCCGGATCGGCAATCGCATCCTGCTGCTGTCGCCGCATCCCGGGCGGGTCAAGGCCGAGGTCGTCGACGTCGATACGGTCTCGGCCACCGACGGGTCGGCCGGGCGGCTGGAGAAGGAAATCCACGACATGCTGTTTGCCGGCGAAGCCGTGGAGGCGCATTGATGAGCCGCGCGCGCATCATCCTGCGGCCGGCGGAAGCGGCCGCCCCGGTGGCGCCCGAGCGCCTGTCGCTGTTCGAACGGGCCTGGGACAACGGCGCCGTCAGGAAGATCGCGATCATCCTGGCGCTGGCCCTGATCTGGGAAGCCTACGGCCGGTGGACGGACAACGTGCTGCTGTTCCCGACGCTGGGCGAGACCCTCGCCGCGCTGGTCGACAACATCCGCAGCGGCGTGCTGCCGCTGCGGGCCTGGGCCTCGCTCAAGGTGCTGGTGATGGGCTACGCCGCCGGCATCGTGCTGGGCGGCGCGCTGACCGTCGCCGCGATCAGCACCCGGCTGGGATCGGACTTCCTGGAAACCATGACGGCGATGCTGTCGCCGCTGCCCGCCATCGCCCTGCTGCCGCTGGCGCTCCTGTGGTTCGGCCTGGGCAACGGATCGCTGGTCTTCATCCTGATCCATTCGGTGCTGTGGCCGGTGGCGCTCAACACCCATTCCGGCTTTCGCGCGGTCTCGCAAACCCTGCGCATGGTCGGGCGGAACTACGGGCTGAAGGGGTTCGCCTTCATCCGGAAAATCCTCATCCCGGCTGCCTTCCCCTCGATCCTGGCCGGCCTCAAGATCGGCTGGGCCTTCGCCTGGCGCACGCTGGTCGCCGCAGAACTCGTGTTCGGGGTGTCGTCGGGGCAGGGCGGTCTCGGCTGGTTCATCTTCGAGAACCGCAATCTCCTGGAAATCCCCTCGGTGTTCGCCGGCCTGCTGGCCGTCATCCTGATCGGCCTGCTGGTCGAGAACCTGATTTTCCGCACCATCGAGCGGCGGACCGTGCTGCGCTGGGGCCTGCAGAGCTGACCTCTTGTCTTCCTGTCACCACTGCATATCTATCGGATAGGTAGATTGATTGTCGGGAAGGGGCCTGTCGATGTCGACGTCGCGCCAGTTGAGGCTGGGTGCGTTCATGCGCCCGGTCGGGATCCATACGGCCTGGTGGCGCTATCCCGGCGCCTTTCCCGACGCCAACTTCAACTTCGCCCATCTGAAGCGCTTCGCCCAGACCCTGGAGCGGGGCAAGTTCGATGCCTTCTTCATGGCCGATCACCTGGCCGTGCTGAACATGCCGATGGCGGCGCTCAAACGCAGCGCGACGGTGACGTCCTTCGATCCGGCAACCCTGCTGCCGGCGCTGGCCGCGGTCACCGAGCATATCGGCCTGATCGGCACCGGCTCGACCACCTTCGAGCAACCCTATCACCTCGCCCGGCGCTTCGCCGCGCTCGACCACCTGAGCGGCGGACGGGCGGGCTGGAACCTCGTCACCACCTCGAACCCCGAGGCCGCGCTGAATTTCGGCCTCGACGAGCATATGGAGCATGACGAGCGCTATCGCCGCGCCCGCGAATTCTATGACGTCGTCACCGGGCTGTGGGACTCATGGGCCGACGATGCCTTCCTGCGCGATGTCGACGGCGGCGTGTTCTTCGACCCCGACCGGCTGCACGTCCTCGATCATCAGGGCAAGTACTACAAGGTGCGCGGGCCGCTGAACGTCGCCCGGCCGGTCCAGGGCTGGCCGGTGGTGGTGCAGGCGGGCGCGTCGGAAGCGGGCGTGCAGATCGCGGCGGAAACCGCCGAGGTGGTCTTCGCCTCGGCCTCGAGCCTCGCGGTCGGCAAGAAGGTCTATGCCGACATCAAGCGCCGGATGGACCGGATCGGCCGCGACCGTGACCATCTCAAGGTCCTGCCCGGCGCGCTGGTCGTGGTCGGCGATACCGTCGAGGAGGCAAAGGCCAAGCGCGCCCTGCTCGACAGCCTGGTTCATCCCGACAGCGGCCTGGCGTCGCTCTCCGTCATTCTCGGGGTCGATGCCGCGGGCTTCGACCTCGACGGCCCACTGCCTGACCTGCCGCCGACCAATGCCAGCCAGTCGGGCCAGCAGCGCATGGTCGAACGGGCGCGGGCCGAGAACCTGACGGTGCGCGACCTCGCCCGCATCGCCGGCAGCTTCGCCGGGCTGGCGCTGGTCGGCACGCCCGCCACCATCGCCGACCAGATGGAGGAATGGCTGCTGTCGGAGGCCTGCGACGGCTTCAACGTCATGTTTCCCTACGTGCCAGGCGGCCTCGACGATTTCGTCGACCAGGTGGTGCCCGAATTGCAGCGGCGTGGCCTGTTCCGCCGGGAATACGAAGGGCGGACCCTGCGCGAGAACCTTGGATTGCCCAGGCCCGCCAACCGCTTCTTTCCCGCGGGCTGAACCTGTCCTAAATCCTTGTATCGGTATCGTTACAAGGAATCGGCATGACACAGGCTGACGGCCCCGGCGCCAGGTCGTTGAAGGAACGCGTCGGCGCCCTGCGCAACCTGCCGCCGTTCGTCGCCATGGTCTGGCGCACCAGCCCGTGGCTGACCGCGGCGGCGCTGCTGCTGCGCCTCGTGCGCGCGCTGCTGCCGGTCGCCGCCCTGTACGTGGGCAAGCTGATCATCGACGACGTCGTCCTGCTGCTGCAACTGCCCGACAGGCCCGCGACCTGGAGCGCGTGGGTGGCCAGCGGCAGGCTCGCCCCCCTCGGGCTCTATCTCGGCGCCGAATTCCTGCTGGCGGTGCTGGCCGACCTCTTGGCGCGGGCGACGATCCTGGTCGACGGCATCCTCGGCGACGAGATCAGCATGACCTCGTCGATCCGGCTGATGCGCCATGCCGCGACGCTCGACCTGTGCGATTTCGAGGATGCGGAATTCCAGGACCGGCTGGAACGCGCCCGCCGGCAGACCAGCGGGCGCCTTGGCCTGATGGGGCAACTGTTCGGCCAGGCCCAGGACGTGGTGACGGTGGCAAGCCTGGTGGTCGGCCTGGGCGTCTATGCCCCCTGGCTGATCGTGCTGCTGGTCGTGGCGCTGCTGCCGGCCTTCATCGGCGAGGCGCATTTCAACGCCCAGGCCTACAGCCTCGATTTCCGCCGTACGCCGGAACGGCGCGAGCTCGATTACCTGCGCCAGACCGCCGCCTCGGCCGAAACCGTCAAGGAGGTCAAGATCTTCGGCCTCAACGGTTTCCTGATCGAGCGCTACACCCGGCTGGCCAAGGATTTCAATGCGGCCAACCGCCGGCTGGGCATCCGCCGGGCGGGCTGGGGCGGGGTGTTCTCAGCGGTGGGCACGGTGGGATATTACCTTGCCTACGGCTACATCGTCTGGCGCACGCTGGCCGGCGATTTCTCGGTCGGCGACCTCACCTTCCTCGCCGGCTCGTTCCTGCGGCTGCGCGGGCTGCTGGCCGGGCTGCTGACCGGGTTCTCGACGACGGCCGCCCAGGCGCTCTACCTCGACGATCTCTTCTCGTTCTTCGACGTGCGGCCGCGCCTCTTGTCGCGGCCCGATGCGCTGCCCGTGCCGCGGCCGATCGCGCGGGGTTTCGTGTTCGAGGATGTCGGCTTCATCTATCCCGGTGCCGAACGCTGGGCGATCAGGCATATGAGCTTTACCTTGCAGGCGGGCGAGGTGCTGGCGCTGGTCGGCGAGAACGGCGCGGGCAAGACCACGCTGGTCAAGCTGCTCACCCGCCTCTACGACCCGGTCGAAGGGCGCATCCTGCTCGACGGCCGCGACCTGCGCGACTACGACCTCGACGCGTTGCGCGCCTCGATCGGCGTGATCTTCCAGGATTTCGTGCACTACAACCTGACCGCGGGCGAGAACATCGCGGTCGGCCGCATCGATGCCCGCGGCGATGCCGCCCGCATTGCCCAGGCGGCCGAGCGGGCCCAGGCGGACGAGGTCGTCTCCCGCCTGCGCGGCGGCTACGACCAGATGATCGGCAAGCGCTTCCGCAACGGGGTCGAGCTGTCGGGCGGCGAATGGCAGAAGATCGCCATCGCCCGCGCCTATATGCGCCAGGCCGACGTGCTGATCCTGGACGAGCCGACCGCCGCCCTCGATGCCCGGGCCGAGTTCGAAGTGTTCCAGCGTTTCAAGGAACTCAGCCGGGGCAAGAGCGCGATCCTGATCTCGCATCGCTTTTCCAGCGTGCGCATGGCCGACCGCATCCTGGTGCTGGCCGACGGCCGGGTCGAGGCCGAAGGCACGCACGAACAGCTGATGCGCCAGTCCGGCCGCTATGCCGAATTGTTCGAACTGCAGGCCGCCGGCTATCGCTGACTATTCCGCCGGCCGGGCGTGGCGGCTCGCCTCGTCCTCGACGCGCTGCCAGATCTCGATCGCCATCGGCTGCTCGGCCTCTTCCAGGATATGGCCGACCAGGCCGATGGCGCGGGCCATCACGCCGAAGCCGCGCACGATCTTCCAGGGAAAGCCCAGCTCGCAGGCGATCGCCCCGATCGCGCCGGTGGCGTTGATCGGCAACACCTTGCCCGAGACCCGCTCGGCCTCGGCCGCGACCTTCCGCATCAGGGCGATGTAGCGGCCGTCGTGGCCGGTTTCGGCGGCGATCGCGAACAGCCGCGGCGTGCGCGGATCGACCGGCTTGTGCAGCGGGTGGCCCAGGCCCGGCACGATGCGGCCGGCCGCCTTGTGCTCGGCCACGATGCCCACGGCCAGCGCATCGAGGTCGGTGTCGGCGGCGTCATAAGGCAAGGCGTCGCCCAACATGCGCGCAGCCCCCTCCATCGAACCGACGAAGACCGAGCCCAGCCCGCAGAGTCCGGCGGCGACCGCGGCCTGCAGCGCCTCGGGCGCCCCGGCATAGGTCAGCCGCGCGGCCAGCGCCGACGGCGTGATGCCGTGCTCGACCAGGGTGACGACGATGGCGTTGAACAGGATCGACTGTTCCCTGGTCGGCATGCGGCCGGTGAGTTGCAGGAATGCCATGTCGCCGAGGTTGAGATGGCCGAGAATCTCGTCGGGCAGGCTTTTGCCCCGGACCTCGATGCGATCGGGCGTGCTCCAGGCGATGTCGGAGCGGATCTGCTTCTGCTTGCGCGCCATGTCGGCTTCTCCTGATAAGATGTCGGCGACATTAGGATTGGAGAAAGCGATGTCCGGCAAGCCCCTGTGTTATCAAGAGCGCGAAGGCGCCACCGCCGTGATCTGGATGAACGAGCCGAAGCGGCGCAACCCGCTGTCGCTTGAAATGCGCGGGGCGATGCTCGAGGAGATCGGCCGGGCGATGGACGATCCCGCCGTGCGCGCCATCGTGCTGAGCGGGGCCGATGGCTGCTTCTCGGCCGGCGGCGACATCGCCGGCATGACCGGGCTGACCCCGGCCAAGGCGCGCCAGCGCCTGCGCAACGTCCATCGCCTGGTGCGGCTGATCCATGACGGGCCCAAGCCGGTGATCGCGGCGGTCGAAGGCTGGGCGGTCGGTGCCGGCATGTCGCTCGCCGCCCTCTGCGATATCGTCGTCGCCTCGTCGGAGGCGCGCTTCTCGCTGCCTTTCGCCAAGCTGGGCCTCGCCCCCGATCTCGGCGCCTTGCATGCCCTGCCGGCGCGCATCGGCATCGGCCGCACGCGCTGGCTGGCGCTGACGGGCAAGGTCATCGATGCCGCCACCGCGCAGGCCTGGGGCCTGGTCGAGGAGATGGTCGATCCCGGCACGGCCCTGGCCCGCGCGCTCGAGACCGCCGAGGCCGTGGGCAAGGGCGCGCCGATTGCCCAGACCATGACCAAGCAGATGCTGGCCCGCCTGCCGATGCCGTTCGGCGACCTGCTCGACGCCGAGGCCGACATGCAGGCGCTGCTGATGCTGACCAGGGATTTCGACGAAGGTCGCAACGCATTCCTGGAAAAGCGCCCGCCGGCCTTCACCGGTGAATGAGGCGGCAGGATCCGACAAAACGGGCATGCATCGTTACAGATCGGGTCAGGCGATCGGGGCAGGATGTGCCCACTCCCGAGCGTTGCCGACGAGCCCTCCGATCCCCCCCGAGGTCTCCCCCCGCATCGGCAACGACGACTGAAGCAGCCCGGCTTGAGGGCCGGGCTGCTTCCCTTCGTGAAACTGAAGGTGCAGGCTCGGCGTTCACTGCCGATGTCCTGCCAACGGAGGAACGCCACGATGAAACTCTATCTCGCGCCGGGGGCTTGCAGCCTGGCGGATCATATCGCCCTGCACGAAGCGGGACTGGTGTTCGAGCATGTGAAGGTCGATCTCAAGGCCCACAAGACCGCCGACGGCGAGGATTTCTACGGCATCAACCCGAAGGGCTACGTGCCGGCGCTGCTGCTCGACGATGGGGAATTGCTGACCGAGAATGTCGCGATCCTGTCCTGGATCGCCGAGAAGCTGCCCTCGCTGGCGCCGCCCGGGCCGATGGGCCGCACCCGCCTCCTGGAGATGCTCGCCTTCATCTCGGCCGAGGTCCACAAGCAGTTCAAGCCGCTGTTCCGGCCCGATTCGACCGAGGAAGCCAGGACGGCCGCGCGCGAGACCATCGCCAAGCGCCTCGATTACCTGGCCGGCAAGCTGCAGGGCAACTACCTGTTCGGCGAGCACTTCAGCACCGCCGATGCCTATCTGTTCGTCATGCTGCTGTGGTCGGCCAGGATGGGCATCCAGATTCCCGACGCACTCAATGCCTATGCCGAACGCGCCAAGGAACGGCCGTCGGTGCGGCTGGCCCTGAAGGACGAAGGGCTGGCCTAAGCCGACAGGTTGATCTGGGTCCCGATGCTCGGCTCGACCTGAGCCTGCTGCAACTGCTGCTGCTCGGCGAGGCGCGCTGACGCTTCGTCGAGCAGCCGTTCGCCCTCTGCCTGTTCGGTCAGGCGCCGCTGCTCGAGAAAACGCTGCTCGTCCTCGACGCGCTGCTGTTCCTCCAGTCTGCGATCTTCCACCCGGCGCTCCTCCTCCGTCCGGCGCTGCCCGTCGATTCGCTGCTGGTCACGGACCTGTTGTTCGCGGTCCAGCCGGCGGGCTTCGTCGGCGCGCTGCCGGTCATCGATCTGCTGCTGGCGGCGTGCCTCGCGCTGCTGGTCGATGCGCCGCTCCTCCAGCCGGCGTTCCTCCAGCTCGCGCTCCTCGCGCCGCGCCTCCTCCTGGGCCAGGCGGCGCCGTTCCTCAAGCTGACGCTGCTCCTCGGTCCGGCGGGCCGCCGCCTCCTCGTTGGCCTGGTTCTGCGCTTCGATCTGCTGGGCGCGGCTGGTCAGCGACGAATTGACGATTGCCGCCGGTCCGGTGGTAAAGGAAACGCCTTCGACAGCCATGGCTGAACTCCGTTGCATCTGCGCGCATGCCGATCGGGGTCAACGGGCCGTGCATGACGGAGTTCCCGCCGCGGCTTCTATCGATTGTCATGGTCGTATACGCTGTGGCGCGCGAAACCGCCGCGAGAAGCCAGCCATGCCGTCGTCGTTCAAGACCATCCGTGCCCGGGCCGCCAAGCGCAAGGGGGGCGAGGCCGTGCTGGCCAAGCTGCTGCCCAAGGTGTCCTCGGCCAAGGCGCTCGCCAAGCTCACCGACGATCGGTGTCTCTCCGAGATGTCGAAGCGTATCTTCTGCTCGGGCTTCGTCTGGGCCGTCATCGAGAACAAATGGCCAGGTTTCGAGGAAGCCTTCCTCGGCTTCGTGCCGCAGCGGTTGGGGTTCGAGCCCGACGAGTTCTGGTCGGATCGTGCCAGCGATACCCGTATCGTGCGCAACGCACAGAAGATCATGGCGGTGCGCGAGAATGCGCGGTTCATCGCGGATATCGCGGCCGAGCATGGCTCTTTCGGCAAGTTCCTGGCCGACTGGCCGCTCGACGACGAGGTCGGCCTCCTGGCCCTGCTGGCCAAGCGCGGCGCGCGGCTGGGCGGCAATACCGGCCAGTATTTCCTGCGCTTCATCGGCCGCGACGGGTTCGTCCTCTCGCGCGACGTCATCGCCTGCCTGCGCGATGCCGGGCTCGACATCGCCGAGACGCCGACCTCGAAGAAGGACATGGCCGCGATCCAGGCCCAGTTCAACGCCTGGGCGCAGGAGAGCGGGCTGCCCTATACCCATCTGTCGCGCATCTGCGCGATGTCGGTCGGCGAGAACTACGCGGCCGAAAAAATCCTGGAGATGCGCGGCGAATAGGGGCAGGCCGGCATCGGCAGCGCCGCCTCGACGATGCGGGCGGCGCGCAGTACCAGATCCTCGCGATATTTCGCGCCGACGATCTGCACGGCCACCGGCAGGCCATCGTCGTCGAGGCCGCAGGGGATGCTGGCCGCCGGCTGCTGGCCCAGGTTGAACGGATGGCAATGGATCGCCCAGTCGGTCACCCAGGCTTGCGTCGCCGGGTCGGGTACGTCCTGGCCCACGGCGAACGGTGCCGACGGCACGACGGGACAGAGCAGCAGGTCGTGGGCGGCGAAGAATTGCGACAGCCGCGAGGCGAGCTGGGCGCGGGCGTCGAGCGCGGCCAGATGGTCGTTCAGGGTCAGGCCCCGCCCGGCCTCGGCCAGCGCGCGCAGGCCGGGATCGACCAGAGCCAGCCGGTCCGCCGCCATCGCGCCGAGGCGGCGGACATAGCCGCCGGCATAGAGCACTTCGGCGATCGCCCGCGCATCGCCGGTCGGCGGCTCGGCCTCGCCCAGCAC
>JAEYTW010000233.1 GCA_023433835.1 Pseudomonadota bacterium | reverse complement strand
GCCGGCCTCGGCGGCGGTTCGGCCGATGCCGCGGCCGCGCTGCGCGCGCTGTCCGCCCTCTGGGGCCTCGACCTGCCGCTCGACGAGATCGCCCTGAAGCTCGGCGCCGACGTGCCGGCCTGCCTGCACGGCCGGCCCTGCCTGGTCTCAGGCATCGGCGAGCGGTTGCAGCCGGCGCCGGCCTTGGGCGGCCCGCTGCATGTGGTGCTGGTCAATCCCGGCCTGCCCCTGGAGACGCGTAGCGTCTTTGCCGCGCGCTCGGGCGATTTCTCCGCCGCCGATCCGCTCGACCGCGCCTGCGCCAATGCCTTCGACCTTGCCCTGGCCTTGAAGCCGCGGCGCAACGACCTCGAGCCCGCGGCGCGTTTCCTGGTGCCCGAGATCGACGACGTGCTGGCTGCGCTCAGCGACCGCAACGGCTGCCTGCTCACCCGGCTGTCGGGCTCCGGCCCGACCTGTTTCGGCCTGTTCGCGGATGCCCGGGCGGCCGAGCTCGCCGTGCGGCGGCTGCAGATGGGCGAGACCGGTTGGTGGGTGGCTGCGGCCACGATTCCGGGCTGAAATCGCTGGATTAACCCCGCGCTTTGCCCTATATCCGGCCGCGCTCGTGTTGGGGCGTCGCCAAGCGGTAAGGCACCGGATTTTGATTCCGGCATGCGGAGGTTCGAATCCTCCCGCCCCAGCCAAATTCCCTGACGAATTCGGTTTGTTCAGCGCTCTTCCGGGCTTTCGCGGAGGAGTTCTTCCGATGGCGTTTGCGGGCGGTTTCTGGTTCTGGCCCGCAGTTCGGCAGCCGCCTTGTCGAAATCGCGTCCACGGGTAAACCGCGCCACCAGCCGCCCATCGATCGCCGCCAATCCCGCCCCGATCAGCGCCATGCCGACGAAGTGTCTGGGATCGAGGCGTTCGCCCAGCACCAGCCAGCCCAGCATGATGGCGCTGACCGGCAGCAGGAAGGTGACGAGCAGCAGGTTGGTCGCGCCGGCCGTCGCCAGCAGGCGGAAATAGATCACATAGGCCAGCGCGGTCGAGAGCGCGGCCAGCCCGACGATGGCGACCCAGGCCAGGGCCGGCGGGGCAGCCAGCGTCCAGGGCTGGTCGACGAGCGCGGCCAGCGGGATCAGCATGATGGTGGAGGCGGTGACCTGGCCGGTGGCGGTCGCCAGCGGCGCGATGCCCATCCGGCGGAAGCGGCGGCCGAACACCCCGGCGAAGGCGTAGGAAAGGGCGGCGGCAAGGCAGGCGCCCTGGGCCGCGATGTCGAGACCCAGCCCGGCCAGTGCCGCCGGGCCGATCATCACCGCGACGCCGGCGAGACCTGCCACGACGCCCGCGAGCCGCCCGCCCGTCATCTTTTCGTCGCCGGTCAGCACATGGGCGACGATCACGGTGAACAGCGGCGTGGTCGCGTTCAGGATCGAGGCGAGGCCCGAGGCGATATGGGTCTGCCCCCAGACGATCAGCCCGAACGGGACGGCGTTGTTGAGGAGGCCCATGCCGAAGAATGCCGCCCAGCTGCCGCGGTCGCGCGGTATGGCGATGGCCATTACCCGCATCACGCCGAACAGGATGATCGCGGCGAGGCCGACCCGCAGCAGCACCAGCGTCAAGGGCGGGAAGGCGCGCAAGCCCAGGCCGTTGAAGAAGAACGACCCGCCCCACAATACCGACAGGACGAGCAGCAGGGCCCATTCGCCCGAGGTCATGGAGCGGTTGATCTGAGGCGACATCGGCAACTCCCGGCGGCGGATGTTCCATCCTAACCGCTGGGGGGCGCGGCCGGCGCCCCGCTTCGTGCCGGTCAATTCGCATAGGCGACCGCTTGACGCCACTGGTCGCCACAAAAGCCACGTCATCCCCGAAAGCGGGGATCCAGCGCAAGGAGCGTCGCAAGCGGCGCCGCGCTTACCCTGGGTTCCGGCTCTCCGCTACGCTTCGGCCGGAACGACGATTGGCACTCGGTCGAGTCATTCGTCAGGGCCAGGTGATCTCGTCCGGGGTGGCCAGCGCCTGGAAGGCCGGCCGGGCGAACAGGAAGCCCTGGTAGCGGTCGATGCCCAAGCCCGACAACACCGCGAACTCCGCCGCGGTCTCGACCCCCTCGGCGATCAGCGTGATGCCGAGTTCGCGGGCGGTGGTGACGATGCCGGCGACGATGGCCCGGCGAACCGGGTCGGCATCGATGCCGCGCAATATGGTCATGTCGATCTTGATCTTGTCGGGCTGAAATTCGACCAGCAGGCCCAGCCCGGCATAACCCGAGCCGAAGTCGTCGATCGCCGTGCGGAAACCCAGGGAGCGATAGGTGGCGACGATGCGCCGCAGATGCTCGTGCTGCGTCACCCGCTCGTTCTCTGTCATCTCAAAGGTGATACGCTCGATCGGTAGGCCGTGCCGGCGCGCGGCGGTCAGGCTGGTGCGGATGCAGGTATCCGGGTCATAGACGGCGTTCGGCATGAAATTGACGTGCAGCTTGGCCGTGCTGTCGCCCTGGCCCAGCAGGCAGAACGTCTCGATGGCCTTGACCCGGCAGGTCTGGTCGAAGGCATAGCGGTTCGTATCGTCAACCCGCGCCAGCATGCTTCGGGCGGGTTCGCCATTGGGCCCGCGCACCAGCGCCTCGTAGGCGACTATGCTCCGCCGTGCCGGCTCGACGATCGGCTGGTAGGCCATAGCAATGGGAAAATCGAGGCCATGGCCGTCACGGCAGGCGCCGCAGGCTTGGCCCGATGTCGAAGCAGTCATGGGTTTCCGGAAGCTCAGCCCTACTGTTTAATGATAAAAATATCATGATAAAAGATTGGTTCCCAGCACGAAATGCCAGCCACGACTCTGGCCGACCGGCCGCCCCATCGCCTCAGGGCCAGTTGATGTCGGCAGCCGTGGCGAGGGTGTTGAAGCCCGGTCGGGCGAACAGGAAGCCCTGATAGCGGTCGATGCCCATGCCGGCGAGCACCGCATATTCAGCCGCAGTCTCGACCCCCTCGGCGATCAGGGTGATGCCGAGGTCGCGGGCGGTGGTGACGATGCCGGCGACGACGGCGCGCCTGACCGGGTCGGCGTCGATGCCGCGCAGCAGGGTCATGTCGATCTTGATCTCGTCGGGCTGGAACTCGACGAGCAGGCCGAGCCCGGCATAGCCCGAGCCGAAATCGTCGATCGCGGTGCCGAAGCCCGTGCGGCGATAGGCGTTGATGATCCCGCGCAGGTGATCGTAGCTGGTAACGCGCTCGCCTTCCGTCGCCTCGAAGGTGATGCGGCCGATGCCGAGGCCATGTTTGCGCGCCGCGGCCAGCGTGGCACGGATGCAGGTCTCGGCCTCGTAGACCGCGTTCGGCATGAAGTTGATGTGCAGCCGCGAATCCGCCCCGCCCTGGCCCAGGCGCGCGAAGGTTTCGATCGCCTTGACCCGGCAGGCCTGGTCGAAGGCGTAGCGATTGGCATGGTCGACGCGCGACAGCACGCTGCCGGCCGGTTCGCCGTTCGGCCCGCGCACCAGCGCCTCATAGGCGACGATGGCGCGCCGGCCCGGGTCGACGATCGGCTGGAAAGCCATGGCGATGGGGAAATCGAGGGCCTGGCCCTCTCGGCAGGCGCCGCAGCCCTGGGCAGTCTTGGGATCGCTCATGCACCATTCTCCCCCGGGGTGCCCGCGGGCGCCTAGCGCCTCTAAAGGCCTAGAAGGACAGGTTGGTTCCCAGAATGAAGTTCCATCCGCGGTTTTCGTTCGACGGCTGAGCCGTATAGGAGGTGGACCGGAACGCCTGGATACCCGAGGCGAGCTGGATGCCGGGGCCGAGGTTGTAGGTGCCGCCGACCGAGAGCATGCGCAGGCGGTCGTCGCCGGCCGCGGTGTTGGCCGGGGTACGCAGCTGGGCGACGGTGTCGTGATACTGGAAGCCGACCGTCCAGGCGCCGAAGCCGTAGGTGGCGCCGACCTGCCAGTCGACTTGCGTCTTCGGCAGGTTGATGCCGGCGCCGGTCGAATCGATGCCGCCGTATTTGTTGCCGAGGTTGTTCAGCCGGTAATCGGCACCGAAGGTCCAGCCGGCCCAGGCGACGCTGGCGCCCAGGCCGATCTGGCTCTGATTGCGCATGCTCGAATTGACGTATTGCTGGGCGGCAAGCCTGGCGACGCCGCCGCCGACATAGGCGCCGACCGTCACGCCGCTGGCGTATTCGGCCGTATAGTTGACGCCGGCCTCGACGATGTCCTGCTGCGAGCCCGGCACGTCGGCGCGGGCCAGCCCGTTGCCGATGCCGCAGTAATACTGGCGGTTCGGGTCCGAGGCCGAGACCACGCCGATCATGCAGTTGTTCGGCGTGTAGGAGGCGCCGAACTGGAAGCCCGCCACCCGCGGCGTGAAATAGCTGACCTTCTCCATCCGGTCGTACATGAAGCCGGGGCCGAAGTTGATGTAGCTGACCGGCGAGGAGGCAAAATTCCCGGCCGGCAGCACCGCCGTCATCATGTTGGGCGAGTTGGCGCCCAGCCCCGGGATCGGCGTCGGGGCGCCGTAGAACATCTTGTAGGGCGCCGAATAGGTCTTGCCGATCTCCAACCGGCCGAACCCGCCGGTGAAATGGGCGAAGGCCATCTCGACCTGATCGGTCGAATGTGCCTCGCCGCGCAGGTCGACGGTGAAGCCCGCCTTCAGGCCGTTGTCGAGTTCGGCCAGCGCCGCGAACTCGATGCGCGAGCGGCGGAAGATCGCGTAGTTGCGCAGGCCGTAGCCCGGCTGCTGCTGCCCGTTGACGATGCCGTCCTGGTCGCTGTTGGTGACGAAATAGCCCTGGAAATAGCCGCCGATGGCGATGCTCGACGATGCGGCCGCGGCCGGCCCGGCCAGCAGGCCGGTCATCAGCGCGGTCGATGTCAGAAGTGCGATCCGAAGGCCTCGGCCGCCGTCTGGTCCAGCGCTCATGCGATCCCCCTCGCCGCACCGTGGTCGTTCCCCGGCCCTATTCATACCCGATCGGCCGGGGCTGTCCAACAGCTCCCCTGAATCGTGCCCGGCCGTGCGTACTGACAAATCGCCGGTACCGATGTTCAGAATATTCATTTGCCGATCATGTGGTGGTGCAGAAATCGCAGTCGCGGCAACTTGGCTGACATTTTGACGCACCGGATGATGGTGAGTTGACGGCGCCATCTGCCATGCGGTTATCTGGAAGAGGATTTCGTTTACGTGTCTCTGTTGCCGTGGATGCTCAGGTAGCGGAGGCCGGCGCCTTCGGAGAAAGGCATGAATCCATCGGCCGATTCGTCGCCCGCCGCAGCACCGATGCCCGAGCGTTCGCTCGGCGTCATGGCCTGCACGGCGCTGGTCATCGGCAATGTCGTCGGTTCCGGTTTCTTCCTGTCGCCGGCGGCGCTGGCGCCCTATGGCGCCGTCGCGCTGATCGGCTGGGGGCTGATGTCGGTGGCGGCGATCTGCCTGGGGCTGGTCTTCGCCCGGCTCGCCCGCATCGCGCCGGAGGCCGGCGGACCCTATGCCTATACCCGCCTCGGCTTCGGCGATTTCGCCGGCTTCCTGATCGCCTGGGGCTACTGGATCTCGATGTGGGTGTCGCAGCCGGCGATGGCGTTGGCCTTCGTCGGCTACCTGCGCGTCTTCATGCCCTCGCTCGCCGCCCATCCGATCTGGGGCCTCGTGCTCGCGCTCGCCGCGATGTGGGGTGTCGCCGCCGTCAACCTGCGCGGCGTCAAGGAGGCCGGGCGGCTGCAAGTGCTGATGGTATCGGTCAAGCTGGTACCGTTCCTGGCCGTCGCCGTCTTCGGGCTGTTCTGGGTCGACTGGCAGCGCTTCGCGCCGATCAACCCGACGGCCGATCCCTTCCTCGTGGCATTGTCGGCGACGATGCCCCTGACCATGTTCGCCTTCCTCGGCATCGAATCGGCGACCGTGCCGGCCGGCAATGTCCGCGACCCGCGGCGGACCATCCCGCTCTCGACCATGCTCGGCACCGGCATCTCGGCCCTGGTCTTCATCCTCGGCACGCTGTCGGTGATGGGGGTGATGACGGCGTCCGAGCTGGGCCGGTCGGCCGCGCCGTTCGCCGACGCCGCCACCAAGATGTGGGGCGGCTGGGCCGGCTATCTGATCGCCTTCGCCGCGATGCTGTCCTCGCTCGGCGCCTTGAACGGCTGGACGCTGCTGATGTCGCAGGTGCCGATGGCTGCGGCGCGCGACGGCACGCTGCCCGGGGTGTTCGGCGAGCTCAATGCCCGGGGCGTGCCGGCCAAGGGCATCTACATCTCGGTCGGGCTGTCCTCGAGCCTGCTGATCCTGCAATCGACCGGCGTCTCCGGGCTGATCGCGATCTACGACTTCGTCGTCCAGCTTTCGACCGTCGCCGAGATGGTCCCCTACGTCTTCTGCTCGCTCGTCGAGGGTGTGCTGCTGGTCACGCTGGGCCGCCGCGAAGGCTTCGGCAGCCCGCGCACCTACGTGCCGCTGGCCACCGTCGCCTTCGTCTTCTCGCTGTGGACCATCTTCGGCTCGGGGCCGCAGGCCGGCATGTGGGGCTTGCTGCTGCTGCTCGCCGGCCTGCCGCTCTACGTCCTGCTCCAGCGCAACAGGGCCAAGGCCCTGCAAGGGAGGAATATCGCGTCATGACGCCATCGATCGAAGCCCGCCTCGGCATGCGGATCCTGATCATCGACGACGAACTCGCCGCCAGCAACGCGAACGGCCGCGCGGTGCGCGCGATCCGCGCCGACCTGGAGGGGCGCGGCGTCGACGTGGTCGAGGCGCTGTCGCCGGCCGATGCCCGCGCCATCGTCAATTCCGATTCCTCGATCCAATGCGTGATCCTCGACTGGGACCTCGAGGACGATGTCGATCACCAGGGCGAGAAGGCGCTGCTGACCGACATCCGCTGCCGCAACGCCGCCTTGCCGGTGTTCCTGCTGACCACGCGCTCGGCGGCGTCCGAAATCCCGGCCGAGGTGATGCAGCAGGCCGACGATTTCATCTGGCTGCTGGAAGATACCGCCACCTTCATCGGCGGCCGGATCGTGGCGGCGATGAAGCGCTATCGCCAGCAGGTGCTGCCGCCGTTCTTCGGGGCGCTGGCGCGCTTTTCCCAGGTCCATGAATATTCCTGGCATACCCCGGGCCATACCGGCGGCACCGCCTTCCTCAAGCATCCGGCCGGCCGCGCGTTCTTCGAATTCTTCGGCGAGGAACTGTTCCGCTCGGATCTCTCGATCTCGGTCGGCGAGCTCGGCTCGCTGCTCGACCATTCCGGGCCGATCGGCGCGGCCGAGCGGTATGCCGCGCGCGTGTTCGGCGCCCATCGCACCTATTTCGTGACGAACGGCTCGTCGACCTCCAACCGCGTCATCCTGATGGCAAGCGTGACGCGCAACCAGATCGCGCTGTGCGACCGCAACTGCCACAAGTCGGTCGAACACGCGATGACCCTGTCGGGCGCGATCCCGACCTATCTGACGCCGTCGCGCAACCGCTATGGCATCATCGGCCCGATCCTGCCCGAACGGCTGACGGCCGCCGCGATCAAGCAGACCATCGCCGACAATCCGCTGGCGCAGGGCCGCGGCATCGACCAGACGCCGGTCCACGCGGTCATCACCAATTCGACCTATGACGGGCTGTGCTACAACGTCACCCGGGTCGAAGGGCTGCTGGGGCAGACCGTCGACCGCCTGCATTTCGACGAGGCGTGGTACGGCTATGCCCGCTTCAACCCGATCTATCGCGACCGCCATGCGATGCACGGCGACCCGAAGGCCCACGACCCGAAGGGGCCGACGGTCTTCGCCACCCAATCGACCCACAAGCTGCTCGCCGCGCTGTCGCAGGCTTCCTACATCCATATCCGCGACGGCCGCCGGCCGATCGAGCATGGCCGCTTCAACGAGGCGTTCATGATGCATGCCTCGACCTCGCCGCAATACGCGATCATGGCGTCCAACGACGTCAGCGCGGCGATGATGGACGGCACCTCGGGCGAGGTGCTGACCACCGAATCGATCCGCGAGGCCGTCGGCTTCCGCCAGATGATGGCGCGGCTGTCGGCCGAATTCGCCGATCGCGGCGAATGGTTCTTCAGCCCCTGGCAGCCCGATCGCGTCAAGGACCCCGCGGCCCGCAAGCCGGTCAAGTTCCATGTCGCGCCCGAGGAGTTGCTGGTGCGCGATCCCGCCGCCTGGGTGCTGCGCCCGAACGAGGCCTGGCACGGCTTCGGCGCGATCGAGGATGAATACTGCATGCTCGACCCGATCAAGGTCTCGATCGTGACGCCGGGCGTGGCCGAGAAGGGCGGGCTGGCGGCCACTGGCATTCCGGCGGCGCTGGTGACCGCCTATCTCGACCATCACGGCATCGTCGTCGAGAAGACGACCGATTTCACGATCCTGTTCCTGTTCTCGCTCGGCATCACCAAGGGCAAATGGGGCACGCTGGTCAACGCGCTGCTCGACTTCAAGCGCGACTACGACGCCAACGCGCCCCTCGAGCATGTACTGCCGGCGCTGGCCTCGGCCTATCCCGACCGCTACGGCGCGATGGGCCTGAAGGATCTCGCGACCGAGATGTTTGCGGCGATGGGGCGCTTTCACACCACCGAATTCCTGTCGCAGGCGTTCTCGATCCTGCCGCGGCCCGATTACAGCCCGGTCGAGGCCTATGAGCAGCTGGTCAAGGGCGAGATCGAGAAGGTACCGCTCGGCGCCATGGCCGGCCGCACGGTCGCGACCGGCGTCGTGCCCTATCCGCCGGGCATCCCGCTGATGATGCCCGGCGAGAACGCCGGGCCGGCCGACGGCCCGCTGCTCGGCTATCTCAGATCGCTCGAGGCGTACGACCGCCTGTTCCCCGGCTTCACCCACGATACCCACGGCGTCGAGGTCGAGGGCGGCGACTATCAGGTTCTGTGCATCCGGCAGAAGGCCGCGGCGCGCAAGCGCTGATGGCCGCAAGGGGGGACGAGGACATGGCAAGCGGCAACAAGATCGGACTGGTGCCGGCGACGCTGATGGTCGCGGGCAACATGATGGGCTCGGGCGTGTTCATGCTGCCCGCCAATCTCGCGGCGATCGGGGGCATCGCGATCTTCGGCTGGGTCATCACCGTGGTCGGCGCGCTGGCGCTGGCGCTCACCTTCGCCAAGCTCGCCGCGCTCGACCCGGCGGCGGGTGGGCCCTACGCCTATGCCCGCAAGGCCTATGGCGACTACATGGGCTACCAGACCAACCTGATCTACTGGCTGGCCAATGTCGTCGGCAATGTCGGGCTGGCGGTGGCGGGCCTCGGCTATCTCACCAATTTCTTTCCCGTGCTGAAGGAGCCGCTGGTCGCCGCCCTGGCCCAGATCGCCGTGGTCTGGTTCCTGATCTATGCCAATATCCTGGGGCCGCGCTTCGTCGGCCGGCTGCAGTCGGCCACCACCGTCTTCGCCCTGGTGCCGATCATCGGCATGGCGATCCTGGGCTGGTTCTGGTTCTCGTCGGCGACCTATGCCCAGGGCTGGAACGTGTCGGGCCAGGATGGTTTCGGGGCGATCGGGGCGACGCTCAACTTCACCCTGTGGGCCTTCATCGGGGTCGAGAGCGCTTCGGTGTCGGCGGGCGTCGTCGAGAACCCCCAGCGCAACGTGCCGATCGCCACCGTGGTCGGCGTGGTGCTGGCCGCGGTCTGCTACATCCTGTCGTCCAGCGCCATCATGGGCATGATCCCGAACGGCGAGCTGGTGAAATCCTCGGCGCCCTTCGCCGATGCGGCGCGGGTGGCGCTGGGGCCGGTCGCGGCCAACATCGTCGCGCTGTGCGCCGCCATCGGCTGCTTGGGCTCGCTCGGCGGCTGGACGCTCCTGGTCGGGCAGACCGCCAAGGCCGCGGCCGATGACGGGCTGTTCCCCAACATCTTCGCCAAGGTCAATTCCAAGGACGTGCCGTCGGTCGGGCTGGCGCTGGTCGGCGTGATCATGACGGTGCAAATCGTCTTCACCATGTCGCCGACCGCGTCCGAGCAGTTCGGCAAGATCGCCTCGATCGCGGTCATCATGACGCTCCTGCCCTATATCTATTCGGCGATCGCCATCAAGGTGCTCGGCTACAGGAAGATGCCGCCCAACGAATACGGCCTCTACGTCGTCATCGGCCTGGTGGCGGCGGTCTACAGCCTGTGGGCGATGGTGGGCTCGGACGGCCAGCAGACCCGCTGGTCACTGATCTTCGTCATTTCCACCATCGTCTTCTACGCCCTGGCCCTGACCCATAAGCGCGAGGTCGAGGAGCACCGGGCGGCGGTGGGCGGCCATGCCCCGCGCTGGATCCGCTATGCCACTTTGATCATCACCATCGCGGCGTTGGCCTTGATGTTCTGGGAATCGGTCGGTAAGCATCGTGGACTGAACCTGTTGAACCGGGCCCCGCCGCCCGTGGTGTCGGCGCCCGCAACCAACTAGAGGCATGCGCAACAAGACCAACCCCAAGCTGATCGGCGCCGCGATCCTCGGTGGATTGGCCCTGGTGATCGCGGCCGTCGTGGTGTTCGGATCGGGCCGGGTCATCGACGACCGGCCCCGGGCGGTGATCTACTTCGACGGCTCGGTCAACGGCCTCGTCGCCGGGGCGCCGGTGACGTTGCGCGGCGTCCAGGTCGGCGAGGTCGTCGACGTCCGCCTGCGGGCCGATTTCGGCCAGCACGAGGTGATGATTCCGGTCTATATCGCGTTCGAGCGCGGCCGCGCGCAGGTCGTCGGCACCGATGGCCGGCCCTTCGCCCTGTCGCTTGCCACTGCCATCGAACGCGGCTTGCGGGCGCAATTGCTGTTGCAGTCGGTCATCACCGGCCAGCTCTATGTCGAGCTCGGCTTCATGCCCGACGTACCGGTGCGCCTGATCGGTGCCGACAAGAAGGTCGCTGAAATTCCCGCCGCGCCACGCATCCTCGACCAGTTGAAGAACGAGCTGGTCAACCTGCCGCTGCAGCAGATCGGCCATGGGGCGCTCAGGGTGATGAACCTCCTGAACACCCTGCTGATCTCGCCCGAGATCAGCAAGACGCTGGCCGAGGCGGCGGACTCGTCGGCCGAACTGCGCCAGCTGCTGCTCGATGCCCATGCCCAGGTCCAGCCGGTCGGGACCAACGTCACCCAGGCCAGCGCCGCCGCGGCCCAGGCGATGGCCGATACCGGTACCGTGGTGCGCGAGCTGAAGACCGAGCTGGTCGTCACCCTCGACCAGATCCGGCAGACGCTGAAGGTCTACGAGACGCAGGGCGGCGTGGTCGGACGCGATATCCAGTCCCTGCTGCACTCGGCCGATGCCAGCGTTCGGCTGATCAACAACGTCGCCCTGGGCATGGTCAGCACGATCGGCGAGGGCAATGCCACCCGCGCCGATCTCGACCAGGTCATCCGCAACCTCGCCGCCGCCACCCGTGCGCTGCGCGGCCTGGCCGAAACCCTCGAACGCAATCCCAATGCCCTGATCACCGGGCGCCGTTAGACAAGGAAGTCTCCGATGTCCGCCAATCGTCTGCGCCAGCTGTTCGCCGCCGGGGGCGCCGTGGTCAATGGCTGGCTTGCCGTGCCCAGCCTGTTCTCGGCCGAGATCATGGCGCGCGCCGGGTGGGATGCGATCACCATCGACATGCAGCACGGCGCGGTCGATTACGGCGATGCGCTGGCCATGCTGACCGCGATCTCGGCCGGCGGCCAGGCCGCGCCGATGGTGCGGGTGCCGTGGAACGAGCCCGGCGCGATCATGCGCATGCTCGATGCCGGCGCCCTCGGCATCATCTGCCCGATGATCGAATCGGCCGAGCAGGCCCGGGCCTTCGTGCGCGCCTGCTGCTATCCGCCCGATGGCGCGCGCAGCTTCGGCCCGATCCGGGCGCGGCTGGTCTACGGCGACGGCTATGCCGGTGCCGCCAACGAGAACGTCATGCCGTTCGCGATGATCGAGACGGCGGAGGCGCTGGCCCGGGTCGAGGAGATCCTCGACGTCGACGGGTTGGCCGGCGTCTATATCGGCCCGGCCGATCTGGCCTATTCATTGGGCGAGACGCCGCGCTTCGATCCGGTGGCGCCGAAGGTGGTCGCGGCGGTGGACCGCATCCTGGCGGCGGCCAAGGCCCGCGGCCTGGTCGCCGGCATCCACAACGGTACGCCGGAATACGCGCGGGCGATGATCGCCAAGGGGTTCCAGCTCGTCACCGTCGGCAGCGACGCCCGCTTCATCGAAGCGGGCGCCAGGGCGACGCTGGAGGCGATGCGGGGTTAGTTAGCGCGACACCCGGTCGAGCGGCACCTCGGTGATGCCGTAGCCGGCTTCGCCGGGGATGCGCAGGACCGGGCCGCCGGGGGCGTCGTTGTCCAGTTCCGGCATCACCGTGACGACCTTGCGGGCCTGGGAGGCCGACAGGGCTTCGGTGACGGTGGCGCTTTCGGCCAGCATCTTGAGGTTCATCCGGGTGGCGAAGACGATCGTCGCCTTGCCATCCTCGGCGTCGGCCAGCGCCTTGGCCGGGCTGATCCATAGCGAGTCGACCGATTCGCTGCCGTCGTGGCTGGCGATCTGGTCCGCCGGTGCGGCGGCGGCGAAGAAATGGGTGTCGAAGCGTTTGGGCATCACGTTCGGCGTCACCCAATGGGCGAACGGCACCAGGCGGTCCAGCGCCAGTTCGAGGCCTTCGGCCGCGAGGAAGGCGCGCATGGTGATGTCGCCGCGATCGAGCAGCTTGCGGTAGCGGTCGAGATGGGCGATGCGCTCGGGGCCCACCAGCCGCCCCTCGGCGCGGCGGTCGTAGGCCAGCAGCAGGCCCGACTCCTCGAAGGCTTCGCGCACCGCGGCGACGGCGAAACCCAGCGAGGTCGGCGGCAGCAGGTTCAGCCCGTGGCACAGTTCCGACAGCACCGGCTCGTCGTCGCCCGGGGCCAGCTTGCCCCCGGGGAACACCAGGGCGCCGGAGGCGAAATCGATGGCGTGGTGGCGCTTGACCATCAGCACTTCGAGGCCGTCGGCGCCGTCGCGCAGCATCAGGATGGTGGCGGCGGGAATGATCTTCTGGTCGGTATCGGGCATGATCTTGAGAACTGTTGGATCGACAAACGATCCTGCCTCGTATCGCGGTGCGGCGGCAAGCCCTGGTTATTCGACCTTCATCGCCCCGAGAATGGCGCCGCCATGGCCGTTATAGCCGGCCTGGACCAGCAGGACCGACGGTCGCGGCAGATCCTCGGGCAGGGCGACGGTCAGCGCCTCGCCGCTCCATTGCCCCAGTTTCTTCCAGCCCCGCACGACCCATTCGTAGGTCAGCGTCTTGCCCGCATTCTCGCCGCGCTCGATGGCGACATCGGCCCGGGCCTGCAGCGGGCACAGCCACACCGTCGCCGGCATGCCCTGATAGGGGCCTTCGCCGATGTCGAGCACCTGGCCGTCGGGCGTATCGCGGACGGCCAGGCGCAGATGGGGCAGGGTGGCGGCCTTGGCGATCAGCCGTTCAATCGCCGGCCGGTCGGACCCGACCGTCTGGCTCGCGCCCTGAACGACCGCCTGGGGGGTGTAGAGGTAACCGGTGCCCAGCGTCTTCTGATAGGCCTTCTGGCGCCGGGTATGGCCGGGCAGGCCCAGAGTGTCCTTCCAGCCGAGATGGTCCCAGTAATCGACATGCAGCGACATGGCGATGACGTCGGGCCGCTTGGCCAGTTCCGCCAGCACGGCGTCGGCGGACGGGCAGGAGGCACAGCCTTCCGAGGTGAACAGCTCGACCACGACGGGGCCCTGGGGCTGCCCCTCCTCGGGCGAGCCCGCGCGCAGGCCGGACCCGGGCAGGGCACACAGCAGGGCGGCAAGCGCCACGAAGACGGAGAGGGCGGATCGCATGGCGCAACCTTACGGCCGGGGCGGCCGCTGCTGCATCTCACGAGCGGGTGATGCCCGTCAACTCGGCGTGACACCGCCCTGTTGATTTCCGCATCAGATCATGTACCTTGGTACACAGATAACAGAGGGCGAGATGGCAGACCACGAGATCGAGCGGGTCCAGACCGGGGTGCGGCTGGAGAAGCGGTTGCTGAAGGTGCTGAAGGCGCTGGCCGAGCTGAAGGACATGACGCTCGGCGACCTGATCGAGGGCATCGTCCTGCATGCCTTCGAGGGCAAGGCGGCGTTCGGCACCGAGACGCTGGCCCAGATCGCCTCGCTCAAGGCGGTCTATGGCCTCGACCTCGATGCTGCGGCGAGCCACCGCCTGGTTGAATCGGGAAAGGACGGATCATGACCGACGACGACTTCCTGGCGCGTCTGGAAGACGGCAGCCTGCCGGGCGAGGCCTTTCGCCACCGCGACCATCTGCGGGCCGGCTATCTCTATGTCCATCGCCACGGCTTTGCCGGGGCGATCGCGGCCATGTCGCGCGCCTTGCGCGCCTTTGCCGCGGCCAAGGGCAAGCCCGGCCTCTATCACGAGACCATCACCGTCGCCTTCGTCGCGCTGATCAACCGGCATTACGCCGCAGACAATGGCGACGGCGATTTCGAAACCTTCGCAGCCCGCCATCCCGACCTGTTCGCGCCCGGGCTGCTCGACCGTTTCTACGGTCCCGGCCAGCTGGCCATGGCCGAGGCCAGGGCCGTCTTCGTGCTGCCGCAAGTCGCCTGAAAAGCGAAACGGCGGGGCATTGCTGCCCCGCCGCTCGCATTCCGCCGGCGCCTGAAGATCAGGCTGCGAGGTTGCGCAGCACGAAATGCAGGATGCCGCCGTTCTTGTAGTAGTCGATCTCGTCGAGCGTATCGATCCGGCACAGCGTCTCGATCGTGCGCTTCCGGCCGTTGGCGTAGGTGATCGTCACCGGCAGGGTCATGCGCGGCTTGACCTGACCGATGCCGGCGATGTCGAAGGTTTCCGAACCGTCGAGATCCAGGTCGGCGCGGGTCATGCCGTCCTTGAACTGCAGCGGCAGGAGGCCCATGCCGACGAGGTTCGAGCGATGGATGCGCTCGAAGCTTTCGGCGATGACGGCGCGGACGCCGAGCAGGGCCGGGCCCTTGGCCGCCCAGTCGCGCGACGACCCGGAGCCGTATTCCTTGCCCGCGACGATGACCGACGGGGTCTGGGCCGCCTGGTAGCGCATGGCGGCGTCATAGATCGACATCACCTCGCCGGACGGCTGGTGCTTGGTGATGCCGCCCTCGGTGCCCGGCACCATTTCGTTCTTCAGCCGGATGTTGGCGAAGGTGCCGCGCATCATGACTTCATGGTTCCCGCGGCGCGAGCCGTAGGAGTTGAAGTCGGCATAGGCGACGCCATGCTCGGTCAGGTACTTGCCGGCGGGGCCGGCCTTGTTGATCGAACCGGCCGGCGAGTTGGGGTGGGTGGTGATCGAGTCGCCGAGGATGGCCAGGACCCGGGCGCCCGAGATGTCGGTCACCGGCTTGGGCTGGGTGCCCATGTCGGTGAAATAGGGCGGGTTCTGGACGTAGGTCGAGTGGTCGTCCCAGCCGAAGGTCATGCCGGTGCCGGCCTTGATCTTCTTCCAGTTGGCGTCGCCGTCGAACACGTTGGCGTACTGCGCCTTGAACATCGCCGGCGTCACGCACTTGGAGACGACCTGGGCGATTTCCTTGTTGGTCGGCCAGATGTCGCGCAGGAACACCGGGCGGCCCTTCTTGTCGGTGCCGATCGGATCCTTGGTCAGGTCGATGTTCATCGACCCGGCCAGCGCGTAGGCCACGACCAGCATCGGCGAGGCGAGGTAGTTCGCCTTGACCTGCGGATGGACGCGGCCTTCGAAGTTGCGGTTGCCGGACAGGACCGAGGCGACGACGAGGTCATGGTCCGTAATGGCCTTGGCGACTTCGTCGCGCAGCGGGCCGGAATTGCCGATGCAGGTCATGCAGCCGTAGCCGGCCAGCGTGAAGCCGAGCTTGTCCAGCGGCGCCTGCAGCCCGGCCTTGGCGAGGTAGTCGGACACGACCTTGGAGCCCGGCGACAGCGAGGTCTTGACCCAGGGCTTGACCTTCAGGCCGAGCGCGACCGCCTTCTGGGCGACGAGGCCGGCGCCCAGCATGACCGACGGGTTCGAGGTGTTGGTGCAGGACGTGATCGCGGCGATCGCCACGTCGCCGTGGCCGACGTCGAACTTGGTGCCTTCGGCCGGCACGCGCAGGTTCGGCTCGGTCGCCTTGCCGTAGGCGGTGGTCAGGGCGGTGTGGAATTCGGTGGCCGCCTGGCTCAGCGGCACGCGATCCTGCGGACGCTTCGGGCCGGCCAGCGACGGCTCGATCGTCGAGAGGTCGAGCTCGAGCGTGTCGGTGAACACCGGATCCGGGCTCTTGGCCGTGCGGAACATGCCCTGCGCCTTGGCATAGGCCTCGACCAGGGCGATACGGGCGGCGCTGCGGCCGGTGGCCTTCATGTAGCGCAGCGTCTCGGCATCGATCGGGAAGAAGCCGCAGGTCGCGCCGTATTCCGGTGCCATGTTGCCGATCGTGGCGCGGTCGGCCAGCGCCAGCTCGTCGACGCCGGGGCCGTAGAATTCCACGAACTTGCCGACCACGCCCTTCTTGCGCAGCATCTGGGTGACGGTGAGCACGAGGTCGGTCGCGGTGATGCCTTCCTTGAGCGAACCGGTCAGCTTGAAGCCGATGACCTCAGGCAGCAGCATCGACTGCGGCTGGCCGAGCATCGCGGCTTCGGCCTCGATGCCGCCTACGCCCCAGCCCAGAACGGCCAGGCCGTTGACCATGGTGGTGTGCGAATCGGTGCCGACGCAGGTGTCCGGATAGGCGATGATGTCGCCGTCCTCGCCGGTCAGCGTCCACACCGTCTGTGCCAGATATTCGAGATTGACCTGATGGCAGATGCCGGTGCCGGGCGGCACGACGCGGAAGTTGCGGAACGCCTGCTGGCCCCATTTCAGGAAGTTGTAGCGCTCCTGGTTGCGCTGGTATTCCAGTTCGACGTTGCGGGCGAAGGCGACGGGCGAGCCGAATTCATCGACGATGACGGAGTGGTCGATGACCAGATCGACCGGCACCAGCGGGTTGATCTTCTCGGGATCGCCGCCGAGCGAAGCCATGGCGTCGCGCATCGCCGCGAGGTCGACCACCGCCGGCACGCCGGTGAAGTCCTGCATGAGCACGCGGGCGGGGCGGTAGGCGATCTCGACGCCCGCCTTGCCCTTGTCCGTCAGCCAGCCGGCGACGGCCTGGAT
>JAEYTW010000230.1 GCA_023433835.1 Pseudomonadota bacterium | reverse complement strand
CGGCCGGCGCGGCGCGGCGTTGCCGGCGCAGCCGGGTGAGCGGCGGAAAGGTCAGCACCACCGGCAGGATGGTCTGATAGTTCAGGATTTCGCCGGTGAACCAGCGAAACCACCCTTCCAGCCCCTGCAGCCCGAACAGATGCCCCGCGACGAACACGGCGATGCCCGCGGCGACGCCGGCGGCGGCCGCGACGCTCAGCAGCATCTGCAGGAAGGAGCCGAGCTGGCGCAGGCCACGGTCGCGGGCATAGGCGCGGGCGAACAGGGCATAGCCGGTCAGGCAGCCGGCCATGTTGGCCGCGGTGGCCCATAAGGTCAGGTTCCAGCTGCCGCCGGTCAGCCGGTCGGCGGCGACATAACCGAGAAAGGCGCCGACCCAGCAGGCCGGCCGGGCCAGCCGCCGGTCGCGCAGCATCATCCCCAGCAACAGGGCGTTGGCGGGCCAGAACACCGCGGCATCGCCCAGCGGCCGGGACAGGATGCCGGCCAGGGCCGCGGCCATCACGACGACGCCGGTCCAGACGGCGGCGATGACGACGTTATCGAGTGCGCGGCGCAGGCGCGGCGCCATGGCTTCCCCCGGTTGCTACCAAAGGCCATAGCAAATCGGGCGGGCGTGCGCATCCGCGATCAACCTGTCAACGTTCTGCTCACCGTCTGCATCCCTGCGAGTCGTCATGCCTGCCCCCCGCACGAACAGCGAAACCGCGATCCTGGCCGCAACCATCGGCGGGTCGGCGATGGCCTTCATCGACGGCAGCGTCGTGCAGATCGCGCTGCCGGCGATCCAGGCCGATCTCGGCGCCGACTTCACGACCCTGCAGTGGATCGTCAATATCTACGTGCTGTTCATCGGCGCCCTGGTCCTGGTCGGCGGCGCCTATGGCGACAGCCTGGGGCGCGGCCGGGTGTTTGCCGCCGGTACCGCGCTGTTCGTGCTGGCCTCCGCCCTCTGCGGCCTGGCGCCGGGGTCGGTATGGCTGGTCGCCGCCCGGGCGCTGCAGGGCATCGGCTCGGCCCTGATGATCCCGCAGAGCCTGGCGATCATCGCCGCGGCCTTCCCCGAGGAGCGGCGCGGCCGCGCCATCGGCACCTGGGCGGCGGCCTCCGCCCTGACCACGGCGCTGGGGCCCACGCTCGGCGGCTTGCTGGTCGACCTGTTCTCCTGGCGGGCGGCCTTCCTGATCAACCTGCCGGTCGGCGCGGCCGTGCTGTGGCTGACGATGACGCGGGTGCCGGAAAGCCGGGCGCCCGGGGCGGCGCCGGTCGACCTGGTCGGCGGGATTCTCGTCACCGTCGGGCTGGGCGCGCTGACCGTCGGCCTCGTCCATCTCGCCGACCACGGTATCGGCTCGGCCCTGGTGCTGTCGGGATTTGCCGTCGCGATCGTGACGCTGCCCGCCTTCGTCTGGTGGGAGGGGCGCATCAGGGCGCCGATGATGCCGCTCGGCCTGTTCCGCGACCGGACATTCGCCGGCGTCAACATCCTGACCGTGCTGCTCTATGCCGCCCTGTCGGGCGCCCTGTTCATCGTGCCCTACACGCTGATCGGGCTGCGGGGCTATACGGCGGCCGAAGCGGGCCTTTCGCTGCTGCCGATGGGGCTGGCGATCGGCCTGCTGTCGCGGGTGTTCGGGGGCTTGGGCGACCGCATCGGCGGGCGGCTGCCGATGGTAATCGGCTCGGCCGTCGTCGCGGCCTCGGCCGCCTGGCTCGGCTGGACGGGGGCGGCGGGCGGGTACTGGATGGGCGTGTTCGGCCCGATCCTGGGGATCGGTTTCGGCATGGCCGTGGTCATCGCCCCCCTGACCACGACGGTGATGAACGCGGTCGACGATGCCCATAGCGGTGCGGCTTCCGGCATCAACAATGCGGCGGCGCGGGTGGCCGGCCTGCTGAGCGTCGCAATCACCGGCGCGCTGCTGGCCGTGCAGTTCGGCGCCGCCCTGAAAATCCAGCTTGCCGGCGTCGATCAGGCGGCCGCCATCCTCGCCCAGGCCGACCGGCTGCTCGACACGCCGATCCCGCCGGGACCGGCGGCCGACCGGATCCGGCAGGCCTTCGCCGCCGCCTACGAGGTCGCGTTCCGCTGGGGCATGGGGTTGAACGTGGTGCTCGCCGCGCTCGCCGCCGCGGTCGGGCTGGTCGTGCTGCCGGCGGGCGGCACATCCTCCAGGCGGAAATAGACCGGCTTGCCCGCGGCACGGAAGCGGCCAGCCTCGTCGTCGGCACCGCGCGAGGGGCCGCCGATGCGCAGGCAGGCATCACAGCGCTCGGCCAGGCCGAGCGAGATCGGCATCATCAGGCGCTCGAACTGATCCTCGCCGGCGGCCGCGATCACGGGCAGCGCCAGATTGACGCCGATGATCGGCAGATGGCCACGGTCGAACAGCGCCAGGGCCGCCTGGTTCAACCGGGTGAGGTTGGCCGCGCGTTCCGCGGCCCCGGCGCCGCCGGACGTATAGGGCCCGGCGACCATGATCCACATGTCAGCCGATGGCCGGCGGCTGGGCGGCGGCCATCGCCCGGACGGCGGCGCCCTCCTTGTCGATCTCGGTCGAGACCGCGTTGCGGAAGCCGAGCGGATCGGCGATCTGCGTCATCGGGGCGAGGCCCCCGCCGGTGCCGCGCACGGTGACGGTGCCGAAGCCGAGCATGCGGCCGGCCAGGCTCTGATCGACGGCGACGCCCTCGATCTTGTGGCGGGCGATCTCGTGGCTCGAGCGGCGGATGAAGCCGGTCTTGGCGATGACCCGCTTGTCGGTCACGACCAGTTCGGTCGAGACGGCGTGCAGCCAACTGGCGAACAGGATCAGGGCGGCGAAGACGGCGAAGATGGCATTGGCGATCCAGAAGATGTCGCCCCGGCCCAGCAGCAGCCAGAAGCACACGGCCCACAGCAGGACCAGCCAGAACACCGGCAGATAGGCAACCCAATGCAGCCGAGCTTCGTAGACGATCTCTTCACCAGGCAAACACACTTTGCGCACATAGGACATCAGCGCGGACTCCGCTCGACCTCGGGTTGATGGGCGATGATGACATGGGCTTGTGCACCGCGCCATCCCTTCGGGCTGGTCAATCGGGCCGGCCGCCGCGATACTGCCCCGTTTGTCGCAGGCGGCGGGGATGATTCGGCGGTGATCTTGGGGGCGAAGCGCAGGTTGATCGTGGCGCTGGCGGTGCTACTGGGCATCGGCTTCCTGGTTACCACGGTGGGCAGTTATCTCGTGTCGCGTGCATCGGTGCGTCAGGGCATCGCCGAGACCGAACTGCCGCTGACCTCCGACACCATCTATTCGGAGATTCAGAACGACCTGATCCGGCCGGTGCTGATCTCGTCGGTGATGGCATCGGATACCTTTCTGCAGGACTGGGTACGCGACGGCGAGGAGCCGGTTTCGGCGGTCGCCGCCTATCTCGCCGAAATCCGCCGGCGCTACAACACGGTGGCGAGCTTTTTTGTTTCCGAGGCGACCCGGCGCTATTACTACGCCGACGGCGTGCTGAAGCCGGTCGACGCCGCCGACTGGCGCGATGCCTGGTATTTCCGCGTCCGCGAGATGCAGGCCGCCTACGAGATCAACGTCGATCCCGATTTCGCCAACCAGGATGCGCTGACCATCTTCGTCAACTACCGCGTGCTCGCCGCCGACGGGCATTTCCTGGGCGTCGTCGGCGTCGGTCTGACCGTGAACGCGGTGCGCGACCTGATCCGCAGCTACCAGAACCGTTTCCATCGCGTGGTCTATTTCGTCGATCCCGCCGGCAAGATCGTGCTGACTTCGGACCAGAAGGCGGTACCGGAAGCGATGCTGGCGCAGCGCGAGGGGCTGGCCGATCTCGCCGCCCGGCTCGACGTCGCGGGGTCGGCCGCCGGCTCGCTGTCCTACAGGCGCCAGGGCCACGAGACGCTGCTGAACGTCCGCTTCATTCCCCAACTGAACTGGTATCTGTTCGTCGAGAAGACCGAGGACGAGGCGCTGGGGCCGGCGCGCCAGACGCTCTATCTCAATCTGGTGCTCTGCGCGATCGTGACCGCGCTGGTGCTGTGGGCGGTGCTGGCGACGATCAATCGCTATCAGGCGCGGCTCGAGGTGATGGCGACGACCGACAAGCTGACGGGGCTGGCCAGCCGGCATGCCTATGATCCGGTGATCGCGCGGGCGGTGAGCGAAGCTCATCGCATGGGTAGCGATCTGGCGGCCGTGCTGGTCGACATCGACGAGTTCAAGGCGGTCAACGACGGCTTCGGCCATCTTGCCGGCGACCGCGTCCTCGTCGAGGTGGCGAACGCCATCCGCCGCGCGCTGCGGCCGCGCGACGTGGTCTGCCGCTGGGGCGGCGACGAATATCTCGTGGTGCTGCCCAACTGTTCTCTGCAGGAAGCGACCAGCCTGGCCGAAGGGATCCGCCAGGCCGTCGCCACCGCCACCGGGGCGATCGACGACGGCGTGCTGACGGTGACGGTGAGCCTGGGGGTCGCGGGCCTGGAGCCGCGGGATATCGTCGACGACCTGCTATCGCGGGTCGATCGCGCCCTCTACGCCGCCAAGGCCGGCGGCCGCGACCGCCTGGCCGTCGCCCGCGACTAGCCTTTGGCTTCGCGCGCCAGTAGCATTTCCTTGCGCTCGAGACCCCAGCGGTAGCCGCCCAGGCTGCCATCCTCGCGCAGCACGCGATGGCACGGCACCAGCACCGCCAGCCGGTTGGCGCCGCTGGCCGTGCCGACCGCGCGGGCCGCGCCCGGGGCGCCGACGGCGCGGGCCACTTCGGCGTAGGATCGGGTCTCGCCGGCCGGAATGGCCAGCAGCGCGCGCCATACCCGCTCGCGGAAGGCCGAGGCGCGGATATCGAGCGGCAGGTCGGGCCGCGGCCCCTGCGCATCGAGGTAGCGCACGACCTGGGCCAGCGTATCGGCCATCGCCGCGTCGTCGCGGGTGGCCATGGCGCGCGGAAACTCGCCTTCCAGCCGCTCGACCAGCGCCGCGTCGTCGTCGCCCAGTTCGACCGCGGCCACCCCGCGCTCGCTGGCCGCCACCAGGACGCGGCCCAGCGTGCAGCGCGCGGTCGCATAGGTCAGGGCCACGCCGATGCCGCCTTTGGCATAGGTGGCGGGCGTCATGCCCAGGCGCTGATCGCTTTTTTCATAGACCCGGCTGCCCGAGCCGTAGCCGGCATCGAACACCGCATCGGCGACGCCGTGGCCGGCGCGCAGCGCCTTCTTCAGCCGGGCGACGCGCTCGGCCTCGGCATAGGCCCGCGGCGAGATGCCGACGGCTTCGGTGAACTGGCGCTGCAGCCGGCCCGCGCTGACGCCGGCGGTGCGGGCGAGATCGGCCAGCAGCGGCGGCCCCTCGGCACCGGCGGCGACGTGGTCGCGGATCGCCAGGGCAACCTTCTCGATCGCGGCAAGCTTGGGGTCGACCGGCGCGGTCTCCTCCGGTCGGCAGCGCTTGCA
>JAEYTW010000217.1 GCA_023433835.1 Pseudomonadota bacterium | reverse complement strand
CTTGGAGGCAGCGGCCGGGGACAGGGTCATGGCGATATCGGCCACGATCGGCTCAGCGCGCTCGCCAGGTGGCGAAGCGGGCTTCCAGCGCCTCGCCCTGATCGGCCCAGAACTGGGTGTCGAGGCCGACCGCGCGCGCCATGTTGGCCGGCGTGGTCGGCAGGCCGGCGGCGATGCCGGGCTCGATCGCCCCGATGGCCTGGCGGTTGGTCACGCCGTAGGCGATGAAGTCGGGGAAGCGCTTCTGCACGTCGGCACGCGCGGCGAAGGCGAGGAATTGCTCGGCCGCGTCGCGGTTACGGCTGCCCTTGACGATGCCCCAGTAATCCATGCCGTAGACCTGACCGTCCCAGACCAGGGCGAAGCGCGGGTTGGCGGCATTCGCCGCCGACACGCGGCCGTTGAACGCGGCGGCCATCACGAGATCGCCGGCAGCGACACGCTCGATCGGCTCGGCCCCGGCGGTCCACCACAACACGTCGGGCTTCAGCTTGTCGAGGCGGGCGAAGGCGCGATCGACGCCGCCGGGGGCCGACAGCACCTTGTAGACCTCGCCCGGCGCCACGCCATCCGACAGCAGCGCGACCTCCAGCGTCATCTTGGCGGTGGCGCGCAGGCCGCGCTTGCCCGGCCAGCGCGCGGTGTCCCAGAACCCCTTCCAGTCGGCGGGGCCGTCCTTCAGCCTGGTCCTGTCGTAGGTCAGCACCATCGACCAGACGAAGGCGCCGACGCCGCAGGGGCTGACCGCCTCGGGCAGGAAATCGCCCGGCTTGCCGATGCGGGCCCAGTCGACCTTCTCGAACAACCCTTCGTCGCAGCCGGCCAGCATGGTGTTCTGCTCGATCTGCATGACGTCCCAGCTGACGCTGCCGGTCGAGACCATGGCGCGCACCTTGGCCATCTGGCCGGAATAGGAATCCTCGGTCAGGCGGACGCCGGTCTGCTCGGCGAAGGGCTGGAAAAAGGCCTTGCGCTCGGCATCCTGCAGCGCGCCGCCAGCGCCGACGACGGTGAGGTCGGCGGCGAACGCCGGGCCGGCCGCGACCAGCAGCGCCGCGAGCGGCGCGGTGAAACGTGCAAACATGGTGAGAAGCCTCTCTGTCTCGGTTTCTTTTACTGGGCGACCCAGGTGTTGAAGCGCTTCTGCAGGTCTTCCTCATGGTCGACCCAGAAGGCCGGGCTGATCGCCAGCGCCCGGGCGAGATTGGCGTCCGACGTCGGCAGCTCGGCCTTGGCCGATGCCTTGATCAGCTTCATCGCCTCGACATTGGTGACGCCGTAGCCGATCGCCTCGGCGAAAGTCTTCTGCGGCTCGGCCTGCATCATCAGCCCGACCAGCTTGCGCGCCTCGGCCGCGTTGGGGCTGCCCTTGACGATGGCCCAGAAATCCATCGCGTAGAGCTGGCCCAGCCAGCTCATCTTGAAATTGCGGCCATCCTTGTTGGCCGCAGCGACCCGGCCGTTATAGGCCGCCGTCATCACCACGTCGCCGGAGGCAAGCCACTGCAGCGGCTGGGCGCCCGAAGTCCACCACTGCACCTGCGGCTTGATCTGGTCGAGGCGGGCGAAGGCGCGGGTCACGCCGGCCTCGGTGCCCAGCACCTTGTAGATATCGGCCGGCGCCACACCATCCGAGAGCAGCGCGATTTCGAGCGTCATCCGCGCCTGCTTGCGCAAGCCCCGCTTGCCCGGATATTTCGCGAGATCCCAGAAATCGGCCCAGGACGCCACGCCCTGCACCTTGGCCGGATCGTGCGTCGCCACCATCGACCAGACGAAGGCGCCGACGCCGCAAGGCTGCTTGGCATTGGCCCGGATCTGCGGGCCTTCCGCGATCGCCGGCCAATCGAATTTTTCCAGCAGCCCCTCGTCGCAGGCCAGCATCATCTCGTTGTCGTCCATCTGGACGACGTCCCAGGTGACCGCGCCGGTCTGGACCATCGCCTTGATCTTGGCGATGCCGCCTTCGTAGGACTCCTCGATCAGCGGCTTCCCGGCCGCTGCCGCGAAGGGCTGGAAATACGCCAGCCGCATCGCCTCCTGCAGCGAACCGCCGAAGCCGACCACGGTAAGATCCCGCGCCTGCACCGGCCCCACGATCCCCACCAGCGCCAACAGGCAGCAGCCGGACAACAACCTGAACATTCCCACCTCCATGCCATCGCTTATGTGTCTTATCGTATAACTTATAAGTTGTTTGTCAACACCGCCTGCGACATTCCGCCGCCGGTGATTGCCCCGGGCGGTCATGGCATCTAGTTCAGCGATGCAACGCCATCAGCAGGTACGAGCCCATGACCATCCCCGTGATTTCCGAACGCCGCCTCGAAGTGACCCAGGCCATCCGCGACGAGACCGGCATCGACGAGGCGATGATCGAGCGGCTGGTCCATGGCTTCTACGACCGCGTCCGCGCCGACGACATGCTGGGCCCGGTCTTCGCCGAGCGAATCACGGACTGGGGGCCGCATCTCGAGCGGATGGTGCAGTTCTGGTCGTCCGTGGCGCTGATGACCGGTGCCTATCACGGCCAGCCGATGCGCGTGCACCTGCCGCTGCCGATCGATGGCCGTTTCTTCGACCGCTGGCTTGCCCTGTTCGAGCAGACGGCCGACGACCTGTGCCCGCCGGCGGCCGCGCGGCACTTCGTCGAACGCGCGCGGCGCATCGCCGAAAGCCTCGAACTCGGCATCGCCACCGCGCAGGGCGTGCGCCTGGCGAAGGGCCAGCGTTACCTGCGCGAGGAAGCCTGAGGCTGCTTCGGGGGCAGGCTGGCGGCGACCGCCAATCCGCGTTCGACCCAGCGCTCGAGGCCGGCCGGCGTCCTGACGCCGGGCGGATCGACCAGGATGAACCCCGCCGTGCGCCGGCCGCCCATCTCGAGCGGCCGGACATGCGCCTCGTCCGGTATCGGCACCTTGCCGATACGCACCATCAGCGCCTCGCCGACCACGCCGCAAGCCATGTGGTCGCCGGCCATGAAGCACAGGCCGCCCATCATCCGGCGCTCGACGATCGGACCGTGCAGCAGCGCGCGCACCCGCGCGGCCAATCGTTCGTCGTATGCCATGCTCAGCCCTTCATCAGTTCGGCCAACCGGGCCAGGCTGGTCTCCCAGCCCTTCAGCGTCGCCTCGCAGATCGGGGCCACCTTGAGGCCGGCATGGCGCAGGGTCAACCGCGTGCCCGTCTCCACCGGTTCGAGATCGTAGATCACCCGCGATACGCCGCCCGGCGCGCCGACGACGGTCCAGCTGTGCTCAAGCCGGCGCGGCGCCTCGACCGCGAAGAACTCCCCGACCATCCGATAAGGCCCCGTCTGGCCGACGCCGGTGGTTTCCCACTGCCCGCCGACGCGAACCTCGCCCGTCCAGCGCCGCGTATCGAACACGCCGGGCCGCACCCACCAACAGCAGATCTCCACCGTGGTCAGGGCGCGGAACACACGCTCGGGCGCCGCCGCCAGATCGACCCGGGCCTCGACCTCGCCGCGAGCGATGTCGGCCGAGGCTGTGACCACATTTTCCATCTCCGATCTCCCTTGTGCCGTGACGTGGCGGCAGACTAGGGTCGGTAGTACGGAATCGTAAATACGGACAAAAAGGATAGTACCCGTGGCGGCGATGGAGACCTCTTCCGGTCCGGCGGCCTCAAGCCTGACGGGCCTCGACATGCGGCATATCCGGCTCTGCCCGGCGATCGCCTTCAACCAGATCGTCGGCGGCCGCTACAAGCTGCATATCCTTTGCGTGCTCCATCGCGGGCCGGCGCGGTTCGGCGCGATCGGCCGCTCGCTGCTGCATGGCGGCCTGGGCAAGCCGGTCACGCCGCGCATCCTCAGCCGCGAGCTGAAGGAGTTGGAGGAACGCGGGCTGATCACCCGTCACGCCTATCCGGTTGTCCCCAAGAAGGTCGAGTACCGCCTGGCAGCGGGGGGCGAGGCGCTGGTGCCGATACTGGCCGAGATCGTGCGCTGGGGCGCCACCGGCGCGCATGAACGGATCCTGGACGTCGCCTGACCGGTTATCGTCCCAGCAGCTTGAGCGCGGCCCGGCGAAAATCTTCGGCAACCAGGTCGGTGTCGTCGGCACGATCCGCCTTCTCGCCGATGAAGGCTGCCCTGTACAGATAGCCGTCGCTGTTCTTGAACAGCACCAAGTCGCGCCGCTCCGGCCGCCCATTGACGCGGCATTGGACGTAGACGCCGATGACGCTGTCGTCGCGGCCGCCGCGCGTCATCCGGTAGTCGCCTTCGCAGCTCCGCACCAGGAATGCGGTCAGGCCCCGCGCCATCAGGTCGACATCCTCCGGCCGCGGCGGAAGGATCTCCAGCTGCCCGCTCACGCCGGCTTCCCCGTTCTGCCAGGCGGCAACGCCATTCTTGACGAGGTGCCGGGCCCGCGGATCGGCCGAGTCCGCCGATGTCAGCGAGCCGACACGCGGCATGGCGCCTTCAGCCGACAGCCGCTCGACCCAGAGCGCCGCCTGTGCCTTGGCGGCCTGCAGGTCAACCTGCGGCGGCGTTGTCGTTGCCGCCGGGGCCGGCGCGATCTTTTCGTCACGGTAGCGCTGCACGCACTCGAACAGCTTGGGCACGAGCGGTGCGAGGCCGGCGAGGGGGAAGGAATAAACATCGTCCTGGATAACCAGGTAGAGCACCTCACCCCCCGCGATCTGGTCGAACCACAGGAAATCATGCCGCAGCGCGACGACGGCCGTGTCGCCCTCCAGCACCTTCGCCTGGGTGCGCAAACCACGGTGCTTTTCGATGCCGTAGGCCAGCGATACCTGATTTTCGGGAAGACGCCAGGACGGATCCCTGAACTGGACGTGCCCCGCCCCGTTCGCCAGCAGCGTCAGGCCGAGGGCGGTTGCCTTGCCCGTGTGGGTGTAGACTTGGCAACCGCCGGCCCCAAAGGCGCCGTCGAAGAAGGCCTGCAGCGTCCAGTTGCCGATACGCTCTTCAACGATGGGCGTCTGGGCCTGGGCCGGAGCGGCCTGCAGCATCAGGATCACCGCCCAGAACAGGCCCGCAATGGTCGCCCGCATCATGCCGCCCCGAACTCAGCCATAAGAATCCACTCCCATCGATGAACATTACGGCCGCGCCAGCAGCGCCACGGCGGCGCGGCGGAAATCCTCGGCCACCGGGTCGATGTCGCCGGCACGGTCCGGACGCGTCCCGACGAACGATGCCCAATAGAGGTAGCCATTCCTGTCCTTGAACAGGACGTAATCGAGCCGCAGCCGCTTGCCCTTGATGTTGCAATCGGTGTAGATGCCGATAATCCCGTCGTCCCGGCCGCCGCGGATCACCGTATAGTCGCCGTCGCAATTGGCCGTCGAGCGCTCGATCAGATCCCATGCCATGGTGGACAAGGGATCGGGGTGCGGCATGAGGACCGCGAGGCGCCCGACCATCTCGATCGCCCGGTTCTGCCAGCCGATCGCGGCATCTTCGAGAAACGCCCGCATCTCGGGATCGGCTTTTTCCTCCGATGTCAGCAAGGTACCGCGCGGCATCGCGCCTTCTGCCGCCAGGCGCTCGACCCAGCGCATCGCCTGCGCCCTGGCTGCCTCTATCCCCAGCGCGGGCCGCACCGCCGGCACCAGGGCCGGGGCGACGCGCTCGTTGCGGTAATGCTTCACGCAGTCGAACAGAATCGGCACCAACGGCGCCAGGCCGGCGAGGTCGAAGGCATGCACCTCGTCCAGGATCCGGACGTAGAGCGACCGGCCCGCCGCGATCTGGTCGAACCAGAGGACATCGCGGCGCAACGCGACCTCCGCCATCTCGCCCGCCCTGACCGCGGCCCGGGTCTGCAGGCCCGGCTTCCGGTCGATCCCGTAGGTCAGCGATATCCCTTCCTCGGGAAGGTCCCAGGACGAATTTCTGAACGAGATCTCGCCCGTTCCGTCACCGTGCAGCGCCAGGCCGAGCGACGTTCCCCTGTCGTTGAAGACCGCCAGCCCGCAGGCCGAAAACCTCTCTTCCGCCATGGCGGACAGGGTCCATTTGCCGACACGCCGCTCGTACAGCACCGTCTGCGCGCCGGACGGTGCCGCGAAGGCAGCAAGCACGACCCAGCACAGGGCAACGATTACCGGACGCCGCATGGAAGCCCCCCGAACAAAAAGGCAACAGGCAGCCTACGCGATGTGCGTTGGGTTGTCCAGGACCGTCCGATTACGCCGGGATCAGTCGTCGTCCTCGTCCGGTTCGGTGACCGGCACCAGGAAAACGAGCCAGCCTTCCTCGTCGCCCGGCCCGACCTCGCCCTCTTCCTCGGCTTCCTGCCACTCGTCCCGCCAGGTCTCGGCCTCCTCGTCGAAGGCTTCGCGCACGAACAGCGGCGTCTCGCCGGACCAGACCGGGCCGCCGATCGTCTCGTATTCCACGAGATCCGATTTCAGCGGCTTGGAGCCGGCGATGGCTTCGGCATCGGCGAGGTTTTCGGCGGCCAGCACCGCGACGGGGCGGCCATCGGCCTCGATGGTGAAGAGATGCATCGGCAGGCCTCCTTCGATGATGGTGCAGGCAGGGGGACTCGAACCCCCACTTCTTTACAGAAAACGGATTTTAAGTCGAATTAGGTATGTTTTCCTATCGGTTCCGCTTGTTTCCGTCAACTGCCGGAGATGGCCTTTTCAGACCGGGGCCAATACCTTCCTGCTGCGCGACAAGCTGGGCCACAAGACGCTTGCGATGACGGGCCGAGCCGCACGGCAAGGCGCGATACCGGCTCAGCATGGGTGCTACCTCAATCGGCCTTAGCCGGCAGTCTCGCGGCAGCGCGAAGCGCGTCGTTCATCCGGCTTTGCCAGCCCGGCCCGCTGGCCTTGAAAGCGTCGATGACATCCTGGTCCAGACGCAATCCGATACGGACTTTCGGCGCCCCCAACTTCGGACGGCCCCGCCGGACCACTTGGCCACGGACTTTCAGCGTCGCCCGGCCGAACATCTCATCAGTGAATTCAGGGGCATCATCATACTCGTGCGGCTGGATCTCGTGGCTATCGACCTTAGCCAAGTCGCTCCCCAAAGCGCGCTTGTTCTCGCTCATTGGCCTTCCTCATCGTGAAAACATGACGGGAGCCGTCCCGCTCGACGTACCCGACGACGACCATTCGGCCGCGTAACAAGCCGAAGCAAAGTACGCGGCATTCGCCGTAGTCGAAGCGGTCATCCTCGACTTCGTACACCGGCCCCTCGAACACCTCGGCGGCATCCAGAAAATCGAGCCCGCGTTCCTCAAGGGTCCTGGCTCGCTTCACGGGGTCGCAGGTGATTTTCACGGAATTATCGTGGTGACGTTTTATGTCGTCGTCAATGAATTTTCGTGACCACAGAAATTCTAACCGTTGCTGTGGGAGATCGCCCAACCTGCACTGCACCGAACTCACCGTTCAGGAACGGCGGATAAGATGGCCGAGTGGTGAGGCTGACAAATCTGAAGGCGCAAGGTGCGCCTTGGCATAGCGATCGTCGCCAGGATCAAGCATCCGCCAAAGACGAAATCAACTCACGAGCCCGCTCCAGCAAACCAACAAATTGATCAACCTTGGATAAATCATTGAAGAAACAAACTTCGGATCCGGCATACACACCAAACATTAACTTATCTTTTGCATCAAAAACTACCGCTTTAAAATCTTGTCCCGCTGAAACTTCACACTCAAAACTCGTAAGTCTTTTCTTAATTCTTGGAGATCCTTTTATTGTTTTTATTGCGCCGATTAATCTTGGCAAATCTTCATAGTCGATCGATGCTACCGACGCTTGATCATACTGACCGCCGCCCGTCACAGACACGTTTATGAAGTATAAAGCCTGATCGACGCCCAACGACAATATTTCTCGCACATCAACGCTTACTTTTCCAGAGCCTCCCATAGCACCAATTGAGGCGAACGACATAAGCTTAACGCCGCTGTCATGCTCTACCCCTTCAAGTGTCGGAAACTGCGTCATTTTACCCCCCTCACTGGAAAGGGGTATATCGCAACAACTTCACCATGAAGAGTCGAGTCATTTTTTGATTTGACACCAATTTTTGACTCAGGCCCTGGCCGTATTCAGTAGCCGGCCTCCCCGGCGCATTGCTGCTCGACGCGACGAAGGTGAAGCTGAAATTGATTCGCTTATCGAAGCTCCGCTTTGCCGCGCTCCAGAAGCTTGAAACCATCACCGCCGTATTCATCGTTTTGAATGTGCTGGAGATAGGCTCCTTCAATCAGCGTTTTCAGGACGGGAACTAGATGGTCCGCCTCTATGGAAAACGCTTTCTCCAGATCGGCTCTAGAAGCAGCGCCGCCACGTTGGCCGAGGTAGGCTAGTATCGTTTTCGAGGTCAATTTTATCTCCTTTCTCAACCTTACCCCGGGCCCGTGCCCGTTCTCATCGACGAAGACAACGCCGGCGGCTTCCAGGGCCGCGCGGATGGCGGTGAGATTGGCGGGGATCGGCGTCCGCTCGCTTTTCTCGAAATGAGCAATGGTACGGACGCTTACCCCGCTTCGGGCAGCGAGATTGCCTTGGGTAATATTTGTGAGGCCACGCGCAGCGCGACATTGGGCGGCGGAAATCTTCATGGTGGCCACGACACCTCATGTGCAGAAAATAAGCAATTGTGCAGAAATTATGCTCACCACTTTTCGGCACATGTGCATAAAATCTGCACGTCACAATAGTCAATTTGGAGCCGTCCATGCGCGCCGAAAGCACCACGACCCCGCTTTTCCTCCGACAGCCCGCCCCGGTTGTTGGGAGAAGGTTCGCGACTAGCTCCATGCCGAGCCACTGGCACTCCATGCAGTAAGCACCACTGCTAAACATGCGATCTCCGCGTACATCTCAAATCAAAAAAGCGGAAAGCCGTTAATTGTCTTGATGCTACTGCTCACGCGGGAAGATCTTGTATTACCTACATCAGCTTTGATTTGTAGGTAGCTCCATCAGGTCCAAAATCCACAGAGGCATCATCGGCAAGATGACACCGTTCTCGAGCAACGCGTGAGCCAGCTCCATACGATGATGCCCCTCAACCAAGACATACCCTTGCGGGAGCTGCGTACCGTAGCGTCTATGCTCTCCAGATAGATTATTCAGAACGATAGGCGGCACCGGCCATCTGTGGCGCCTCTCCATCACCCTAGTTATCCAGAGCGCCGGCACCTCGCGCCGAAATGCTCTATGCCCATACGGCGCAAATTCCGCGTTGGGATCACTATTCAGCACCTGAAGAATTTCAGCCGGTCCCCAATGCTCCAGTCGAAATCTCGCCTTGGCAGAAGGAATGTAGGAGAATGGCGACCCCATGTTCCAATGTCTGTAGAGCCATTGACGGGCAACATTCCGGGGCACGTATGGAAAGTGCGTTCCGACACGAGCCCACCACGCGGCGAACTTTTCGCGGTTGGGATGCTCCCCCAATGGGGACAACTCGTCAGGGTACTCGTCCATCAAATTCTCTGTCTATGAGATTGCGGCCTGTCGCCGACGAACCAACTGCAGGTCTGTTTAAGACATCAACGACTCGACCGCGCGAGTGAGCCCGGGGTTGCCGCCTTGCCGGCATGCCGGCATGCCGGTTGGATTACAGCGGGACAGCTGGGGACTTCAAAAGTCCCCATGCTGCCCGTGATCAGGCAGGAAGAAAGTGAGGCGATCTTGCCTAATCCACGGGAAATGATGGTGCAGGCAGGGGGACTCGAACCCCCACTTCTTTACAGAAAACGGATTTTAAGTCCGCTGCGTCTACCGATTCCGCCATGCCTGCATCGCGGCGGAAACTAGCGGCCCGGCGGGCGGTCTGTCCACCGCTTAAGGGCGGATCGGCACGCCCTTACCACCACCGCATCCGGCCGGGCGCGGCCAACGGCTTGACCGAAAGGCGCACGCCCCCGATCATGCCCGCAATCAACATGACAGGGGAGGAAAGCGTAATGCCCAGACTGATGACCCGTCCGATCGCTGCGCTGGCCCTGGCCGCCGGCCTGTGCCTGGCCGCCTTGACCGTCAACGCCCAGGAATTGCAGCGCGCGACGCCTGAAGAAGTCGGGCTGTCGACCGAGCGCCTCAACCGCATCACCGAGCGGCTGAAGGCGGATGTCGACAAGGGCGCCATCCCCGGCGCCGTGCTGCTGATCGCCCGCCAGGGCCAGATCGCCTATTTCGAGGCGATCGGCCAGCAGGATCCGGAGGCTAAGATTCCGATGGCCAGGGATTCGATCTTCCGCATCTATTCGATGACCAAGCCGCTGACGTCGGTTGCCGTCATGATGCTGGTCGAGGAAGGCAAGCTGAGCCTGGATACGCCGCTGGGCCGCATCATCCCGGCCTTTGCCGAGCAGAAGGTCGCGGGCACCCCCGACCCGGTGCCGGCCCGCCGCCCGATCACCATCCAGGACCTGATGCGTCATTCGTCGGGCATCACCTACGGCTTCTTCGGCGAAGGGATCGCCAAGAAGGCCTATGTCGATGCCAAGATCTTTGCCGGCGACTTCGACAATGCCGAATTCGCCGAGCGGATCGCCAAGCTGCCATTGGCCTACGAACCCGGCACGATCTGGGATTACAGCCATTCGACCGACATCCTCGGCCGCGTCGTCGAGGTCGTCTCCGGCAAGAGCCTCTATCAGTTCCTGCGCGAACGGCTGCTCGATCCGCTGGGCATGCCCGATACCGCCTTCTATGTCACCGACAAGCAGAAGCAGGGCCGCCTCGCCGAACCGTTCAAGACCGACCGCTCGATCGGCGTCGACGTCGACTTCTTCGATCCGCGTGTCGCGGCCAAGTATGAATCGGGCGGCGGCGGCCTGACCGGCACGGCCATGGACTACGCGCGCTTCCTGCAGATGATGCTGAACGGCGGCGAGTTCAACGAGAAGCGCTACCTCAGCCCGGCGATCGTCGACTACATGACGTCAGACCATCTGGGCCAGTTGGTCAAGCCCGGGCCCTATTACCTGCCGGGGCCCGGCTACGGCTTCGGGCTGGGCTTCGCCGTCCGCATCGCCGACGGCATGGCCGCGACCCCGGGTTCGATCGGCGAATACAATTGGGGCGGCGCCGGCGGCACCGCCTTCTGGGTTGATCCGGATCAAGACATGTTCGTCGTGTTCATGATGCAGTCGCCCAAGATGCGGCTGACCTATCGCAGCCTGATCCGCAACATGGTCTACGCGGCGATCACCGAGTAGTGAGAAGGGCTTGCGGCGTGCAACCCAGGCCACCTATATACGGTTTCAACGATAGCTGACGGCCCAACATTACCCAGGGAGCCCCGCCCATGAGCGGTTTCGACGACCTCAAGAAGGCCAACGAATCGAAGTTCCAGCACGATGCCGACCTGGCCTTCAAGATCGGAGCCCGGCGCAACAAGCTCCTGGGCCTGTGGGTCGCCGAGAAGCTCGGCCTCGCCGGCGACGAGGCGGCCGCTTATGCCAAGGACGTGGTCGTGGCCGATCTCGCCGAAGCCGGCGAGGAAGACGTGGTCCGCAAGATCCTGGCCGACGTCCAGGCCCGCAACGTCGACCTGTCGGAGCATCGCATCCGCAACAAGATGACCGAGCTGACCCAGGTCGCCGACCAGCAGATCCGTTCGGAATAATCATTTCAGTCATATGACGTTCGGAAAGGCGCCCCTCGCGGGCGCCTTTCCTGCTTTCGGCCCGCGACGATCCGCCCGTTGATTCGAATCCCGCGGCGGCGCACGCTTTCCGGCAGGTAATCGATCGGGGGCGCGGCCATGACACCGAAGGACATCGTCGTCTTCATCGAGGGCGCGGCGGGGCGCGATGCCCGGCTCGGCTTCGGTGCCGCGCTGGCCGAACGCTGGGGCGCCCATCTGATCGCCACCTTCGTGGCCGACGACCTCGCCTTGCACCGCCATGCCGGCTATGCGATCGGCGGCGGGCTGGCCAGCATGATGGAATTGCATCGCCAGGCGGTCGACGAGGCCTGCGCGGCCGCCCGCGCGGCTTTCGAGGCGATCGCCGGCGGCGCCGCGCTGACCCGTGAATGGCGCGTTTCCGAGAACGAGATCGGCGAGGCGCTGATGCTGCACGCCCGCCATGCGGGCCTGGCGATCGTCGGCCCGGTGCTGGGCCGGGACGAGCCGACCACCGTGCTGAGCTTGTCCGAAGACATCGTCTTCGCCTCGGGCCGTCCCACCCTGGTACTGCCGGTCGACTGGCCCGCCGCGCGCCTGCCGCGCCGCGTGGTCATCGGCTGGAACGGCAGCCGCGAGGCGACGCGCGCCATCGCCGATGCGATACCGTTCCTGATCGAGGCCGAAGCAGTGCATCTGGTCGTGGTGCCGGAAGGCAAGATTCGCGGGCTCTTGGGCGCCGATCCCGGGGCCGACATCTCGCGCCACCTCGCCCGCCACGGCGTCGCCGTCACGCTGACCCAGCTGGCCGGCGACGATGCCGGCAGCCTTTTGCTCGACCACGCGCATCGCCACGATGCCGACCTGCTGGTCATGGGCGCCTCGGGCCAGTCCCGGATCAGCGAATTCATTTTCGGTGGAGCAACCAGACGAATCCTGGCCCATGCCAAGATTCCAGTATTGTTGGCAAGGTAACATTCCAGCGTTTAGTAGCCGTTATCACGAAATAAACACGGTATTATAGATAAAAATTATTTACAATTCCACCAAACACGATTGTTTTTCATCGTGATTAAGTACCTCTACGCCCAAAGTCGGGTGGTTCGGGGAACTTTCCATGAAAAACATTCGTATTCTGTACAAGGTGATCCTGGTGATCGTGATGCTGGCCGCGCTGGGCATCGGCACCACCGGGCTATCGATGTACCGCATGGGCCAGGCCGATGACCGTAATGGCGAATTGCTGGTCAACGACGTGCCCGGCGTGATCTGGATGTCGCGGGTCAACGTCACGGTGCTGGAGACCTCCAGCCTGATCTACGAGATGATCGCCGAGACGGACCCCGACGACATCCGGAAGACGGTCTCCACCCTGCAGTCGGTCACCCAGGAATTCGATCGCCGGCTGAATCTGGCGCGCAAGGGCATGCCGCAGCGCACCGCCGAGCTCGACCGGCTGAAGAGCGGCTATCAGGACGTCATCAATGCCGCCGGCCCGGTACAGGTCCTGGCCCAGGAGAACACGCCGGAGGCCAACGCCAAGGCGGTGCAGATCGTCCAGAAGGAAATCACCCCGAAAATCCTGACGCTGCGCCAGTTGTTCACCAGTGAGCTGGAGCGCTCGATCAGCGAGCTCGGCGCCGCCTCCGAGCAACTGACCGTGACCTATGTCAGCACGCGCAACACGCTGCTGATCATCCTCGCCGCCGGCGTGCTGCTGGTCGGCGCCTTCGCCTTCTGGATCGCCCAGGCCGGCATCGCCAGGCCGTTGCGCGGCCTGGCCGGCACGATGGACGTGCTGGCCCGCGGCGACTATTCGGCCGAGGTCGAAGGCCAGGAGCGGCAGGACGAGGTCGGCCTGATGGCCAAGAGCGTCGAGGTGTTCAAGCGCAACGGTATCGAGGGCCAGCGCCTCGCCGCCGAGGCCGAGCAGGCGCGCATCCGTGACGAGCAGCGCCGTCGCGACGACGAGGCGCGCGAACGCGCCGCTTCGGAGGAAAAGCGCCAGCGCGAGGAAGAAGCCCGTCGGGCCGAGGAGAAGCGCCAGCGCGAGGCCGAGGAGGCCGAGCGGCGCCAGGCCGCGGAGCGGCAGGCCGAGCAGGAGCGCGCGCGCATCGAGACCGAGCGTCAGCGCCGCGAAACCCTGCGCAGGATGGCCGACGATTTCGACGCGGCGGTGGGCGGCGTGGTCAACGCGGTAGCCGCCGCGGCGACCGAGATGCATTCGACCGCCGGCTCGATGACCGGCATCGCCAACACCACGACCAGCCAGTCGATGACCGCCGCGGCGGCGACCGAACAGGCGGCGGCCAACGTGCAGACGGTGGCCTCGGCCTCCGAGGAGTTGGCCGCCTCGATCCGCGAGATCTCGAGCCAGGTGGCCAATGCCAGCCAGATCGCGCAAGGGGCGGTCAACGAGGCGCAGGCAACCGACCGCATCGTCCAGGGCCTGTCGGCCGCGGCCGACCGCATCGGCGCCGTCGTCGCGCTGATCACCAATATCGCCAGCCAGACCAACCTGCTGGCGCTCAACGCCACGATCGAGGCGGCCCGCGCCGGCGAGGCCGGCAAGGGTTTCGCGGTGGTAGCCTCCGAGGTCAAGTCGCTGGCCAACCAGACCACTAAGGCGACCGAGGAGATCAGCCAGCAGGTTTCCGAGGTGCAGCAGGCGACCCAGCAGGCGGTCGATGCCATCAGGTCGATCGGCGGCACCATCGGCCGGATCGACGAGATCAACGGCTCGATCGCCTCGGCCGTCGAGGAACAGGGCGCGGCGACCCAGGAGATCGCCCGTAATGTCGAGCAGGCGGCCGCGGGCACCCAGGAAGCGTCGAGCTCGGTGGCCGGCGTCAACCGTTCGGCCGGCGAAGCCGGCCATGCGGCCAGCCAGGTGCTCAACGCTTCCGGCGAACTCTCGACGCTCGCGGAAAAGCTGCGTTCGGAAGTCGACCGCTTCCTGGGTCAGGTGCGCGCCGGCTGATCAGCCGACGCTGCGGCAGACGGCGGTGGCGCGCCCTTTCGACCCGGGCGTCGCCACCAGCTCGCAACGGTCCATGCCCGTCGCGACCTCGTGCAGCACGCCGACCTGCGTGCCCTGGTAGACGCAGGACACGAAGAACGGGCCGGGCCGGGCCGCCGACGAGGCGAACTTCCAGGTGGTGACCACGGCGCCGTCGGCCCGGCGCTGGCGCGACGACGGCTTGACCGGATCGCGCTTCTCGCCCAGCGCACCGCGGAATACCTGGAAGTCGACCAGTCGCCGCTCGCTCTTGCCGGGCGTCGCTTCCCAGCCCTGCGGCGCATCGGTCCGCTCGATCACGGTCACCGCCGCCGGGCAGGCCAGCACCTCGGCCCGCGCCGGCATCGCCGCGCCGATCAGGCCCGCGGCCAGCACGGCCGCCCGGATCATCTGCCGCCGCATCGTCATCAGCCCTTGCGCTTCGCCGTCTTCTTCTTCTCTGGCTTCGCCGCGGCCGGCCTGGTGCGGCCAAACACCCGGCGGAAGATCGTATCGGCGTGCTTGGTGTGATAGCCGAGGTCGAACAGCCCGGCCAGGCGGTCGGCCGGGAGGATCGCCGTGACCTCGGGCTCGCCCTGCAGCAGGGTCAGGAAATCGCCGCCCTCGCGCCAGATGCGCATGGCATGGCGCTGGACCATCGCATAGGCATCCTCGCGGCTCATCCCCGCCTGGATCAGGGCCAGCAGCACGCGCTGGGAATGGCACAGGCCGCCCAGCCGGTCGAGATTGCGCTGCATGTTCTCGGGGTAGACCACGAGCTTGTCGACCACGCCCACCAGGCGGTTCAGCGCGAAGTCGAGATGCACCGTGGCATCCGGCCCGATGCCGCGTTCGACGGACGAATGGCTGATGTCGCGCTCATGCCACAGCGCCACGTTCTCCATCGCCGGCACCACGGCCGAGCGTACCAGGCGGGCGAGGCCCGTCAGGTTCTCGGTCAGCACCGGGTTGCGCTTGTGCGGCATCGCCGACGAACCCTTCTGGCCGGGATGGAAATATTCCTCGGCCTCAAGCACTTCCGTCCGCTGGAGATGGCGGACTTCCACGGCAAGCCGCTCGACCGACGAGGCGATGACGCCCAGCACCGCGAAATACATCGCATGGCGGTCGCGCGGAATGACCTGGGTCGACACGGGCTCCGGGCTGAGGCCGAGCTTCTCGGCGACATGCTCCTCGACGCTCGGGTCGATATTGGCGAAGGTGCCGACGGCGCCCGAGATCGCGCAGGTCGCGACTTCGGCGCGGGCCGCCACCAGGCGGGCGCGGCAGCGCTGGAATTCGGCGTGGAAGGTGGCGAGCTTGATGCCGAACGTCGTCGGCTCGGCATGGATGCCGTGGCTGCGCCCGATGCAGACGGTCAGCTTGTGCTCGAAGGCGCGCTTCTCCAGCGCGGCCAGCAACCGGTCGAGATCGTCGAGCAGAATGTCGGCGGCGCGCACCAGCTGGACGTTGAGGCAGGTGTCGAGCACGTCGGACGAGGTCATCCCCTGGTGGACGAAGCGCGCCGAGGGACCGACATGCTCGGCCAGGTTGGTCAGGAAGGCGATGACGTCGTGGCGGGTCTCGCGCTCGATCTCGTCGATGCGGTCGATTTCCCACTTGCCCTTCTTCCAGACTTCCTGCGCCGCCTTCTTCGGCATCAGGCCGAGCTTGACCTGGGCGTCGCAGGCATGGGCCTCGATCTCGAACCAGATGCGGAAACGGGCTTCAGGGCTCCAGATCGCGGCCATTTCCGGCCTGGTGTAACGGGGAATCATCGGCGTCTCGACGTCTCGGCGGTTGGGGGAAGCCCTTCGCTTATCACGAAAACCCGGAAGGTTTGAAGATTTCCGGCGTCACACCCCGGCAATCTCGGCGAGGGCCATGCGCTTGTAGGTCTCGACCAGCCGGTCGCCCTCCGCCCGGTCGACCGAAATGGCCAGCCGCATCGTCGCCTCGCCCAGTTGCATGACCAGGAACGCCGATGCCTCCAGCGCGGCGCGGTCGGCTTCGGGACGGCAGCGCGCCATCACCTCGGCCAGCACCGCGCCGTTGATCCGGCTGTCCGCGCGGTCGAGGTCGCGCAAGGCCGGATCGGCCTGGGTGCCCGACCAGATGTCGCGCATCACCGGCTCGGCCAGGAAAATGCCGTAATAGGTATCGATCAGCGCGGCGAAGGCGGTACGCAGGCCGGCCTTGTCGGCAATGCCTGCCAGACCGTCGGCGATGCAGGCCCGCCCTTCCGCGTTGTAGCGCTCGGCCAGCGTGCGGATCACCGCCGCCTTGTCGGGGAAGAATTGATAGAGCGAGCCGATCGAGACCCCGGCCCGCTCGGCCACCTCGCCCATGCGCAGCGCGTCCGAGCCCTTTTCGGCGATCAGGTCGCGCGCGGCGGCAAGCATCTTCTCGACCCGCTCGCGGCTGCGCGCCTGGCTCGGCGCGCGGCGCAGCGCTTCGGTGTTCCCTGTGGCGGCCATGAACGTGATAATTCCTCATGTTTTTGCTTGACGCTCTTAACATGAGGATTTATCACATTGTCAGGAACGTGACAAACACTCACATTGGAGACGGCCGTGAGCATGACCGACAAGCCGATCCTGGTTCTGGGCGCGACCGGCAAGACCGGCCGGCGGGTGGCCGAACTGCTGTGGGGTAGCGGCCATGCCGTCCGTGCCGGATCGCGCCAGGCCGATCCCGCCTTCGACTGGACGGACCGGGGCACCTGGGATGCCGCACTCGATGGCGTGGCCGCGGTCTATGTCAGCTATTTCCCGGACCTCGCGGCGCCCGGCGCGCCGGAGGCGATCGAGGCCCTAACCGCGCGGGCACTGGCCCGGGGCGTGCGCCGCCTGGTGCTGCTGTCGGGCCGCGGCGAGGAGGAGGCGCAGCGGGCGGAGGCGGGCCTGCAACGGTCCGGCGCCGACTGGACCATCCTGCGCGCCGCCTGGTTCGCCCAGAATTTCAGCGAGAGCGTCTTCCTCGAGCCGATCCGCGCCGGCACCGTGGCGCTGGCCGCCGGCGATATCCCCGAACCTTTCGTCGACGTCGACGACATCGCCGAGATCGCGGTCAGGGCGCTGACCGAGGAGGGCCATGTCGGCCAGCTTTACGAACTCACCGGACCGGCCTGTCTGACCTTCCGGCAAGCGGTCGGCGAAATCGCCCGTGCCGCCGGCCGGCCGATCGACTACGTCAGGATCACGCCGGAGGAACAGGCAGCCGGCTTGGCCGCCGGCGGCACGCCGGCCGAGGTGGTCGAACTGGTGACCTACCTGTTCACGACCGTCCTCGACGGCCGCAACGCACGGGTCGCCGACGGCGTGCGGCGGGCGCTTGGCCGCCCGCCGCGCAGTTTCGCCGACTATGCCGCCCGCGCGGCCGCCACCGGCGTGTGGAGCCTGTGATGATCTGGACCATCCTGATCCTCGTCACCGCGCTGGGTTCGGCACTGGTCGCCGGGGTGTTCTACGGCTTCTCCAGCTTCGTGATGCCGGCGCTGGCGCGCCTGCCGGTGGCGCAGGGCATCGCGGCAATGCAGGCGATCAACGTCACCGCGGTGATGCCGGGGTTCATGATCGGCTTCATGGGCACGGCGGTGCTGTGCCTCGCGGTGCTGGCGGCAGCCTTCCTCGGCCGCGCCGGCGGTTGGGCCGCAGCCGGCGCGCTGCTCTATCTCGTCGGCACGCTGGGCGTCACCATCGTCGCCAACGTGCCGCGCAACACCCTGCTGGCGGCCCTCCACCCCGTTGCCGCCGAGGCGGCCGCGACATGGGCGGGCTATCAGTCGGGCTGGAACCTGTGGAATCATGTGCGCGGCGTGGCCGGCCTGGCCGGCGCCGCCTGCCTGATCGTCTCGCTGCTGTAAGGAAATTGCCGATGACCGTGCTGAAGGTAGCTCCGCCGCGGGACAGCGCGATCGTCGGCTGGTACGACGGCGCCGACCTGGTCGACGCCTATGCGGTGCGCCGTCCCGCAGCGGCACCACGCGATGCCGGCGCCATCGCCGCCCGGCTGATGGAGCGGCCGCCCGCCTTCTTCCGCATGCTGCTGAAACTGCGCGATGCGATCATGGCGCTGTTCGGGGTGAAGACGACGGCGGCGCTGCGCCGCGACAGCCGGCCGCGCATCGATTTCTTCCCGGTGATCGCCCGCGACCCCCGCGAGATCGTGCTGGGCGAGGATGACCGGCATCTCGATTTCCGGCTGTCGGTGCTGCTCGGCCCCGACGACCAGGTGATCGCGACCACCGCCGTACGCTGCCACAACGCGCTGGGCCGCATGTATCTCGCCGTCATCATGCCGTTCCATGTGCTGATCGTCCGCACGCTGCTGCGCCGGCTGGCGCGAAGCCACTGGACGACTCCCGCCGACAATATTATATAGCGATCGCTATATATAAATGACGGGATGCCCCTCATGGACCGGTTGGACGTCATGCGGCTCTATGTCCGCGTGGTCGAGACGGCGAGTTTCTCCCAGGCGGCCCGCGCCCTGAAGGTCGGCCAGCCCACGGTCAGCAAGCAGGTCGCCGGTCTCGAGGCGCGGCTGGGCGCCCAGTTGCTGCGGCGGACGTCGCGCGGCCTCAGCCTGACCGATGCCGGGCGCAGCTATTACGAATCCGCCGTCCGCCTGCTCGAGGATTTCGAGGCGGCGGAACAACGCGTGAGGCAGGGGCAGGTCGCGCCGTCGGGTCCGATCCGGGTGGCGACGTCGGCGGTGCTGGGGCGCACCCAGATCATGCCGCGCCTGCCGGCCTTCTTCGCCCGCTATCCCGGCATCACCGTCGAGACCGACATTTCCGACCGGATGGTCAACCTGGTCGAGCGCCGCATCGACGTCGCCTTGCGCATCGGCCATCTCGCCGATTCCAGCCTGACCGCGCGCCGCATCGGCCGGACGGACGTGGCGGTGCTGGCCACGCCGGGCTATCTCGCCCGCCACGGCACGCCGCAGGCGCCCGAGGACCTCGCCCGTTTCCCCTGCATGGCTTACACGATCGACGGCCAGCCCCGCCCCTGGGAATTCGCCGGTGCCATCACGTTCCTGCCGGACGGCCTGGTGCGCAGCGGCGATGCCGAACATATCCGCGCCGGGGTGCTGGCCGGGATCGGCCTGGCCCAGTTGCCGACCTGGCTGTTTGCCGACGAACTGGCGGCCGGCACCGTGGTGACGGTGCTGGACGATTTCGCCCCGCCGCCCTACCCCGTCAGCGCGGTGACGCCGGGCGGCCGGCTGCAGCCCGGCCGCGTCCGCGCCTTCGTCGACTTCCTGGCCGAGGCCTTCGCCGCCGATCCGGATATGCGGGTGCGTTGACCCTAGCTGGCGCGCTGCCTGGCATAGGCATGCGGGCTGCAACCCATTTCCGCCTTGAAGGCGAAGATGAAGGCGGAGGCCGAGGCGTAGCCCAGCTCCATCGCCGTGGCGGTCACCCCCATGCCACCGCCGAGCAGTTCGATCGCCCGGAACAGCCGCAACCGCCGCCGCCATGACCTGAGGGGCGCGCCGAGCTCGGCCTCGAACCGCCGCGTCAGCGTGCGGCCGGACATCCCCAGCGCGCGCGCCCATTCCTCGGCGCTGCGCTCGTCGGCCGGATCGAGATAGAGCGCTTCGCACAGCGTGGCGAGCGGCCCGCCGCGGGGCCAGGGCAGCCCGGCCGGCAGGGTCGGCGCCCGGCGCAATTGGTCGAGGATCAGCGCCACCACCCGGCCGCCGTAGCCATCCCCGTTATCTATGCCGCCGATCGCCGCGGCCTCGACGATCAGGGCCTTCAGCAGCGGAGAGACCGCCAGCATCGCCGCCGCCGGCGGAAACCCGCCGGCCTCGGTCGCGATCCACAGGCTGCGGAATTCGGCGCCGAGCAGCGAGCCGACGCGATGGGGCATGCCGGCCGGCAGCCAGGCGGCCTGGTCGGGCGAGATGATGAAGGTCTGCCCGGCGGTCGAGACGGTCAGCACGCCGTCGATGGCATAGACCAACTGATGCCAGTCATGGGCATGTTCAGGAAAATGGTGGCGCGCCGGAATCGACTGCGCCCGCATGGTCAGCGGGCACGGCACGGCGGCATCCGGCGGCGCGGCGATCGTCGACCAGGCCATGGCACCTCAACTTTGTCCGGTAATCTACACAATCTGGCAAAGCATCGATAGTGAGCCATGGGCGATATCTGCTAGAGGAACCACAGTTCAATTACGGGATATTTCGATGGCCCATCACGACAGCCGCGGGCTGCCCATCTCCACCGACTCGGCGGAGGCCGCGCAAGCCTATCGCGAGGGCGTCGACCTGCTGCTTTCGGCCTGGCCAGGCATCGTCGAGACGTTGCAGCGGGCGGTTGCCGCCGATCCCGATTTCGCGCTGGCCCACGCGACCCTGGCCCGCGCCCATGCGGGGCGCCTGCAGCCCGCCGAGGCGAAGGCCGCGATCGCCAGGGCGACCGAGGCCGTCGCGCGGCGCGGCACGGCGCGCGAG
>JAEYTW010000199.1 GCA_023433835.1 Pseudomonadota bacterium | reverse complement strand
CGCCCCCCCCCCCCCCCCCCCCCCCCGGGGGGGCCCGTCAGGTCAGGGCAGCGTCTTCAGCACGTCGGTCAGGATGCCGAACATGTCGTCGATATGGGCCTTGGTCAGGATCAGCGGCGGCGACAGCGCGATGATGTCGCCGGTGGTGCGGATCAGCAGGCCCTTGTCATAGCAGCGCAGGAAGGCGTCGAAGGCGCGCGCGGTCGGCTTGCCGGGGATCGAGGCCAGCTCGATGCCGGCGATGATGCCGAGGTTGCGCAGGTCGATGACATGCGGCAGGCCCTTGAGGGCATGCACCGCGTCTTCCCAGTATTGCGACAGGCTGGCGGCATTCTCGAACAGCCCTTCCTCGGCATAGACGTCGAGGGTGGCAAGGCCCGCGGCCGCGGCCAGCGGATGGCCGGAATAGGTATAGCCGTGGAACAGCTCGATGGCGTTTTCCGGCCCGTTCATGAAGGCATCGTAGATGCCCTTGCGGGCGAACACCGCGCCCATCGGCACGGCGCCGGTGGTGATGCCCTTGGCCACCGTCATCAGGTCGGGAATGACGTCGAAGCGATCGGCGCCAAAGGCGGTGCCCAGGCGGCCGAAGCCGGTGATGACCTCGTCGAAGATCAGGAGGATGCCGTGCTTGTCGCAGATCTCGCGCAGGCGCTTCAGGTACCCCTTCGGCGGAATCAGCACGCCGGTCGAGCCGGCCACCGGCTCGACGATCACGGCGGCAATGGTCGAGGCATCGTGCAGGGCGACGATCCGCTCGAGTTCCTCGGCCAGGTGCGCGCCGTATTCCGGCTCGCCGCGGGTAAAGGCGTTCTTTTCCGGCAGGTGGGTATGCGGCAGATGGTCGACGCCGGCCAGCAGCGGCCCGAAGAACTTGCGGTTGTTGACGATGCCGCCGACCGAGATGCCGCCGAAACCAACGCCGTGATAGCCGCGCTCGCGCCCGATGAAGCGGGTGCGGGTGCCCTCGCCGCGGACACGGTGATAGGCCAGCGCGATCTTGAGCGCGGTGTCGACCGATTCCGAACCCGAGTTGGTGAAGAAGGCATGGTCGAGATCGCCCGGCAGCATCGCGGTCAGCCGCGCGGCGAATTCGAAGATCTTCGGATGGCCCATCTGGAAGGCCGGCGCGTAATCCATCTCGGCCGCCTGGGCCTGGATCGCCTTGACGATGCGGTCGCGGCCGTGGCCGGCGTTGCAGCACCACAGGCCCGCCGTGCCGTCCAGCACCTGGCGGCCGTCCTGGGTGGTGTAGTGCATGTCCTTGGCGCCGGTGAACATGCGCGGGTTCGACTTGAACTGCCGGTTGGCCGTGAACGGCATCCAGAAGGCTTCAAGATTGTTCGGATTGGGTTCGGTGACCCGGGCAGTGGCGGTCGACATCGGGTGGCCCCTCGAGCGGCATGAAATTGAGCAATGGGATTCTGCCATTTCGTCGAAACTGAACAAGCCGATTTCTTGTTCAACCTCAAACCCTTGATTTCGTTGAGCGACATCGACCCATCGTTTACGATCCTCAACAGCACAAACAGGGGAAGGGGCGAGATGGACATCGATATCGGGCTCAGGCTGAAGACGGTGCGCACGATGCACCATCTGTCCCAGCGCGAACTGGCCCGCCGCGCCGGGGTGACCAATGCCACGATCTCGCTGATCGAATCCAACCAGATGAACCCGTCGGTCGGCGCGCTGAAGCGGGTGTTGGACGGGCTGCCGATGAGCCTCGCGGAATTCTTTTCGTTCGACCTGCCCCCGAAGGCGCGCGTGTTCTACGGCGCCGACGAACTGACCGAAGTGGGCAAGGGCCCGATCAGCTTCCGCCAGGTCGGCGGCGACCTCTCCGGCCGCGCGCTGCAGGTGATGGTCGAGCGCTACGAACCCGGCGCCGATACCGGCCGGGTGCCCTTGCGCCACGAAGGCGAGGAGGCGGCCGTCGTCATCCGCGGCCGGCTCGAGGTGACGGTCGGCGACCAGGTGCGCGTGCTGGGGCCGGGCGATGCCTATTATTTCGACAGCCGCCAGCCGCACCGGTTCCGCAACGCCGGCAAGGAACCCTGCGAATTGATTTCCGCCTGCACCCCGCCGAGCTTCTGACCCGATAGGTGCCTGCCGAGCTTCGCTGTTCACGACAAAGGCCATCGTCGTCCCGGCGAAAGCCGGGATCCAGGGCAAGGGACATCGCAAACGGCGCGGCGCTTACCCTGGGCTCCGGCTTGCGCCGGAGCGACGATTGGCGCCTTAAATCAGCATCACGGGAATCCGCCGACCATCGCGATCTTGACCAGTTGGTCAAACCGGGCATAGGCTTTCCGCACAGGAGAGTGCTTCTCTCAGCCGAAAGCGATGGGAGGTTATAAGGTCATGGCGATACTCGTTCGCGGCGGCACCGTGGTGAACGCCGATCAGTCGGTCCGGGCCGACGTGCTGATCGACGGCGGCGTCATCAAGGCCGTGGGTCCCGATCTGGAAGCGCCCGGCGGCGCCGAGATCGTCGATGCCGGCGGCGCACTGGTGATGCCGGGCGGCATCGACCCGCATACCCACATGGAACTGCCCTTCATGGGCACGGTGGCCTCGGAGGATTTCTTCAGCGGCACGACGGCCGGCGCGGTCGGCGGCACCACCTCGATCATCGATTTCGTCATTCCCTCGCCGAAGGAAAACATTCTCGACGCCTACAGGAAATGGCGCGGCTGGGCGGAGAAGGCGGCGACCGACTATTCGTTCCACGTCGCCATCACCTGGTGGGACGACAGCGTCCACAAGGACATGGGAACGCTGGTGCATGAGCACGGCGTGAACTCGTTCAAGCATTTCATGGCCTACAAGAACGCGATCATGGCCGAGGACGAGGTTCTGGTGAACTCGTTCCTGCGGTCGCGCGAGCTTGGTGCCCTGTGCACCGTTCATGCCGAGAACGGCGAGCTGGTCTTCCACCTGCAGCAGGAGATGCTGCGCCAGGGCATCACCGGCCCGGAGGGCCATCCGCTGTCGCGGCCGCCCGAGGTCGAAGGCGAGGCCGCCAACCGCGCCATCCGCATCGCCCAGGTGCTGAACGTGCCGATCTATGTCGTGCACAATTCCTGCATCGAATCGGTCGAGGCGATCACGCGCGCCCGCGGCGAGGGCCAGCGGGTGTTCGGCGAGGTGCTGGCGGGCCATCTGCTGGTCGACGATTCGGTCTACCGCAACCCCGATTTCGACACCGCGGCGGCCTATGTGATGAGCCCGCCGTTCCGCGCCCCCGAACACCAGGCGGCACTGTGGAAGGCGTTGCAGGCCGGGCATCTGCAGACCACGGCCACCGACCATTGCTGCTTCTGCGCGCCGCAGAAGGCGATGGGCCGTGGCGACTTCACCAAGATCCCCAACGGCACCGGCGGCGTCGAAGACCGCATGCACGTGCTGTGGCACCATGGCGTGGGCAAGGGCCGGCTGACCCCGAACGAGTTCGTCGCCGTCACCTCGACCAACGCGGCCAAGATCTTCAACGTCTATCCGCGCAAGGGCCTGATCGCGGCCGGCGCCGACGCCGACCTGGTGGTCTGGGACCCGAAGAAGAGCCGCCGGATCTCCGCCAAGACCCATCACCAGAAGGTCGACTTCAACATCTTCGAAGGCATGGAAGTCACCGGCATCAATAGCGTGACGATCGCCCAGGGCAAGGTGGTCTACAAGGACGGCGACGTGCGCACCGTGCGCGGCGCCGGCCGCTATATCGACCGGCCGGCCTTCCCCGCCTATTACGAAGCCCTGAAGATCAAGCGCGAGCGCGAGCGGCCCCAGGCCGTCAATCGCCCGGCCGCCGCGGCCGAATAGGATCTGCTGAAAAAGCAACGGCGCCGGAATTCCTTCCGGCGCCGTTTTCTTTTGGCCTGCCGATCAATCAGCCGGCGCGGATCTGGCCGAGGAAGCGGCCGACCTCGCCGCGCAGGCGTTCGGCCTGGCGCGACAGCTCGCCCGAGGCATCGAGCACCTGGCCCGCGGCCGAGCCGGCCTCGCGGGCCGAGACGTTGACCGAGGTCACGTTGGTCGACGCTTCCCGCGTGCCGTTGGCCGCCTGCTCGACCGAGCGGGCGATCTCGTTGGTCGCAGCCCCCTGCTCCTCGACCGCCGCCGCGATCGCCGAGGCGATCTCGTTGATCTGGCCGATGACGCCGCCGATCTCGCGGATCGCCGCCACGGCCGACTGGGTGGCCGACTGCACCGAGCCGATCTGCTGGCCGATCTCGTCGGTCGCCTTGGCCGTCTGCGTCGCCAGGCTCTTGACCTCGGAGGCCACCACGGCGAAACCCTTGCCGGCTTCGCCGGCGCGGGCCGCCTCGATCGTGGCATTCAGCGCCAGCAGGTTGGTCTGGCCGGCGATCTGGTTGATCAGGCCCACCACCTCGCCGATCTTCTCGGCCGAGGCCGCCAGGCCCTGGACGATCGCGTCGGTGCGGCGCGCCTGCTCGACCGCGCTCAAGGCAATACGCGACGAATTGGCGACCTGGCTGGCGATCTCTCGGATCGAGGCCGACAGTTCCTCGGAGGCGGAGGCGACGGTCTGGACGCTGCCGGCGGCCTGCTCGGTCGCCGACGCCGCGGCGACGGACTGCTGGGCGGTGCGGTCGGCGATACCGGTCATCGAGGTCGAGGTCGCCTGCATCTCGGTCGCGGCCGAGGCCACGGCGTCGACGACGCCGCCGATCGCATTCTCGAACGACGACGCCAGCGCCTGCAGCTCGGCGCGCCGCCTGGTCTCGGCTTCCTGGCGCAGGCGCTCGGCCTCCGCCTGGCGCTCGGTCTCGGCGCGACGGGTCGCCTCGGCCGCATCGCGCTGGCGCTGCTCCTCGGCCTGGCGCGCGGCTTCCTCGCGCTCGCGCCGCTCCGCCGCGGCGGCATGGTCGCGGGCTTCCTGGTCGCGCTGCAGTTCGATCTCGCGCTGACGGCTTTCGGCCGCCTCGCGCTCCAGCCGTTCGGCCGTGATCGCGTTCTGGCGGAACACTTCGACGGCCTGGGCCATCGCGCCGATCTCGTCGGTGCGCTGCTGGTAGGGCACCTCGATGCCCCGCTCGCCACCGGCCAGCCGGCCGACCACGCCGGTCATCGACGACAGCGGCGTGACCACCCGGCGGGTGAAGGCCCAGGCGACACCGCCGACGGTGACCAGCACCAGGATCATCGATCCGATCGCCCAGGCGAGCGTCGTCACTGCCTGCGACCGCTTGGCCTCGGCCGCGGTCAGGGCGACACGCAGGGCTTCGTCACGCACGCCCAGGATGGTCTGCAGGTTCGGCACGATGCGGTCGCTGAACTGCGGATAGGTGAAGGCATAGGTCGAGCCCTTGCGGCCAACCTCGAGAATCTGGGCGACCATGGTGGCCCCGCCTTCGAAATAGGTCGACTTTGCCGTGGCCCAGGCCTTTTCCAGGCCGGGGTCACGATCGACGCGCGCCAGCAGCTGCTCGATGGCGCGGCGCAGCTGGTCGGAGCGGCCCTCGAGCTGGTCGGCCAGGATCACCTCGCGCTCGGTCAGCTGGCGGTTGCCGGCCAGGCCGGGCGCCACGGTCGATGACTTGCGGCCCGAGATTTCGCGGGTTTCGGCGGCGGTCGCGGCCAGCGAGGCGAGCGAGGCGAGATCGGGATCGATCTTCGTCACGTTCTGCAGCGACCTGGCCAGGATCGGGTTGAACAGGTCGGTCAACGCCAGCTGCGAGCGCGCGACCTCGGCCATCACGTTGGCCTCGCGCTGGGCCCGCGGCTTGACGCCCTCGCGATCGACCGGCACGCGGGTCGCGGCGACGCTGCGCTCCAGCGCGGCGATCTGCTCGCGTGCCTGGCGGTCGTCGGCCGGTGTCTGCGCGGTCAATTGCTTCAGCGCATTGTCGAGATTGGCGCGGGCATCGCCCAGACGCCTGGCCGCGGCGGGGTCGGAGGCCTGCTCGGCATTCAGCACCTGGTTGGTCGGCGCCCGCTCGAGCGTGAGCATCTCCAGCGCCTTCAGCGTGGTCGAGAACGCCTGCATCGCAGTGATGCCGGCATCCTTGTCGGCCAGGCGCTGCCAGGCGGTGGAAGCGATGATCGCTGAAAGCGCAAGACTGATGGCTGCCACCGCAGCCATGCACAACAGGAAAAAGCTACGAATCTTCATACCGCGACCCCCAGGTTAGGAGCGATTTTCCACGCCCACATACCCGGATCGTGCGTGGCCCCGGCCGAATCTCAAAGCAATGCTATGTAAGAATTTGTTCCGCAAAGTTGAGGAAAATCTGGTCTACCAGAGATGCCCCGAGAAAGCGGGATGCCGAACAGATCAGGGCGAATCCGCCGTCGCGGATTCGCCCTGGAATACCAAGCTGCTCAGGCAGCGCGAATACGCTCGAGGAAGCGGCCGACCTCGGCGCGCAGCTGTTCGGCCTGGCGTGACAATTCGCCGGAGGCACCGAGCACCTGACCGGCCGCCGAGCCGGCCTCACGCGCCGATTGATTGACTTCGGTGACGTTGACCGACGCTTCCCGCGTGCCGTTCGCCGCCTGTTCGACGTTCCGCGCGATCTCGTTGGTCGCCGCCCCCTGCTCCTCCACCGCCGCCGCGATCGCCGAGGCGATCTCGTTGAGCTGGCCGATGACGCCGCCGATCTCGCGGATCGCCGCCACCGCTTGTTGCGTCGCCGTCTGCACCGATCCGATCTGCTGGCCGATCTCGTCCGTCGCCTTCGAGGTCTGCGTCGCCAGGTTCTTCACCTCCGACGCCACCACCGCGAAGCCCTTGCCGGCCTCGCCGGCCCGCGCCGCCTCGATCGTCGCGTTCAGCGCCAAGAGGTTGGTCTGGCCCGCGATCTGGTTGA
>JAEYTW010000186.1 GCA_023433835.1 Pseudomonadota bacterium | reverse complement strand
CCGGGGCGGCGCGTCCCAACCATCGGAGCCGAGGGAGGCCGTGTCATGAGAAGAAAACCCCCGATTCAGCCGTCGCGTCGCACCGTGCTGACCGCTGCCGGCGCCCTGATCGCATTCCCCGCGATCGTCCGGGCGCAGGGCAGCAACATCGTCATCGGTGCCGCCCTGCCGCTGACCGGCGCCTCCGCCAGTTTCGGCCAGGTCTCGTGGAGCGCGCTGCAACTCGCCTGCGAACTGGTCAACGAGCAGGGTGGCATCACGGCCCTGAAGGGGGCGCGGCTGAAGCCGATGGTCGGCGATACCGAAAGCAAGCCCGAGATCGCAGCCTCGCAGACCGAGCAGTTGATCCGCCGCGGCGCCGTCACCCTGTTTGGCTGCAACCAGAGCGCGGCCTCGATCATCGCCACCCAGGTGGCCGAGCGCGCCGGCATTCCGTTCATCACCGCCTACGACATCGACCCGGCGATCACCGCCCGCGGTTTCAAGTATACCTTCCGCGCCTCGCCGCTGATCGATGCTTATGCCCGCGACGTGCTGACCTTCACCAAGGGGTTGTCCGAGCGCAATGGCAAGCCGGTCAAGCGTGTCGTCGTCTTCTCGGAGAATTCGATCGCCGGCCAGTCGGCCAATCGCGCGGCGGTGAAGACAGCTGCGGCCCTTGGCCTCGAGGTCGTCGATGCCGCGACCTACGATATCGGCAAGACCCAGAATTTCGCGCCTCATATCGCCCGTTTCAAATCGGTCAACGCCGAGGCCTATGTCGGCCATTCCCGCGTGTCGGACGGCATCCTGATCGTGCGCACGATGAAGGAGCTCGGCTTCAACCCGACCGCGATGGGCGGCATCCTGGGCGCACCGAGCGATCCGGAATTCGCCAGGAACCTGGGCGCGGACGCCGACTACATCTTCTCCAGCGACAGTTATTCGCCCCAATTGAAGATCCCCGGCATGAAGACCGTGGCCGAGCGCTTCGAGGCGATGGCCGGCCGGCCGATGGATGTCGGCAGCGCCACGATGTTTTCCGACATCGCCATCCTGCGCGATGCGTTGGAACGCGCCGGCACAACCGAACCCAAGGCGCTGCGCGAGGCCATTGCGGCGACCGACCTCAAGCCGGGCGACCGCGGCTTCTTCCTGCTCGGCGGCGTCAAGTTCACTGGCACCGGCGACAACGAACGTGCCGGCGGCATGATCTCGATGCTCAAGGGCGGGCGGTCGACCCCGGTCTATCCAGCCGATGTCGCCGAAGCGGACGGGGTCTACCCCAAGCCGGCCTGGGCCTGATACGTTCGTTTGCAATCAAATAGTCATAAGCGTGACGGAGGATTTGTTCATGGCGATCCGGGTTGAACCGCTGACCGAGCATGTCGGTGCCCGCATTCATGGCCTCGATCTGCACCAGCCGATAGCAGACGAGGCAGCAGAGACGCTGCGCCAGGCGTTTGCCAGGCATCATGTCCTGGTGGTCAATCAGGAAGGCGTCGATTCGGAACAGCAGGCGCGTTTCGCGGAAGTCTTCGGCAGGATCGAGGTGCGCGCGCCGTCGAAGAACGGCGAGAAGCCCCGGGAGCAGTACGTCTCCAATGCCAGACCCGACGGAATCCTGGGCGATGGCGAAATCTCGTTCCACCACGACCATCTGTTCCATGCCCAGCCGCTCAGCGCCATCATCCTCTATGGCCTCGAGGTGCCGGCCTCGGGCAGTGCCACCGCCTTCCGCAGTGCCACCGAGCTTTACCGCCGCCTGCCCGACGGGTTGCGGAAGAGAGCCGAGCGGGTGCGCTGCCTTCATCTGTTCAACTACGGCGGCGATTTCACTGCTTGGCAGAACCCGGCCGAAGCCTTGCCCGATTCGCCGCGGGCCTGGCAGCCGCTGATCTGGGACGTGCCGGGGCGCGATGAAAAGGCGCTGTGGGTCTCGCCGGCGACAACGATCGAGTTCGACGGGCTGGAGCGTGAGGCGGGCAACCAACTGCTGCGCGAGTTGACCGACTTTGCCGACGGGGTCGACGGCGTCGTCTATGCCCATCAATGGGCCGTCGGCGACATGCTGATCTGGAGCAACCGAATGGTCCAGCACCGTCGCCTGCCGTTCAACGCGGCCGAGCGGCGCACGCTGCGGCGCACGCCCATCGTGTGACGTGGAGAAAGGAACGGGCGGGGGCGTCAGGCCCCGCCCGCCACCGTTATGGTCTCGCCGTTGACGTAGCCCGAGAACGGCGAGGCCAGGAAGCAGGCGGTGTTGGCCATGTCCTCGCCGGTGGCGAGCCGCCCGACGGGGATGTTCCGGGTCAGGGCCTGCCGCTGCTCCACCGGCAATGCCTCGAAGCGCCTGGTGATCTTGGCGTCGGGGCCGGGCAAAGTGAGGCCGGGCGACAGGGCATTGACGGTGATGCCGTAGGGGCCGAGGTCCTTGGCAAGTTGCTTGGTCAGGCCGATCAACCCCATCTTGGCGGTGACATAGGCCAGCCGCCCGCGCAACGTGCCGACCGGGCCGTGCACCCCATCCTTCAACGATGACGAGATGTTGATGATGCGGCCGAAGCGCTCCGCCTTCATGCCGGCCACCAGGCCGCGGCTGAACCGCATGGCAGAGGAAAGGCTAAGCGACAGCACGAAGTCCCACGCCTCGTCGCCGATATCCTCGATGTCGAAGGCTTCTTCGGTGCCGGAGCCGCCGACATTGTTGACCAGGATCGCGGCGGGACCGAGATCGGCCTGCAGGGCCGCACAGGTCGCACGCACCTGGGCCGGATCGGTCGCATCGCAGACATAGCTGCGCACGCGCCGGCCGGCGGCGACGGCCTCGGCCCAGACGGCGTCGTCGATCTCTTTGACATCGACGGCGGCAAGGTCGGCGCCGGCGGCGACGAGGCCGCGGGCGATGGCCGCGCCGATGCCTTCGGCGGCGCCGGTGACCACGGCGAGGCGGCCTGAGAGGGACGGGGTCATGCGGCTTTCTCCAATAATTAGTCGATATCTATCTATTATTTCGGCGGCAAAAAATCAACCGGATCATCAAGGTGTTGAAAAATATGGATATTGCCGATTACGGGCTAAGGCAGGAAGCGGATAGCCGCGCCGAGCGCCGGGCACCGCGTCCCACGGTTTTTCTTCCCATCGCGGCGCCGGCGGCATAAAATAAATTGCTATCGACCTAATTAATTCCGCAAGCCATTTCGGGAACGAGCTGCATGAAGAAGAAGTCCCGCTATCCCCGCGACTGGGCCTGGCCGAACGGTGAGCCGATCGCGCTGACCGTCGGCGTGCCTTTCGAAGCCTTCGAATTCCAGAGCCAGTTCAACCATGTCGCCACGCCGGGCAAGATCGACCGCTTTTCGCTGTCCTACGGCGATTACGGCTGGAAGGCCGGCATCTGGCGCATCCTCGATCTGCTGGACGATTTCGGCATCAAGGCCTCGATGTCGACCAACGGCCTCGCGGCCGAGCGGCACCCGGAAATCGTGCGCGCGGTGGCCGACGAGGGGCACGAGATCCTGGGCCACGGCTGGGCCAACGACATTTATGCCAAGGACCGCGGCTACGAAGCCGAACAGGCCGAGATCGCGCGCTGCACCCAGGTGCTGACCGAGGCCAGCGGCGGCCGCCGCCCGGTCGGCTGGACCAGCCCGGGGTCGAGCGGGTCGGACCGGACCATCGAGTTCCTGCGCGAACAGGGCTACATCTGGTGCGGCGACGACGCCTCCGACGACCTGCCGTTCCTGCAGCCGACCGCGCATGGGCCGTTCGTCATCCTGCCGCGCACCAACATGGCGACGAACGACATCACGCAGTGGTTGTTTCCGCGCAACCCGCCGTCGGTGATGCTGGAAAACTTCATCGATACCTTCGATCAGCTGCACGGCGAAGGCATGGCCGGCAACCCCAAATGGATCGATATCACGCTGCATGCCCACATGGCCGGGCGCGCCACGCTGATCCCGACCATCCGCAAGATGCTGACCTATGCCCGCGACCGTGGTGGCGTGTTCTACACGCGCAAATGCGACATGGCCGAATATACCTTGAACCGCCTGGGCTGAACCGCGCCGGACGGGCCAGCGGTTCGTCCGGACTATTTAGATAGATAGCGATCGAATAATATTGACGACGCCTTCGACCGAGGCCTATCGTTTCGGTCACACAGGGTAATGCCTGCAAGGCAAACGGGAGGTGGTCATGTCGGAGAAGCGTGGCGTGCGTTCGCTGGTTCTCGGGGCGGTTCTTGCGGCGGGCCTGGCCCTGCCGGCGCAGGCCCAGGTCAAGCTGGCCTTCATCGATCCGCTGTCGGGCCCGGGCGGCGGCATCGGCGACCTGGCGCTGAAGCATTTCCAGTTCATGGCCGAGGAGATGAATGCCCGTGGCACCCAGAAATACGAAGTGACCGGCTATGACAGCAAGGGTAATCCGCAGGAAGCGCTGATCCAGGCGCAGAAGGCGATCGACGGCGGGGCGCGTATCATCTCGCAGGGCGCTGGCTCGGCCGTCACCGCGGCGCTGATCGATTATCTGAACAAGCATAACCAGCGCAATCCGGACCGCCGCGCTATCCTGTTGAACTGGTCGGGCGCCGACGACGTCTTCGTCAACGACAAATGCAGCTACTGGCATTTCCGCTTCGAGGCGGGCAATGCGATCAAGCTGCAGGTCGCCACCGACGAGATCAAGAACCGGCCGCAGACCAGGAAGGTCTACCTGATCAACCAGGATTATTCGTCGGGCCAGGCCGTGCGCGCGACGGCGCGGGACATGCTGGCCAAGAAGCGGCCCGACATCGAAATCGTCGGCGACGAAGTCCATCCGCTGATGAAGATCACCGACTTCTCGCCCTATATCGCGAAAATCCGCGCCTCCGGCGCCGACGCCGTCATCACGTCGGACTGGGGCCAGGACATGGCGCTGCTGCTGAAGGCGGCGGGAGAGGCCAAGCTCGATGTCGACTGGTACGCCTTCTATGCGGGCGGCCCCGGCGGCGCCACGCTGATGAAGCAGGCCGACCTGCCGCACCGCGTCTTCACGGTGCTGGAAGGCTACGGCAACGTGGACAGTCCCGAATTGCGCGGGCTGGAGCGCAAGTTCCGCGCCAAGTACAAGCAGGGCTTCACCTTCCCCAAGATCGCCACCGAGATGCAGATGCTGGACAAGGCGATCTCGACCGGGGGCTCGGCCGACGCGGCCAAGGTCGCGGAGAAGCTCGAGGACATGAAGGTCGCCGTCGTTTCCGGCGGCGGCGGGTTCATGCGCAAGCGGGATCACCAACTGTTCGAGCCGCTCTACGTCGCCTCGTTCGGCCCGCTCGGCGCCAACGAACCGTTCGACGAGGAAGGCACGGGCTGGGGCTGGCACACCATTCGCCGCGTCTCGGCCGACGATACCGTCGTGCCCTCGACCTGCACCATGACCAACCGTCCGAACTGAGCAGGCGAAAAGAGGGAGGCAGTTGCCGTGGAAGTGGTCGTACTGTCGGTCCTGAACGGCGTCCTCTACGGCATGCTGCTGTTCCTGCTGGCGTCGGGCCTGACCCTGATGTTTTCGATGATGGGCATCCTGAACTTCGCCCATGCCAGCTTCTACATGCTGGGCGCCTATGTCGGTTTCCAGATCTCACGTTTCGCCGGGTTCTGGCCGGCGCTGGTGCTGGCGCCGATCGCCGTCGGCATCGTCGGTGCGCTGATCGAGCGCTTCGCCTTGCGGCATGTCCATCGCCACGGCCATCTGGCGGAGTTGTTGTTCACCTTCGGCCTCGCCTTCGTCATCGAGGCCGTGGTGACCGTGGCCTGGGGCCGGCTGGCCGTCGACTACCGCATTCCCCCCGAACTCGACATGACCGCCTTCACTCTGCTGGGAGCGAAATACCCGGCCTATCGGATGTTCATGTTGCTGGTCTCGGTGGCGATCTTCATCGGCCTGGTTCTGGCGCTGACCAGGACCCGCATCGGGATCATCATCCAGGCGGCGCTGACCCATCCCGACATGGTGGCGATGCTGGGCCACAACGTGCCACGCATCTTCATGATGGTGTTTGGCGCAGGCACGGGCCTCGCCGCGCTGGCCGGCGTCATCGCCGGCCCGGCGCTGGTGACCCAGCCGTCGATGGCGGCGGCGATCGGGCCGATCCTGTTCATTGTCGTCGTGGTCGGCGGGCTGGGGTCGATTCCCGGCGCCTTCGCAGCCTCTCTGCTGATCGGGTTGATCCAGACCTTCGGCGCCGCCTTCGACGTCTCGGTATCCGACGTCATGCAGGCGCTGGGCGTCACCCTGCCGGCCGGCATCCTGACCGATATCCGCCGCGTCACCATCGCCCAGGCCGCGCCGATCATGCCGTTCCTGCTGCTGGTGCTTGTCCTGATCTTCCGGCCCAAGGGGCTGTTCGGAAAGCGCGATACATGAGTGTCGGTTCGTTGTTCACCCCCGCCTTCGCCGCCGGCAGTCCCGGCGCGCCCTCTCGCCAGGCGGCGGGCTGGGCGGCCATCGCCGCCGTCCTGCTGGCCATGCCCCACCTGTTCAGCACCAGCGCCGCGCTGACCACATTGTGCCTGATGGGCATCATGGTGATCTTTGCCCTGTCCTATAACATCCTGCTCGGGCAGACCGGCCTGCCGTCCTTCGGCCATGCCGCCTATTTCGGGCTGGGCGGGTATGTCGCCATCCATGCGATGAACCTCGCCGGCGCGGGCAAGCTTTGGCTGCCGCTGGTCGCCGTGCCGCTGGTCGGCGGGTTGGGCGGCCTCTTGTTCGCCCTGATCTTCGGTTCGTTCTCGACCCGGCGCGCCGGCACCACCTTCGCCATGATCTCCCTCGGCCTGGCCGAGCTCGTCGCCGCTTCCGCGCCGATCCTGCGCGGTTTCTTCGGCGGCGAGGAGGGCGTCACCACCAGCCGCACCGACCTGCCCGGACTTTTGGGCCACGACTTCGGCCCGCAGATCGAGGTCTATTACCTGATCGCCGGCTGGTGCCTCGTCGCGATGGCGGTGATGTTCTTCCTGACGCGCACGCCGCTCGGCCGCCTGTTCAACGCGGTACGCGACAATGCCGAACGTGCCGAGTTCATCGGCTTCGACCCGCGCTGGATCCGTTATTACGCCGTCTGCTTTGCCGGGTTCTTCGCCGGCGTTGCCGGGGGGCTGCAGGCCATCGCCTTCGAGATCATGAACTTCTCGGTGTTGGAGGCGCCGCAATCCGGCATGGTGCTGCTGATGACCTTCGCCGGCGGCATCGGCTATTTCTTCGGGCCGGTCCTTGGCGCGGTGCTGATCACCTGGCTACAGGTGTCGCTGTCCGGCTTCACCGGCGCCTGGCAGCTCTATTTCGGGCTGTTCTTCGTGCTGGTCATCATGTACGCGCCGGGCGGCCTGGCCGGCATCGTCGCCGCCCATCGCCTGCCCTGGGCGAAGCGGCGGCTGCATCACCTGGCTCCCGCCTATCTTGCCGCGGTGCTGCCGGCGCTGGTGATCGCCGTGGCGCTGGTCCTTGGTGTCGAGATGGCTTATCACCTGGGCGAGCGCGCGGCCGACGGGCCGGTCATGGCCTGGTTCGGCCTGACCTTCGATGCCTCCGGCTGGCGCGCCTGGGCCGTCGCTCTGCTGCTCGGTCTCGCCGGTGCGTTGGGTCTGCGTCTTGCCGTGCCGCGCGCCCGTGCCGCCTGGGAAAGGGCCGGCGCATGAACGCCCTGTCGCTGCGCGGCTTGCGCAAGTCGTTCGGCCCGACCGAGATCATCCGGGGCGTCGACCTCGATATCGTCCAGGGCGAACGCCACGCCGTGATCGGCCCGAACGGGGCGGGCAAGTCGACCCTGTTCAACCTGATCAGCGGTCGTCTGGCGCCGACCGAGGGTGCAATCCTGCTGAAGGGCGAGGCCATCACCGGCGCCAGGCCATACGACATCAACCGCCGCGGCCTGGCCCGCTCGTTCCAGATCACCAACATCTTTCCCAAGCTCAGCGTCTACGAGAACCTGCGCTGTGCCGCGCAATGGCGCCTGGGCCATCGCCATGTGTTCTGGCGGCCGATAGCGGGCCTCGCCGATCTCCGCGCACGCACCGAGGAAGTGCTGGAACTGATCAGGCTGGAGGGCCGGCGGGATACCGCCGCCGGCGTGCTGACTTATGCCGAGCAGCGCGCGCTCGAGATCGGCATCACCATCGCCGGCGGCGCCGATACCATCCTGCTCGACGAACCCACCGCCGGAATGAGCCGGTCGGAGACCGAACATGCCACCGAACTGATCGCAAAGGTCACGGTGGCCAAGACGCTGGTCATGGTCGAGCACGACATGGGGGTGGTCTTCGACCTGGCCGACCGCATCTCGGTACTGGTCTACGGCCAGGTGCTGGCCACCGGCACGCCGGCCGAGATCCGCGCCAGCGCCGCGGTCCGCGAAGCCTATCTCGGCATCGCCACCCACTGACGGGAGATCAAGACGATGACCGACGCCGACCTCCTGGCGGTCACCGACCTCCATGCCTTCTACGGCAAGAGCCATATCCTGCACGGCGTCACCTTCCGCGTCGGGCGGGGCGAGATCGTCAGCCTGCTGGGCCGCAACGGCGTCGGCCGGTCGACGACGATCAAGGCGATCATGGGCAACGTTGTGCCGAAGGGTTCGATCGTCTTCAAGGGCACCGAGATAGCAGGGCTAAAATCGCATCAGATCGCGCAGGGCGGCCTCGGCTATGTGCCGGAGAACCGCGACATCTTCCCGGGCCTCACCGTGCGCCAGAACCTGGTTCTCGGCCAGAAGGCCGGCATGCGCGACGGCCGCTGGCGGATGGAGGATTTCTTCCGCCTGTTCCCGCGGCTGGAGGAACGGCTCGACACCCCCGGCGGCGTGCTGTCGGGCGGCGAGCAGCAGATGCTGACCATCTGCCGCACGCTGATGGGCGACCCCGACCTGATCATGATCGACGAACCGACCGAAGGGCTGGCGCCGCGCGTGGTCGAACAGATCGGCGACCTCCTGGCCGACATCGCCGCGCGCGGCGTCTCGATCCTGCTGGTCGAACAGAAACTGACCATCGCGCTGCGGGTCAGCCATCGCCTCTACATCATGGGCCATGGCCGCATGGTGTTCGAGGGCACGCCGGCCGACCTTGCCGCCGATGACGGCATCCGCCGCGAATGGCTGGAGGTCTGAGCGTGAACGGCGCCGAATCCCTCGTCCGCACCCTGCTGGCCGGCGGCATCGATACCTGCTTTGCCAATCCCGGCACGTCGGAGATGCATTTCGTCGCCGCCCTCGATCAGGTCGACGGCATGCGCTGCATCCTCGGGTTGTTCGAGGGCGTGGTTACCGGGGCGGCCGACGGTTACGCCCGCATGGCCGGCAAGCCGGCGGCGACCCTGCTGCATCTCGGACCCGGGCTCGCCAACGGCCTGGCCAACCTGCACAATGCGGCGAAGGCTGGCACCGCGGTCGTCAACATCGTCGGCGACCATGCGGCCTATCATCGTCGTTACGGCTCGCCCCTGACGTCCGACATCGAGACCGCGGCCCGGCCGTTCTCGGCCTGGGTGCGCACGTCGGCCGGCGATGTCGCGGCCGATGGCGCGGCGGCCATTGCCGCGGCGCGGGCAGGCGGCGTCGCGACGCTCGTCCTGCCGGCCGACATCGCCTGGTCGCCCGGCCCGCCCGTGGTGGCGGCATC
>JAEYTW010000156.1 GCA_023433835.1 Pseudomonadota bacterium | reverse complement strand
TCCCGCGGCAGCACATGGCCGGCCGTGCGGCGATCGCCGGGCAGGGCGTCGCCCTGCTCAACCCGGCCTTCTTCGACATCCCGCTGGCCGACGGCCGGCTGGTCCGGCCGTTCGATACGGTCTGGCGGGATCCGCTGCAGGACTACTGGCTGGCCTATCCGGCCGAGGCGGCGGCCGAGCCCAAGATCGCGGCGTTCCGCGACTGGCTCGCCGCCGAGGTCAGTCCGACGCCGCCGCCGTGAGGGTCAGCGGCAGCTCCGGGTCGGAGCGGATGGCGCTGGGCGTGCGCCCGTCCAGCCGGTGGACGAATTCCTGCAGGATGCGGCGGTAAAGATCGTCCTTCAGCACTGCATCCTCACAGCCCATGTCGATCGACGGGTTGTCGTTGATCTCGATGACGTAGATGCCCTGCTCGGTCTGCTTCAGGTCGACGCCGTAGAGACCGTCGCCGATCAGCGCGGCGGCGCGCAGAGCGAGGCTCACCACCTCTGGTGGCGCGGCCTCAACAGCAAGCGTGCGGCTGCCGCCTTCGGTGAAGCGGCCGCCCGGTTCGTGCTTCACCACCTGCCAGTGGTTGCGCGACATGAAGTACTGGCAGGCATAGATCGGCTGGCCGCGCAGGATGCCGATGCGCCAGTCGAACTCCGTGTAGATGTATTGCTGGGCCAGGATGACGTCCGACTCCTTGTGGAGGCGGCTGGCGCCGTCCACCAGCTCGGCCCGGTCGGCCACCTTGATCACGCCGCGCGAGAACGAGCCGTCGGGGATCTTGAGCACGACCGGATAGGTCAGCTCCTGCTCGACCGTCTCGACCACCTGGCGGTTGTCGAGCACGACGGTCTTGGGCGTCGGGATGTTGTGGGCGCGCAGGAGCTCGGCCAGGTAGACCTTGTTGGTGCAGCGCAGGATCGAGGTCGGATCGTCGATCACGACCATGCCTTCGTTCTCGGCCTTCTTGGCGAAGCGAAAGGTATGATGGTCGATCGCCGTGGTCTCGCGGATGAACAGGGCGTCGTATTCGGCGAGCGAGGCGTAATCCTTCTTCTCGATCAGGTCGACCTCGAGGCCGATACCCTCGCCGATCTTGACGAATTTCTGCAGGGTGCGCGCCGAGGAGGGGGGCATCTTCTCCTGCGGGTTATGCAGGATGGCGAGGCTGTAGCGCGGGGCTTTGGCTTTCGGCGTGCGCCAGGCGACGCGGGTATAGGCTTCCAGCGCCTGCTCGAACATCAGCTGCTGGTCGAGGCCCAGATCGCCCAGGGCCATCGGCCTGATCGAGGAGATGCGCCAGTCGTCGTCCGGCGTGATGTTGAGCCGCAGGAGCGGGCAGCGGAACAGGTCGAAGGCGCGGCGCGCCAGATCCTTGAAGCGATCGTCGTCGGTGCGGCCGAAGAACACGTTGATGACGAAGGGGCCAAGCGGCGTCAGGCTGAGGCGGCGCAGCTGCTGGCGCAGGAGGTCGTCGAGTTCGGGCAGCGCGTGGCGATAGATCGATTTCTCGCGCAGTTCCAGGATGGTCTCGACCGAGGGCAGGACCTTGAGGTTGCGCGCCTCGGCCAGCAGCGAGCAGTAATAGCCGTAGCCGAGATAGCTGTAATCCTTGGACAGGTTGATGATGCGCGCCGGCCGACCGCCCAGCAGTTCGGGCCGGGTGATGAACTCGCGGTTGTTGACGACCAGGCAGCCCGGGTGGCGATAGCGGAAATTGCCTTTCCGCTCGACGATGATCACATGCAGGGGGTCGGCGGCGCGCGGATGCTGGTCGGCCGGGTTCGGCATCAGAAAAGTGCCTTCTCGAATCGCAATGCGTCGGTTCCGTCGTCGTAGTAGTCACGCCGCGTGGCAAAATCATGGAAACCCAGCGCGCGATAGAGGGCGATGGCCGACGCATTGTCGACCCGCACCTCCAGGCGCAGCATGCCGGCCCCCCGCTCCCGCGCCAGATCGAGCGCCGCCTCAACCAGCCGGCGGCCGAGCCCGTGGCCGCGAGCGCCGGGGTCGACCGCGATCGAATAGAGACGCGCAACCCTGCTGCCGCGCCGGAACAAAAGCAACGCATAACCGGCAAGCCCGGTTGCGCCGGGTGCCGCGATGAACGCCGCGCTGGGCCGGCGCAACAGATCGCGGAAGCGGGCGCGGGTCAGGCGGTCGCCGGGAAAGCAGCGCTCCTCCAGCCCGACCAGCGCATCGACGTCGGCGCGCTTGGCCGGGCGGAAACCCATCACGGCTGGGGTTCGCGCAAGGTTGCGGGCAGCAAGGCGCGGCGCAAGGCGGCCAGGCTGCGTTCGGCGACCGGGCGCAGGGCGGCGGCGCGCAGTTCGGGCGCGGGCGCGGTGACGCCGTCGTCGTCGAGGGCGCGGGCGGTCGCCTCGGCGGTCGCGGCCAGTTCGGACAAGGCCGGCAGGGCGAACGTCGCCGCCACGCTCTTGATCACATGGGCCTGGCGCGCCGCCTCGGCATAGAGGCCGCGGGTGGCCGCCTCGTCGAGCCGGCCCAGCGTGTAGTCGATATCGGTCTCCAGCTGCTGGAGCAGGCTGCCGATGGCATCGGGCGACAGGGCCGCGCGCAATTCGGTGACCCCGGCATGGTCGATCAGCATCGGTCCGGCCGCGTTGCGGGGACCGGCGATCCGGCCGATCGCGGCGGCAAGGTCGGCCTGGCGCACGGGTTTGGTCAGCACGGTGTCGATGCCGGCGGCGCGGCAGCGATCGGCGGTCGAGGGCAGGGTGTCGGCCGTCAGCGCGATGATCGGGATGCGCGCGACCGGCCCGGCCATCGCGCGAATGGTCGCCGCGATGCTGATACCGTCGCGGCCGGGCAGGTGGATGTCGAGCAGCACCAGATCGAAGCGCTGCCGTTCGAGCAGGGTGAAGGCGCTTTCGGCATCGGCCGCCGGCGCGATGTCGTGGCCGAGCCGCCCGAGCAGGCCGATCGCCACCTGGCGATTGGCGCTGTTGTCCTCGATCAGCAGGATCGACAAGCCGTCAGCGCCCGGGCGGGCAGGCCGGGCATCTTCGCTTGCCGCGGCATTGCCGCGCGCGAAACGCAACTGCGCCCGCACCGCCAGCCCGCCCCCCGGCTGCACCGCGATGTCCAGCGCGCCACCAAGCCCCGACGCCATGCGCCGAGCAAGGTCGAGGCGCGTGCGCCGCTCGTCCTCGCGCGCCGTGTCGGCCGGCCGGCTGGTATCGGTGACGGCGATCTGAAGCGTGACCTCGCCGCCTTCGTCATCCAAGAGGCTGGTGAACAAGCCTACCATGCCCTCCTCGGTCGATTCGATTGCCTGGTCGATCAGCGCGGCGACCAGTTGGGTGACACGCGCGTTGTCGCCGATCAGGCTGGTCGGCAGGTCGGTATCGCCGGAGAGCGCGAAGCGCAGGCCGCGGGCGGGGGCGGCCGGGCCGGCGACCGCGGCAAGCTGGGCGATCACCGCGGCGGGCGCGAAACTTGCCTCGCCCGGGGGATCGCTGGGGCCGGCCCAGTCGGCCAGGTCGCCGGCGGCGCGGCCCAGGGC
>JAEYTW010000140.1 GCA_023433835.1 Pseudomonadota bacterium | reverse complement strand
CGCCCCCCCCGCCGGGCCCACCCCGCCCGGCTCGGATTTGCCGGTTCGGTGGTCAAGCCGATGCACCGCGCCGACCTGCTGAAGGCGATCGCCCAGGCGACCGACCGCCCGATCGACCTGCCCGACGATGGCATCGCCATGCGCGTCGCGCCGCTCGAACGCCAGGCGCCGAGCCGCGAGGCGGCACTGGCCGCCGGCACGCTGATCCTGGTGGCCGAGGACAACCCGACCAACCAGATCGTCATCCGCAAGCTGCTCTCCCGCCTCGGCTACCAGGCCGATATCGCGGCCAACGGCGCGCGTGCCTGGGCCGCCTTGCAGGACACCCATTACGGCCTGCTGCTGACCGACTGCCACATGCCGGAGATGGACGGCTACGAACTGACCCGGCGCATCCGCGTGGCCGAGGCGCTGCAGGACGGCCGGCGGCTGCCGATCATCGCCCTGACCGCCGATGCGCTGGGCGACAGCGCCAAGATCTGCGCCGCCGCCGGCATGGACGGCTACCTCGCCAAGCCGATCGAGCTGCGCGACCTCGCCGCCGCCCTGTCGCAATGGCTCGCCGATGCCGAGCCGCCGCCGGCGGTCGAGGCCCCGGCGCCGGTCGCGGCCGACGGCCTGCCGGTTTTCGACGTGGCTCAGGTGATCGAGACCTTCGGCGTGCTGGACGAGGAGGCGATCGCGCTGCTCGGCACCTTCGTCGAGACGACCGAGCCCGAGCTGGATGCGCTGGAAGCGGCCGTGGCGGCTGGGAACTGGCCCGACGTGCGCCGCCATGCCCATGCCGCGGCCGGCGCGGCGCGCATGGCCGGGGCCCCGGCCATGGCGGCGCTGTGCAGCGACGTCGAACTGCTGGCCGCGGCCGGCGATCCGGCGGCAGGCGCGCTCGCGCATGGTATCCGCCCGGCCTTCGCGGCGGCGAGCGCCGCGATATCGGCGCTGAAGCCGCAGGCGGCCTGACCGGCTATTTCCCGCCGTTGGTCGCCGACAGGTACTTGACGATGGCCGCCGCATCCTCGTCCGAGATCGGCGCCTTGAATACCTTGCGCATCTTCTCGACCGTAGCGGTCCACTCGGCCCCGCTCAACGGCGGTTGCACCGTCACCATCTCGCGCGAATGGCAGGTCAGGCAGTTATTGTTGACCACCTCTGCCGCCGGGCCGCCGGGAAACATCTCCAGCCCGTCGGGCAGCGAGACGCTGATCGATTTCAGCGCGATCGGCGTCTCGGCCAGCACCGGCAAGGCCAGAAAGGCGAGACACGCGGCAGCGAGATGCTTCACGACACGGTCACCGAGACGGTTTCGACGACGTTGCGCATGAAGCCCGACCCGTTCCAGGTCGCCGCGTCGGGCTGGATCACGTCATTGTCGTTCGTGCAGCGCACCTTGATCACCCGCGTGCCCCGCCCGTCCGGCCGCCAGGTCGCCTGCCAGCGGCGGAAGCCGTATCTGCCTTCATCGGGACCCAGCGTCGCCTCGCGCCAGGTCGCCCCGCCGTCGGTCGATATCTCGACCCGCGCCACGCCGCAATCGCCGCCGAAGGCGATGCCCCGCAAGGCGATCTCGCCGCCCTGGGCTACCTTGCCACCCTCTCGCAGGTTGGTGACGAAGGAACGCGGCACCATCCGGTTGATCGGCACCAGCCCGAAGCCGGTCTGCCCCGGCCGCACGTCGGCGCCGGGGGTATCGGGGATCCGGTAGGCCGTGGTGGTCCAGTAGTTGTCGTCCGGCTGGGCCAGCACCTCGATATCGTCGACCATCTTGACCCAATAGGTCGAATACCAGCCGGGCACCACCAGGCGCAGCGGCGCGCCATTCAGCAGCGGCAGGCCCGCGCCGTTCATGCCGAAGGCCAGCATGACCTCGCCGTCGCGGGCGTGATCAAGGCTCAGCGATTTCATGAACAGCGGCGCGTCGTCGACCAGCGGCGCATCCATGCCCTTGATCCGCACTGCCACGGCACCGGGGCGGATGCCGGCGCGGTCGAGGATGACGCGCAGCGGCACGCCACTCCACAGCGCGTTCCCCATCGCCCCGTTGCCCCATTGCGCGCCCGCGACGCGGGGGCTGAAGAAGCCGCGGGAATTGCCCGAGCATTGATTGACCGCGGCGATCTCGGCCCTCGGCATCGCCTCGAGCGCCTTCAGCGACAGCGACAGCGGGCTGTCGACGTGGCCGCGCACGGTCAGGCGGAATCTATCGACATCGATTTCGGTCGGTATGATCGCCTGGTGCCAGCGCACGAAGAAGCGGTCGTTCGGGGTGAATACGCCGTCGTCGAACACCTCGAACGGGGTCTCGAGCAGCGGCGGCCGGGTCCGCTGCAGGATCATCGCGCCTTTCTGCGGAAAGGCGGTGGTCATCGGCCGCTCGCCGAGGCCGCCCGCGAGGCCGAGATCGACGGCCTGCGCCGCAGCCCGGCCGGCGGCGAGCACCAGGCCCGCCGCCCCTGATGTCGCCAGCATCCGGCGACGTGAAAGCTGATCCATGTGCCGATCCCCCCAATGGCGACGCCATGCTACCCGCATGACGCCGCCATGGCCAGGATCGTCACGCCGCGTGGGCGGGATCGAGGAAGCCGCCGGACTGCCGGTTCCACAGCTGGGCATAAATGCCGCCCAGCTTCAGCAACTGTTCGTGGGTGCCTTCCTCGACGATCTGCCCGTGGTCCATCACCACCAGCCGGTCCATCGCCGCGATGGTCGACAAACGATGGGCGATGGCGATGACGGTCTTGCCTTCCATCAGTTCGAACAGGCTTTCCTGGATTGCCGCCTCGATCTCGGAATCGAGTGCCGAGGTCGCTTCGTCCAGCACCAGGATCGGCGCATCCTTCAGCAGGACGCGGGCGATCGCGATACGCTGGCGCTGGCCGCCCGACAGCTTGACGCCGCGCTCGCCGACATGGGCGTCCAGCCCGGTCCGGCCCTTCATGTCGGCCAGGCCCGGCAGGAAGTCGGCGGCATGCGCCCGGCCGGCCGCGGCCAGCGCCTGGTCGCGCGTCGCGTCGGGCCGGCCGTAGGTGACGTTGTCCAGGACCGAGCGGTGCAGCAGCGAGGTATCCTGCGTCACCACCCCGATCTGGGCGCGCAGCGAATCCTGCGTCACCTCGGCGATGTTCTGGCCGTCGATGCGGATCTCGCCGCCCTCCAGGTCGTAGAAGCGCAGCAGCAGGTTGACCAGGGTCGACTTGCCGGCGCCCGACCGGCCGATCAGCCCGATCTTCTCGCCCGGCCGGATCGTCAGGTTCAGCCCTTCGATGATCCCGCCCTTGCGCCCGTAGTGGAACGAGACGTCGCGGAACGAGATGCCGCCCCGGGTCACCGAGATCGGCCGGGCGCCGTCCCGGTCGATGAGGCCGTGCGGCTTGGCGATGGTCTCCATGCCTTCCTGCACCGTGCCGACGTTCTCGAAGATGTTCGTGATCGTCCACATGATCCAGCCGGACATGTTGTTGACCCGCAGGGCCAGGCCGGTGGCCAGCGCCAGCGCGCCGACCGTGACCAGGCCGTCCGCCCACAGCCACACGGACAAGGCCGCCGTGCCGCCGATCAGGAGGCCGTTGATCAGCCAAAGCCAGATCACCATCGACGACAGGGGCCGCAGCATCTCGTGGAACTGATCGGTATGGTACTGCAGGCCGTCGCGGGCGAAGGCTTCCTCACGCGAGGACGAGGCGAACAGCTTCACCGTCTGGATGTTGGTGTAGCTGTCGACGACGCGGCCCGTCAGCATCGAGCGCGCCTCCGACATCACCACGGCCAGCCGCTTGATCTGCGGCACGTAGGCCCGCAGCACGAAGAAATAGGCGACCAGCCAGGCCAGCAGCGGCGCGGCCAGCCAGAAGTCGACCTTGGCGAACAGAGCCAGCGCGCCGACGATGTAGACCACCACGAACCAGATCGCGTCGATCATGTCGACGACCGAGCCGCGCAGCGCCGGGCCGGTCTGGATGATCTTGTTGGCGATACGGCCGGCGAAGTCGTTCTGGAAATAGGCCAGGCTGTGGCGCAGCGCATGGGTGTGCATCTGCCAGCGCACCAGGTTGGTCATCTGCGGTTCGATGGCCTGGAACTTGATCAGGCTGTGCAGGCCCGAGAACAGCGGGCGCAGCACCATGACCACGACCGCCATCCAGATCAGCTCAGGCCCGTGATCGGCAAACAGCCGGGCCGGCGTCGTATCGGTCAGCATGTCGACCAGGCGGCCGACATAATCATAGATCGCGACCTCGATCACCGCCACGAACAGCCCGACCACCATCAGGGCCAGCAGGGGCCAGCGGAACTGGACGATGAAATGGCGATAGAATGCCGCCAGCCGGGACGGCAACGCGCGGCCCGCGGGCGGGGGCGCGAAGGGCGTGGTCAGACGTTCGAAGAAGGAAAAGACGGCGGCGAACATGGTGCGCAGCTCCGACGGTTCTCTGGTGCATGTGGATTTGGAAGTCAGCACCGACCCGACGGAGGGTTCCGAAATCATGCCTGACGCGGCCGCTGGGCGGTCAGGATCCGGAACCGAAGTGTCGAGCCGGCCTCAGGTAAGGCGTACGGCTTGCGACATGCGCACCTCCTCAATGCGAAAAATGGACGGGCAGATTATGCAGATCGACGCAGGCCGGCAAGCCGGAATTCGCTCGACCTGCTCAATTGGACGCCAGCCTGTGGCATTTTTGCCAATTACGGCGCCTTGACGTAATCCTTGTAGTGCTTGGCCACCACCCAGTCGAAACGGTCGTTGACCGCCTTCTGCGACACCGGCTTGACCAGGAACGCATCGATGCCGGAGGCACGCGCCTCCATCACGACGTTGGATTCGTTATGCGAGGTCAGCATGATCACCGGCAGGGTGCGGGCCCGCGGAATCTCGACCGACCGGCGGAGTTCCTTGAGAAAGGTCAGGCCGTTCATCGGCGTCATGTCGATATCGCAGAAGGCGATGTCGGGCGCGAAGTCCTTGCAGGTCTTCAGCGCGCTTTCGCCGTCCTTGGCCTCGGCGATATGCTCGACGCCCATATAGCGCAGGAAGCGCACGATGATCGACCGGATGAACTGCTGGTCATCGATCACCAGGACCTTGATTTTGGGATAGTCGATCTTGGGCTGACTCATTTTGGCTCAGGTCATTGGCGGACGGGCAGCCAGCAGACTTTACTTTACCGTCATCTCAATGCAAACACCGCCCCGGCGCCCCGGCTCGGTGCGTCACGCAAACTTGAGGAGCAGGGCCATGGCGCATCAGCCCGTTCATGTGATCGGCGGCGGCCTCGCGGGGTCGGAGGCCGCCTGGCAGGTGGCGCGGACCGGCGTGCCCGTCGTGCTGCACGAGATGCGCCCGGTGCGCAAGACCGACGCCCATTCGACCGACGGGCTGGCCGAGCTCGTCTGCTCGAATTCCTTCCGCTCGGACGATGCCGACAACAATGCGGTCGGCCTGCTGCATGAGGAAATGCGGCGCTGCGGCTCGCTGATCATCGCCGCCGCCGATGCCAACAAGGTGCCGGCCGGCGCCGCGCTCGCCGTCGACCGCGACGGCTTCTCGGCCGCGGTGCAGGAACGGCTGCTGGCCCTGCCCAACGTCACGCTGTCGCGCGAGGAGATCGCCGGCCTGCCGCCCGCCGACTGGGACAATGTGGTGGTGGCGACCGGCCCCCTCACCTCGCCCGCGCTGGCCGAGGCGCTGCGGGCGCTGACCGGCGAGGAAAGCCTCGCCTTCTTCGATGCGATCGCCCCGATCGTGCACAAGGAATCGATCGACTTCACCACCGCCTGGTTCCAGTCGCGCTACGACAAGGCCGGGCCGGGCGGCGACGGCGCCGATTACGTCAACTGCCCGCTGTCGCGCGATGAATACGACGCCTTCATCGCCGCGCTGCTGGCGGCCGAGGCGACCGAATTCAAGGAGTGGGAGAAGGATACCCCCTATTTCGACGGCTGCCTGCCGATCGAGGTGATGGCCGCGCGCGGCCACCGGACGCTCGCCTTCGGCCCGATGAAGCCGGTCGGCCTGAGCGACCCGCGCACCGGCCGGCGGCCCTATGCCGTGGTTCAGCTGCGCCAGGACAATGCGCTGGGCACGCTCTACAACATCGTCGGTTTCCAGACCAAGATGAAGTATGGCGAGCAGACGCGCGTGTTCCGCATGATTCCCGGCCTGCAGAATGCCGAATTCGCGCGGCTGGGCGGGCTGCACCGGAATACTTTCCTGAACAGCCCCCGCCTGCTCGACGGCACCCTGCGTCTGAAGGCGATGCCCGCCCTGCGCTTCGCCGGCCAGGTCACCGGGGTCGAGGGCTATGTGGAGAGCGCCGCGATCGGCCTGCTGGCCGGCCGCTTCGCCGCGGCGGACCGGCTGGGCCAGGACATCGTCGTGCCGCCGCCCACCACGTCGCTCGGCGCGCTGATCGGCCACATCACCGGCGGGGCGGATGAGAAAAGCTTCCAGCCGATGAACGTCAATTTCGGCCTGTTCCCGCCGTTACCCGACGTGCGCAAGCACGAACGCAAGCAGGTGATGGTCGCCCGCGCCCGCGCCGACTTCGCCGGCTGGCTCGGCCAGGCGGAAACCCGGGCGGCCTGACACCGACTTGCGGCGCGGCGAGCCGTTGACGGTAAGGGTGCGGTGCGATCGGACGGACTAGAACCGGCCCAGCGCCGCCCGCCACAACAGCGTCGTCTGCTTGCGCAGCGGCGAGACGAAGGGATCTGGGTCGGTGCGCAGGCGCGGCAGGTAGAGCCCGGCGACCGTCGCCGGCAGCAGGGCGGCCAGCGCACCGCGCGGCACCCGGCACCGGCGCGCCGCGGCAAGATGCCTGGCGGCGGCGGCGAGCAGGGCGGATGCCTGCCCCTCCTCGATCCAGGGCCGGCCGTGGCTGGCGAGAAAGGGCGCGGCACGCACCAGCCCGACCAGCGCATAGGCGGTGCCGGCCTCGCGTGCCGCCCCCAGCGTGGCCGAGTCGCCATGGCCCAGCAGGATCGCGGCCGCCTCGGCCAAGTTGCCCGCGGTACCGGCGGCATAGGCGGCGAGGTCCGGGGGCGGGCCGGCGTCGAGGT
>JAEYTW010000116.1 GCA_023433835.1 Pseudomonadota bacterium | reverse complement strand
CGGCCGGCTTGCTCTCGGAAGCGCCGGGGCCGGCGACGCCGGTGACCGCCACCGCGATGTCGGCGCGGCTGTTGCCCAGCGCGCCGGCAGCCATCGCGCGGGCGACCGGTTCGCTGACCGCGCCGTGCTCGGCGATCAGGCTGGCGGGCACGCCGAGCATCTCGGTCTTGGCCTCGTTGGAATAGGTGACGAAGCCGCGCTCGACCACATCGGACGAACCGGCGATCTCGGTCAGGCAGCCCGAGATCAGCCCGCCGGTGCAGCTTTCAGCGGTGGCAAGCGTCACGCCCGCCCCGCGGCAGGCGCGCAATACATCCTCGGCCAGCGCGATGATGGTCGGATCGATCACAGCAGATACCTCCCGATGCCCCACAGGCACAGCCCGGCGACGATGCCGGCGATGACATCGTCGACCATCACGCCGAAGGCGCGCGGCAGCCTTTCGGCCCAGCCGATCGGCCCGATCTTGGTGATGTCGAAGAAGCGGAACAGGACGAAGGCGAGCAGCCACAGGCGCCAGTCGAGGCCGGCCGGCACCAGCGCCAACAACTGGCCGGCGACCTCGTCGATGACGACTTCCTTCGGGTCCTTCATCGCCGCGGTCCGCAGATAGACCTGGACGGCCCAGATGCCGATGAAGGTGGCGACGATCCCGCAGGCGACGACGGCCCAGGGCCCGCCAAGCCACAGCAGCAGGATGCCGAGCGGCAGGGTGGCGAGCGATCCCCAGGTGCCCGGGGCTTTCCGGGCAAGACCGACCCCGAACCAGGTGGCGATGATGCGGGCGGCGCGCGCCGTCCGGGTCATGGCAGGCGGACCGTGGCCACGGCCTGGGCGGCGATGCCCTCGCCGCGCCCGGTGAAACCGAGCTTTTCGGTGGTCGTGGCCTTGACCGCGACGCGATCGAGGCCGATGCCGAGAATGTCGGCGATACGCGCGCGCATCGCCTCGCGATGCGGCCCGATCTTGGGCCGCTCGCAGATCAGGGTCAGGTCGGCATGGGCGATGACGCCGCCGCGTGCCGCCACGCGGTCGCGGGCGAAGGCCAGGAACCGGTCGGAGGACGCGCCCCGCCAGCGTTCGTCCGACGGCGGGAAGGCCTGGCCGATATCGCCCTCGGCCAGCGCGCCGAGCAGGGCGTCGGTGAGGGCGTGCAGCGCCACGTCGGCGTCCGAATGTCCCGCCAGCGCCCGCGCATGCGGGACAACGATCCCGCCCAGCATCAGCGGCCGGCCGGGCAGGTCGGCCAATGCATGGACGTCGAACCCCTGGCCGACGCGGATATCGGGATGCCGATTGACCAGCATGGCCTCGGCCCGCCTGAAATCCTCCGGCGTGGTCAGCTTGAAATTGCCCTCGCAGCCATCGACCAGCGCCACGTCGATGCCGGCGGCGGTGGCGACGGCGGCATCGTCGGTCAATTCCGGCCCGCCCTGTGCCGACCGATGGGCATCGCGCAGCGCGCCATAGGCGAAACCCTGGGGCGTCTGTGCCCGCCACAGGCCGTCGCGGGCCGGGCCGGTGGCGGCCGTGCCGTTCTCGGCCCGCTTCAACGTGTCGACCACCGGCAGGGCCGCGATCGCCGGCACCGCGTCGATCACCCGGGCGATGAGATCGGGCGAGACGAAGGGGCGGGCGGCATCGTGGACCAGGACGATATCGGGGCCGAGCTCGGCCAGCGCCTCCAGCCCCAGCCGCACGCTGTCCTGCCGCGTTGCCCCGCCCGGGATCGGCGGCAGCAGGGTAAGGCCGGCCGTCGCCTCGTCGTAGAGCGGTCGGTCGTCCGGGTGTATAACCACCGCCACCCGGTCGACACGAGGCTGGCCCAGGAAGGCCGCCAGCGTCCGGGCCAGTACCGGTCGGCCGGCCAGCCGGCGGTATTGCTTCGGGATTCCGGCGCCGGCGCGCTGGCCCCGGCCGGCAGCAACGATGAGGGCGATAACAGACATGGCGCGGACTAAACCCGGTTCCGGCCCCAGCCGCAAGGCGGACCGCCGGCCCCGTTCGATTGGACACCAGCCGGATCCATATTGCATCGCAGCAAGATCCCGGCTATCGTGCCTTCGAATTAATCATTGCTCGTGGATGCCTACATTATGACCATCCGGATCGGCCCGATCACCTTGCAGGATCCGGTCATCCTCGCGCCGCTGTCGGGGGTCACCGACCTGCCGTTCCGGCGCGTCGTCAAGCGCGCTGGCGCCGGCCTCGTGGTGTCCGAGATGATCGCCTCGGAAGCCATGGTCCGCGAATCGCGCCAGACGATGAAAATGATCCAGTCCGAGCCCGAGGAATTCCCGATGGCCGTGCAGCTTGCCGGCTGCGAGGCCCGGGTGATGGCCGAGGCCGCCCGGCTGAACGAGGATCGCGGCGCCGTCATCATCGACATCAACATGGGCTGCCCGGTCAAGAAGGTGACGAACGGTCATGCCGGATCCGCGCTGATGCGCGACCTGGTGCATGCGCGCAGCCTGATCGAGGCGACCGTCAAGGCCGTCAAGGTGCCGGTCACCCTGAAGATGCGCATGGGCTGGGACCATCAGTCGCTGAACGCGCCCGAACTGGCGCGCATCGCCGAGGATTGCGGCATCCAGATGCTGACGGTGCATGGGCGCACCCGCAACCAGATGTATACCGGCTCGGCCGACTGGTCGTTCATCAACCGCGTCAAGCAGGCGGTGAAGATCCCGGTCGTGGTCAACGGCGACATCATCGGCTACGACGAGGCGCGCGAGGCGCTGGAGAAATCGGGCGCCGACGGCGTGATGATCGGCCGCGGCGCCTATGGCCGCCCCTGGATATTGAACCAGGTCGCCCATTTCCTGCGCACCGGCGAGCGGATGGCGGAACCGCCGCTGATCCATCGCCTCAACGTCCTGCGCGACCATTACGAAGCGATGCTCGAGCATTACGGCGTCGAAGGCGGTGCGCGTGTCGCCCGCAAGCATATCTCCTGGTACTCCAAGGGCCTGCCCGGCTCGGCCGATTTCCGCGACGCGGTCAACCGGCTGGAAGACCCGCGGCAGGTGCGCCAGGCCATCGAAGATTTCTTCAATCCGCATCTCGAGCGTGAGGCAGCATGAGGCGCAAGGCGGTCGAGCTGGTCAGCGATAACCTCGCCCGCCTGCCAGAGCCACCCGTCGATCCCGGTGCCATCCTGGGGGCCCTGTCGGACCCCGTGCTGGTGATCGGGGCCGACACGCTGGTGCGCTATGCCAATCCGGCGGCCGAAAATTTCTTCGCGCTGTCGGCGACGCAATTGGCCAAGCATCGCCTTGACGATCTCGTGCCGAAGGACTCGCCCGTCGTGGCGCTGGCCGACCAGGTGGCGCGCTATCCAGCATCGGTTTCCGAACACGGCATCGAACTGGCGACGCCGCGCTTCGCCACGCCGCGGCTGGTCGACCTGCAGGCCTCGGCCATCCCGGAAATGCCGGGCTCGGTGGTGCTGCAGTTCACCGAGCGCACGATGGCCCACAAGATCGACCGCCAGCTGACCCATCGCGGCGCCGCCCGCTCGGTCACCGGCATGGCGGCGGTGCTGGCCCATGAGGTGAAGAACCCGCTGTCGGGCATCCGCGGCGCCGCCCAGCTCCTGGAACTGTCGGCCTCGGCCCAGGACCGCAACCTGACCCAGCTGATCGTCGACGAGGTCGACCGGATCAAGGCGCTGGTCGATTCGATGGAAGTGTTCTCCGACAAGCGCCCGATCGAGCGCGGGCCGGTCAACATCCATCAGGTGCTCGAGCATGTGCGCAAGGTGGCGCAGGCCGGTTTCGGCCGTCATGTCCGCTTCATCGAACGCTACGACCCCTCGCTGCCGCCGGTGCTGGGCAATCGCGACCAGCTGGTCCAGGTCTTCCTGAACCTGATCAAGAACGCTGCGGAGGCGGCGACCGAACCCGGCTCGGAAATCATGCTGGCCACCGCCTATCGCCACGGCGTGCGGCTGGCGGTGCGCGGCACCCCCGAACGCATTCACCTGCCGCTCGAGGTCACGGTGATCGACAACGGCCCCGGCGTGCCCGAAGACCTGAAGGCCCATCTGTTCGATCCCTTCGTCACCACCAAGAACAACGGGACCGGCCTCGGCCTCGCCTTGGTCGCCAAGATCATCGGCGACCATGGCGGCGTGATCGAATGCGACAGTCGCCCCCGTCGCACCGAGTTCAATGTGCGGTTGCCCCTGCATGAGGTTGCGCCAGAATGAGCAAGGGTAACATCCTGATCGCGGACGACGATCGTTCGATCCGCACCGTGCTCGATCAGGCGCTGGGCCGGGTCGGCTATGCGGTGCGCACGACCGGCAATGCCTCGACCCTGTGGCGCTGGGTGTCGGAAGGCGACGGCGACCTCGTCATCACCGACGTCGTCATGCCCGACGAAAACGGCCTGGATCTGCTGCCGCGCATCAAGAAGATCCGGCCGGACCTGCCGATCGTGGTGATGAGCGCGCAGAACACGCTGCTGACGGCGGTGAAGGCGGCCGAGCGTGGCGCCTATGAATATCTGCCCAAGCCCTTCGACCTGAAGGAATTGCTGCAGGTCGTCGAGCGCGCGCTGTCGGCGCCGAAGAACAAGGCGGCTTTCGTGCCGTCGCCGGAGGAAGAGAAGCTGCCGGTCATCGGCCGCTCGCCGGCGATGCAGGAAATCTACCGGGTGCTGGCCCGCCTGATGGGCACCGACCTGACCGTGATGATCAACGGCGAGAGCGGCACCGGCAAGGAGCTGGTCGCGCGCGCGCTGCACGACTACGGCAAGCGCCGCAACGGCCCGTTCGTCGCCATCAACATGGCCGCGATCCCGCGCGAACTGATCGAATCCGAACTGTTCGGCCATGAGAAGGGCGCCTTCACCGGCGCCAACCAGCGCTCGGCCGGCCGCTTCGAGCAGGCCGAGGGCGGCACGCTGTTCCTCGACGAAATCGGCGACATGCCGATCGAGGCCCAGACCCGCCTGTTGCGCGTGCTCCAGCAGGGCGAATACACCACCGTCGGCGGCCGCACGCCGATCCGCACCGACGTGCGCATCATCGCCGCGACCAACAAGGACCTGCGCCAGCTGATCGCGCAAGGCCTGTTCCGCGAGGATCTGTTCTATCGCCTGAACGTCGTGCCGCTGCGCCTGCCGCCGCTGCGCGAACGCTCGGAGGACGTGCCCGACCTGGTCCGCCATTTCCTCAAGCTGGCGATGGAGGAGGGGCTACCGGCCAAGTCCCTGTCGCCTGAGGCGATGGAGCGGTTAAAGCGCTATCGCTGGCCCGGCAACGTGCGCGAACTGGAGAATCTGGTGCGGCGCCTGGCGGCGCTCTATGCCGAGGACGTCATCGGCACCGAGGTGATCGAGCTGGAGCTGGCCGAGCCGGTGCCGGTCGCGGCGCCCGCCCTGCTGCCGGAGGACGACAACCTGTCGGCCACTGTCGAGCGCCATCTCGACCGCTATTTCACCGCCCATGGCGGCACCCTGCCGCCGCCCGGCCTCTACGACCGCATCCTGCGCGAGGTCGAGCGGCCGCTGATCTCGCTGACCCTGTCGGCGACCCGCGGCAATCAGATCAAGGCCGCCCACCTGCTGGGCCTCAACCGCAACACGCTGCGCAAGAAGATCCGGGATCTCGACATCCAGGTGATCCGCGGCCTGAAATAGGCTAGGGAAGGGGCGTTTCTTCCAGCCGGAGACGCCGCGCCCGATGTCCGATTTCCTGTCCGTTCCCGCCTTGCGCATCGTGCCGCCGGCGCATCCGCTGCGCGGCCGCGTCGCCCCGCCCGGCTCGAAGTCGATCACCAATCGCGCGCTGCTGCTGGCCGCGCTGGCCCGCGGCACCAGCCGTCTGGACGGGGCGTTGAAGAGCGACGACACCGCCCGCATGGCCGAGGCGCTGGCGGCGATGGGCGTCGAAATCGCCGAACCCGATGCCACCACCTTCGTCGTCAGCGGCACCGGCCGGCTGCAGGCGCCGGCGCAACCGTTGTTCCTCGGCAATGCCGGCACCGCCACCCGTTTCCTGACCGCTGCCACCGCGCTGGTCGACGGCACGGTGGTGGTCGACGGCGATGCCCATATGCGCAAGCGGCCGATCGCCCCGCTGATCGAGGCCCTGACCCGCCTGGGCGTGGCGGTCGAGGCCGCCACGGGTTGCCCGCCCGTGACGGTCCATGGCCGCGGGGGGTTCGACGGTCGGGCCGTCACCATCGATGCCGGGCTGTCCAGCCAGTATGTCTCCGCGCTGCTGATGCTCGCCGCCTGCGGCCGCGGGCCGGTCGACGTCTCGCTGCAGGGCGAGAAGATCGGGGCCCGCGGCTATGTCGACCTGACGCTCGCGGCGATGGCGCGGTTCGGCGCCCGCATCGAGGCGACGGGCGAGGGGGCCTGGACCGTGGCGCCGACGGGCTATACCGCCACCGATTTCCTGATCGAGCCCGATGCCTCGGCCGCCACCTATCTGTGGGCGGCGGAAAGGCTGACCGGCGGCGCGATCGATCTCGGCACCGCCGCTGATGCCTTCACCCAGCCCGACGCCCGGGCCTGGGCGCTGATCTCGGCCTTCCCGAACATGCCGGCCGAGATCGACGGTTCGCAGATCCAGGATGCCGTGCCGACGCTGGCGGTGCTTGCCGCCTTCAACGCCTACCCGGTCCGCTTCACCGGCATCGCCAATCTGCGCGTCAAGGAATGCGACCGAGTCGCGGCACTCGCGACCGAACTGTCGCGCATCCGGCCGGGCCTGGGGACCGAGGACGGCGACGACCTGATCGTCGCGGCCGATCCCGCGCTGGCCGGCCAGACCCTGCCCACCCGCATCGAGACCTACGCCGACCACCGCATCGCGATGAGTTTCGCGCTGGCCGGCCTCAAGATCGGCGGCATCACCATCCTGGATCCCGGCTGCGTCGCCAAGACCTATCCCGGCTACTGGCAGGCGCTGGCCTCGCTTGGCGTAGCGCTCGAAGCCTAGATCAAAAACTTGGAGCATCTTATCCGCGTCCAAGAGGACGCGGGATGCTCTAACGCGGCGGCAGGCCGATGAACGGGTCGAAGGGCTGCCAGGCGACGGGCAGGCGAACTTCGACATTGTCCTCGCGGCCAAGCTTGGTCAGCACGTTCATCGTGACGTCGAGATCGTCGAACTGCCGGGGCAGCGGCACCAGCGGCCGGTCGAGCGGCAAGGTGAAATTGTCCCAGTGCACCAGGATGGCGCGGCGGCCCTCGAGCTTGGTCACCATCTCGCGCCAGTAGTCTTCCTGCCGCTCCAGACCCTGGCGCCCCAGCAGCCCGACGCCCAGGAAGATCACCTCGGCCTTCACGCCCCGCAGGGCGCCCGGCATGAAGCTGGCGGACGCGCTGAGCAGCATGTTCCGCCCGGCATGGCTGATCAGGATCGCATGGGTACCGCCGTCGCGATAATCGCCGGCATTGGCGGGCGAGCGCAGCGGCTCGGTGATCTCGCCGGTCGGCCAGCGGGCATCGGCGACATGGGCCGAGGGCCACATGCTGATCTCGAACTTCCCGAAACGGAAAACCTCCCCGTGCTTGGCGACCACGATCTGGTTTTCCGGCAAGCCCCAGCCGCGCCCGATATTGGCGGTCGACGCCGAGCCGATCAGCAACGCGCCGGTCTCGTGCGCGATTTCCGGCGCATCCATCGCATGATCATAATTGGAATGGCTGACGACGACGGCGGCGAGCTTGCCGATCCCGGCCTGGTGGAGGCTGGCGGCGATCACCTCGCGGCTCGGCTGGATCTTGCCGGTCAGCAGCTTGAAGGCGCTGGGGCGGGTGAAGAAACCATCGGTGAGGATCGCGGTCTCGCCATCGTCGAACAACACCGTGGTATTGCCGAGGAAGGTCGCGCTCATATGCCCGGGCGAGACCGGCGACGGCGGCATCAGGCGATCGGCATAGGCGTCGAGATTCGGCGCCGAGGTCAGGCGATAGGCGAACCAGCCGAGAATCGCCAGCAGCAAGAAAACCAGCAAGGCCAGCAGGCGCACGGGCGACATGATGATGGACCCCCACTTAAGACCGATCAGCGGCAGTATGCGGGCGCCAGGGCTGGAGAGCCATCGCCGCAATACATCGCCAGCTGTCATGGAAAACAACAAATGATAAGGTCCGACTGTCGCGCAAAAATGGAAAACGATGCATGGACTGGAACGACCTACGGTATTTTCTCGCCGTTGCGCGGACTGGCAGCCTCACCCAGACCTCGGCAAACCTGAAGGTGAGCCAGTCCACCGTCAGCCGTCGTATAGCCGAGCTCGAGGCGAGCATGGGCATGACGCTCTTCCAACGCCACCAGACCGGCTATTCACTGACGGACGAAGGGCGTGAGGTGCTGCGGCATGCCGAACTGGTCGAGGACGGTATCATGGCGCTGGAGCGTGGTGCGGCCGGCCTCGACAAGAAGCCGACCGGCACTGTGCGTCTGGCGACATCGGAAAATCTGGCGACCGATCTGATCATTCCTGCCTTGCCGGCGTTTCGGGAACGGTATCCCGGCATTTGCCTGGAACTCATCACGAACACCGCAACGGCCGAGCTCGGCCGACGCGAGGCGGACATCGCGCTGCGCGTCGTGAGGCCCATGCGCGGCAATCTGATGGTACGGCGCGTCGGCCATATGACCTATTCGGTCTATGGCAGCAGGGACTACGTCGAGCAACACCCGGCCATCGAAGGCGAGCCGCTGGGCGGCCGGCACTTCATTGCCTGGGACGACAGCCATGCCTTCATGCCGGCGGCGATCTGGCTTGCCCGGGAACACCCGGCTTGCAAGATCGCGCTGGTCACCAGCAGCCTGCCCACCCAGATCGCCGCCGTGCGGGCCGGGCTGGGGCTGGCGGTCATCCCGGATTTCCTGGCGACGCGGGACGATTTCGTCGCTGTGGTCCCGTCCGACCAGATGTTCAGCGCCGAGGTGTGGCTGGTGACCCACGCCGATCTCGTCGCCTCGGCCCGCGTGAAGGCGGTCGGGGATTTCCTGTCCGAGCAGGTGATGCAGGCCAATCCCCAACTTTCCGCACGCCGGATGAGCACCTGACCGTCCGCGGCGGCTGTCTCGGTCAGTCGGGCTGGAACGCCCGCCAGAGCGCGTAGGAATCCTCGATGAAGTTATAGGCACTGACCTTGCCGTCCCGCACTGAGCAAATCGCCGCGAAATCGCTGGAGAACGGCTTGCCGGTGCTGAGGATACGGTGCCTGAAATTGCCGGTGATCACGACCTGGTCGCCGCTTTCGAACATTCGTTCGATATGGAATGCGAGCGGCTCGAAATTCGTCGGGAACAGCGCCATCCAGGCGCGAACTTGGTCGCGGCCATGCAGCAGCCCGATCGTCGGCACCTCAGGCGCACCCTGAACCTTCCACACCACGTCGTCGGTCAGGCATTCGAGAGTTTTTTCGACATCCTTCCTGAAGAAGGTGTCGAGATAATGCTGGACCACCTGGCCCGGGGTCCTTTCGGTGTTCGTCGTCATGTCGATATCTCCAGCGCCGCCATCGGGCGGCATAAATTTGCTTCGGGTTCAGCGATGGCCGCCGGCCAAGACGAAGAATTCGCCGGTGGTCCAACTCGACTCGTCGGAGGCGAGGAAGACCGCCGCGGGCGCGACATCCGCCGGGATGCCCAGGCGCTTCAGCGGCGTCGCGGCGGTGATGGCCGGACCGAAATCGCTGTGGAGAAAGCCGCCGGCCTCCACGCCGTCGGTATCGACCACGCCAGGCTTGATCGCGTTGACGCGGATCCGGCGCGGGGCCAACTCGTTCGAGAGCGCCCGGGTCAAGCCGTCGATCGCCCCCTTGCTCGCAGTGTAGACGGAGGCGTTTTCGGGACCGAAGATCGTCACGGTCGACGACATATTCACGATGCTGCCGCCCTCGGGCATGTATTTCACCGCTTCCCTTACGGCGAGCAGATAGCCGAAGACGTTGAGCTCCATGTGCCGGCGGAAAAGCTCGATCGAGATGTTCTCCAGCGGCTGGAAGTCATAGACCCCGGCGTTGTTGACCAGGATGTCGACGCGCCCGTAAGTCCTGGTCGCGGTCGCAAAGAGCCCTTCCACTTGCGCGGGATCGCTCATGTCGGCCTTGACGGCGGTCGCCGTGCCGCCGCCGACGACGATGTCCGCTACCACCCGTTCCGCGGCCTCCCTGCTCGCGGCATAGTTCACCACGACGCGCGCTCCCTCCGCACCGAAGGCCCGCGCGATCGCCGCGCCCAGTCCCTTGGAAGCGCCGGTGACGACGGCGACCTTTCCGTCCAGTCGATTGCTCATGATCCTGTTCTCCTGGCTTCGGGCGGCCTGTCGCCGCCTACTCATCGCTTCGGACCGGGGGGCGCCGACAAGGCGCCTTCCCGCCGGCACCGGTCACGACGTGGGCGACGTCTTATCGGCCCACAAATCGACCGGACCCAGCCGATCGGCACCCTGGGTGGCGAGCATCCAGCCGGGATATTCCGGCGGCAGCTCGCTGACCGCGTCGAGCCGCGCGACCTCATCGCCGCTCAACGCGACATCCACCGCGGCGAGATTGTCCTCGAGCTGGCCGAGGCGCTTTGCGCCGACGATCACGGAGGTGACGACGGGTTTGGACAACAGCCATGCCAGGGCGATGCGGGCCGGGCTGCAGCCATGCGCGTCAGCGATCGGCTTCAGCACGTCGATCACGTTCCAGGCACGCTCCTTGTCGACGATGGGGAAGTCGAACGAGGATCGGCGCGAATCGTCCGGCGACTGGTTCTCGCGGCTGAACTTGCCGGACAGCAGGCCGCCCGCGAGCGGGCTCCAGACCAGGAGGCCCATTTTCTCGGCCTCGAGCAGTGGCACGAGTTCGCGCTCCAGGTCGCGGCCGGCGAGCGAATAATAGGCCTGCAGCGTATTGAAACGCTCGAGATTGCCGCGCGCCGAGATGCCTAGCGCCGTCGCGATCCGCCAAGCCTGCCAATTGGACACGCCCAGATACCGGACCTTGCCCTGCCGGACCAGATCGTCGAGCGCGCGCAGCGTCTCTTCCACCGGGGTCACCACGTCGGTGGCGTGGACCTGGTAGAGGTCGATGTGATCAGTCTGCAGACGGCGCAGGCTCGTCTCGACGGCATCCATGATGTGGCCGCGCGACGCGCCGACATCGTTGCGGCCTCCGCCCATCCGGCTGTAGACCTTCGTCGCCACCACGATCTCGTTGCGGGGAATCCCGAGATTCCGCAACGATTGCCCGAGCGTGCGCTCGCTCGCCCCGGCGGAATAGACGTCCGCCGTGTCGAAGAAATTGATGCCGGCATCGACGCTGGCCTTGACCAGTTCGTCGGCAGCGGACTGGTCGACGTCGCCGATATGCTTGTAGACGCCGGTGCCGTCGCTGAACGTCATGGTGCCCAGGCAGAGCTGCGAAACCAGCAGTCCGGTATTTCCCAATGTCCTGTATTTCATCTCGTTCTCCTCAGGGCGCGGCGACGGTCGGGCCGAAGCCTTCCGTTCGGCACCCGTTTGCTGTCGGTGCGCTGAATGATCGGCGTGGGGGAGCTGGCTTTTGATTCGTCGAGCGGAATGCGGCGCGTTTCGCTGTCACCCCGCCCGCGGGTCATCGGGCGGACCGAATATCTCGTTGATATGCAGCGAGTCCGTGAACTCCTGCCCGCTTGAGATCTTGCCGTCGCGAAAATGCAGCAGGAAATGATAGATGTTCCGATAGTGGCGGCCATCTTTCATCGGCAGATCACCTCGAGCGACCACCGCCAATCGATCTGCCTCGCCGGTGGTCTCGTGATAGTCCAGCTTGAGTGGGCCGCAAGCATTGTCGAAGAGCTTCGGCAGGGCAGCCAGATAGGCCTGTTTGGCATGGACGCCGGAAAACTTGTTACCTGGCATGATCCACCAGGTCAGATCGTCGGTACTCAACCGGGACATGGTGGCGGTGTCGCCGCGCCCGAGCGCGTCGAGGAATGCTTTGGCCACCTGTTCGTGCTGCTGTCGGTCCAAGATACGTCTCCTTCCAAGCACTTTGCTTCGGGCTGGTGACGTTTACTTATGCTTCCTTTTTTCGGTGAAAAATTGAGAAGTTTGGATTATAGTTTTCTAAAAATAGAAAACTCCGAAAGCACCACCTGTTGCCTCGTTGACCTCCGAGGCTCGAATTTGCCTTCAGGGTGATGCAATCTTGCCACGGTCTGTGGTAAGCATGCCGAGATGGTTAATGATTCGACTCGTTGCCCCAGGTCCTGATGACCGACACCGGCGGCGAGACCAGAACCGATCTATGGACCAGGATGCGGCAGCGTTGGGCCCGGGCCCGCGCCGCCGGCATCGGCAACCGGCTGGCGCTCGGCCTGGCGCTGCTGGCGCTTGCCTCCGGCATTGCCACCTTCGTGGCACTGACGCCGTCGGCCGCCGGCAACATCAATCCGCAGCTGGTCCGCGGCCTGCTGCTGTGCGACCTCGTGCTGCTGCTGATGCTGGTCGCCTTCATCCTGCGCCGCCTGGTGCTGATCTGGGTACAGCGGCGCCGGGGCGCGGCCGGCTCGCGCCTGCATGCCCGGCTGGTCGGACTGTTCTCGGTGGTGGCGGTCACGCCGACGATCGTCGTCGCGATCTTTTCCGTGATGTTCTTCAATCTCGGCCTGCAGGCCTGGTTCTCCGAACGGGTCAATACCGCGGTGCGCGAATCCGTGGCCGTGGCCGAGGCCTATATCCAGGAGCATCGCAAGGCGATCCAGGGCGATATCCTGGCGATGGCGGCCGACCTGAACCGCGAGGCGATCCGGCTGCAGTTCAATCCCTATTATTTCGGCCAGGTGCTGAAGGTGCAGGCCGAGCTGCGCAACCTGTCCGAAGCCATCGTCGTCACCTCGGCCGGCCAGGTGCTGGGGCGTACCGGCCTGTCCCTGCTGATGGAATTCGACAAGGTGCCGGAATGGGCGGTGCGCGACGCCAATGCGGGCCTCGTCTCGGTGCTGACCGCCGATCGGGACGACCGGGTGCGGGCGCTGGTCAAGCTTGACGGCTTCCTCGATGCCTATCTGTTCGTCGGGCGGTTCATCGATCCGCGGGTGCTGAGCCATCTCGACCGCACCCGCGACGCGACCGAGCAGTACAGCCAGCTGGAGGCCGCGCGTTCGGACCTCGAGCTGACTTTCGCCATCCTCTTCATCATGGTGGCGCTGCTGATCCTGCTGGCCGCGATCTGGTTCGGCCTGTCGATCGCCAACCAGCTGGTGCGCCCGATCGGCGCGCTGATCGTGGCGGCCGAGCGGGTGGGGTCGGGTGATCTGGCCGCCCGCGTCGACGAAGCCGCCGGGCATGACGAGCTCGGCACGCTGGGCCGTGCCTTCAACCGGATGACCGGCGAGATCGCGGCGCAACGCAACCAGCTGATCGACACTCATGCCCAGGCCGACGCCCGCCGCCGCTTCACCGAAACCGTGCTGTCGGGCGTTTCCGCCGGCGTGCTGGGGCTCGACCCCGAAGGGCACATCACCATCGCCAACCGGTCGGCCACCGCGCTGCTCGGCATTCCCGAAGCGACGCTGAGCGGCCGGCCCTTCGCCGAGGCAATTCCGGAAATGGCGGAATTGTTCGGCCAGGTGGCGCAGACCGGCCTGCGCCAGAGCCACGGCCAGGTCGTGCTGCTGCGCGAGGGGCGCGCGACCACGCTGATGGTGCGGGTGGCGCGCGAAGGCGCCTTTGCCGAAAGCGTCGGCTACGTCGTCACCTTCGACGACATCACCGAACTGGTCCTGGCCCAGCGCACCGCGGCCTGGGCCGATATCGCGCGGCGCATCGCCCATGAGATCAAGAACCCGCTGACGCCGATCCAGCTCGCTGCCGAGCGGCTGAAGCGCAAATACCTGAAGGAAGTCACGTCCGACCCGGATGTCTTCATCAAATGCACCGAGACGATCGTGCGCCAGGTCGGCGATATCGGGCGGATGGTCGATGAATTCTCATCGTTCGCGCGGATGCCGGCACCGCAATTCGCCCGCGAGGACGTGATCGAGCTGGTGCGCCAGGCGGTTTTCCTGCAGGCCCAGGCCCATGGCGACATCGGCTATCCGGTCGAGGCGCCCGACCACCTGCACCTGCTGTGCGACCGGCGCCAACTGTCGCAGGTACTGACCAACCTCTTTCAGAACGCGGCCGACGCGATCGAAGCGCGGACCGGCGACAACCTGCCGCGCGGCCGGATCGCGACGGCGGTGACGATCAACGGCGACGGCGACCTCGTGCTGACCGTGGCCGACAACGGTCGCGGCCTGCCGGTGGAGAACCGCGAGCGGCTCGTCGAACCCTATGTCACCACCCGCGCCAAGGGCACCGGCCTCGGCCTCGCCATCGTGCGCAAGGTGATGGAGGAGCATGGCGGCGACCTGCGGCTGGCCGACGGCCCGGGCGGCGGCGCCTTGATCACGTTGCGTTTTCCAGCCGGGTCGATCCTGCCGGACAATCATGAAACCACCGAGGCGGACAACGAACCCGCCCGAGCCACCACCGGGGTGTGAGAGGAATGGCACACGACATCCTTATCGTTGACGACGAGGCCGATATCCGCGAGCTGATCGCGGGCATCCTCGACGACGAAGGGTATGAGACCCGCACGGCGGGCGATGCCGACGCGGCCTTCGCCGCGATCGCGGCGCGACGGCCGAGCCTGCTGATCCTCGACATCTGGCTGCAGGGGTCGCGCCTCGACGGGCTGCAGATCCTCGAGGAAGTCACGGCCAACCATCCGGGCCTGCCCGTCATCATGATCTCCGGCCACGGCACGATCGAGACCGCGGTCTCGGCGATCAAGAAGGGCGCCTACGACTTCATCGAGAAGCCTTTCAAAGCCGATCGCATGCTGTTGCAGGTGGTGCGCGCGGTCGAAACGGCCAAGCTGCGCCGCGAGAACACCGAGCTGCGCCAGCGCGCCGGCGCCTTCGTCGAGATGATCGGCGCCTCGGCCCCGATCAGCCAGTTGCGCCAGGCGATCGAGCGCGTGGCGCCGACCAACAGCCGCGTGCTGATCTCGGGCCCGCCCGGCGCCGGCAAGGAAGTCGTCGCCCGCCTGCTGCACCAGCAGTCGCGCCGGGTCGAGGGGCCGTTCGTCGTGCTGAACGCCGCCTCGATGGCGCCCGACCGCATGGAGCTCGAACTGTTCGGCGACGAGAGCCAAGGGCCCGACGGCCGCAAGGTCGGCACGTTCGAGCAGGCTCATGGCGGCACCCTGTTCATCGACGAAGTCGCCGACATGCCGGCCGAGACCCAGGCCAAGATCCTGCGCGTACTGGTCGACCAGACCTTCGAGCGCGTCGGCGGCCGTACCAAGGTGCAGGTGGACGTACGGGTCATCACCGCCACCAGCCGCGACCTGACCGCCGAGATCGCCTCGGGCCGCTTCCGCCACGATCTTTATCATCGCCTGAACGTCGTGCCGTTGCGCGTGCCGCCGCTGAAGGAGCGGCGCGAGGATATCCCCGACCTGGTGCGCTACTTCATGCGCCGGGAATCGGAAGCGCAGGGCCTGGCCGTGCGCGAACTGGCCGAGGATGCGCTGATCGCGCTGCAATCGGCGGAATGGCCGGGCAACGTGCGCGAATTGCGCAACCTGGTCGCCCGCCTCCTCATCCTGGCGCCGGGCGACGCGCGGACGCCGGTGCGCGCCGACATGCTGCCGGCCGATTTCGGCGGGCGGCGCCCGTCGATGCCGCGGGCCGATGCCGCGACCGAGATCATGGCGCTGCCGTTGCGCGATGCCCGCGAGATCTTCGAGCGCGAATATCTGCTGGCCCAGATCACTCGCTTCGGCGGCAATATCTCCAAGACCGCCGCCTTCGTCGGCATGGAACGCTCGGCCCTGCATCGCAAGCTGAAGTCGCTCGGCGTTTCCGGCACCGACCGCCCCAACTGAGGTTTCGCCCATGTCCCGCATCGCCTATGTCAACGGCCGCTTCGTCCCCCATTCTGAGGCCAGGGTGCATATCGAGGATCGCGGCTATCAGTTTTCCGACGGCGTCTACGAGGTGACCGCGGTGCTGCGGGCAGAGGCGCAGGACCTGGAGCCGCATCTCGACCGGCTGGAACGCTCGCTGGGCGAGCTTTCGATCCCGATGCCGGCGTCGCGCCAGACGATTGGGATGCTGCATGGCGAGATGATCCGCCGCAACCTGATCCGCGACGGTATGGTCTATCTCCAGGTCACCCGTGGCGTCTCGCCGCGCGACCATGCCTTTCCGGGCAGGCCGGTGCGACCGGCGCTGGTGATGACCGCCAAGCGGCTCGATTTTGCCAAGATCGCCGCGACGGCGGCGCAGGGCGTCGCAGTGGTGACCCAGCCCGACATCCGCTGGGGCCGCTGCGACATCAAGACGGTCTCGCTGCTCGCCAACGTCCTGGCCAAGCAGACGGCGCGTGCCGCCGGGGCCTTCGAATGCTGGATGGTCGATCGCGACGGTTTCATCACCGAGGGATCGTCCAGCAATGCCTGGATCGTCGACAGTGCCGGACGGCTGCGCACCCGCTCGCTGAGCCAGGCGATCCTGCCCGGCATCACCCGCCAGGTGCTGTTCGCCGAAGCGGCGCGCGCCGGGATCGAGATTGTCGAGCAACCTTTCACTGTCGACGAAGTTCTGGCTGCGCGGGAAGCGTTCACGACCTCGACCACGGCCTTCGTCATGCCGGTCGTACGGCTCGACGGCAAGGCGGTGGGCGAGGGGCGGCCGGGTGAGCTGACCATGCGGCTGCGGCGCATCTACGACGCGCATATGAGCCCTGCTGATTAGCTCCTTGCTCTGGGGCCAACCAGCCCCCATGTTAGCGGCGGACATCCCTGCGGCGGCCAGGGCTGGACGGAGTCGATTGACTACAGTCGCCCAGTAACAAAAGAGTCATAAACAATAACAAGCACACAAAAACAAGAAAGGTCATACGATGGCGGAAAGAGCACAGAATGTTCAGGACGTGTTCCTGAACCATGTCCGCAAGAATAAAACTCCGGTGACGGTGTTCCTCATCAACGGCGTCAAGCTGCAAGGCGTGATCAGCTGGTTTGACAACTTCTCGGTGCTGTTGCGCCGTGATGGCCATGTCCAGCTCGTCTACAAGCATGCAATCTCGACTGTCATGCCTGCTGGCCCGATCCAGCTGTTCGACCCGACCGCGGCAGCGGGCGGTGGCGGCCAGCAGACCGAAGGTCACGGGTGAGCCGTAACGACGACATGGATGCGGGGCACGACCCCGGGCTCGACCCGCCGGCAACGGCGGGCAGCTCGGGGCGTGCCCTCGTCCTCCATCCCGCCCTCAAACAGCGCCGCGGCAAGACCGACGAGGCAGCGATCCGCCGCGACCCCGAGGCCCGGCTGGCCGAGGCCTCCAGCCTGACACGCGCCATCGGCCTGGAAGTCGCGCATGGCGAAGTCATCGTGCTGGCGACCGCCAAGCCCGCCACCTTGTTCGGCAGCGGCAAGGTCGAGACGCTGGCCGAACTGATCGAGGCCATGCATATCGACGTCGTGGTCATCGATTCGGCGGTGACCCCGGTACAGCAGCGCAATCTGGAAAAGGCGCTGAAGTGCAAGGTCATCGACCGCACCGGGCTGATCCTCGAAATCTTCGGCGAGCGCGCCCGCACCCGGGAAGGCCGGCTGCAGGTCGAGCTGGCCCATCTCACCTACCAGCGCTCGCGGCTGGTGCGCACCTGGACCCATCTGGAGCGCCAGCGCGGCGGCTTCGGCTTCCTCGGCGGTCCCGGTGAAAGCCAGCTCGAAATCGACCGCCGGCTGATCGGCGAGCGTATCGCCAAGCTGCGCAAGGAACTCGACCAGGTTGTGCGCACGCGCGAGTTGCATCGCAAGTCGCGGCGCAAGGTGCCCTATCCGATCGTGGCCCTGGTCGGCTACACCAATGCCGGCAAGTCGACCTTGTTCAACCGGCTGACCCGCGCCGAGGTGCTGGCCGAGGACATGCTTTTTGCGACCCTCGACCCGACGATGCGGGTACTCAAGCTGCCGGACGGGCGGCGCATCATCCTGTCGGATACCGTCGGCTTCATTTACGACCTGCCGACCCATCTGGTCGCAGCTTTCCGCGCCACGCTGGAAGAGGTGCTGGAGGCCGACATCATCCTTCATGTCCGCGACATCGCCCATGCCGACAGCGATGCCCAGGCAGCCGACGTCAAGGATGTGCTTCGCGATCTCGGCCTCGAGCCGGATACGCATGAGAACCTGATCGAGGTGTGGAACAAGATCGACCTGCTGACGCCGGAGCGGCACGACGCGCTGACCGACCGCGCCCATGACGGCCCGGACCATGTTGCAGTTTCGGCACTGACGGCGGAAGGCTGCGACGGCCTGCTGGCCGAACTGGCCCGCCGCCTCGGCGCCAGCCGCCAACCGATGACCGTCACCCTCGATGCCGGCGACGGCGCGACGCTCGCCTGGCTGCACCGCCATGGCGAAGTGCTGGGACGGAGCGGCGAGGATGGCCAGGTCACCCTGACCGTGGCCCTCGACGAAGCCGAGCTGGGACAGCTGCGCAAGCGGCTGGGACCGGGCGCCATCCACGCCGCCTGAACGCTGCCGTCATTCCGGACGAAGCCGGCTTTCGCCCATCGGCGCTGACTTTAGGCTTTGACGGGTCACCCTGATAAGCCATCGTCATCCCGGCGAAGGCCGGGATCCAGGGTAGGCGCGGTACCGCTTGCGACTTTCCCTGCCCTGGGCCCCGGCCTTCGCCCTAGTTGATTCACACATTTTGGGCGATTTTCCATCCGGCGATCATAGCCTTTAGAGCGATGATGCCTTGGAAGATGACGATTGGGCCGGGCTTTCCGTAATAGCCTGTCCATCCACCGAGTCTGGAGCATACCCATGTGGCGTAGGCGAGGGAGCCCGGTGGGTGAGGGTTCTTCTGTCGGTCAGTCTTGCCTTCGAGGGTTCTGCAGATAGCTTCGAGGGCGGGCCGTTCATCGGGGTCGAGCACATCGTCAATCGGCCGGCCGGCAACTCCATCGCGCTCGCGCACCATCTGCAGTACCTGGACGGCGGCAACGATGGTGGCTGCCGTCAGGTTTTCGAACGGGCCGCCCTCGGTCACGCGCACCGCTTCGATGTCGAAGCCTTTGGTCTTCATCACCCGGAACAACTGCTCGATGGTCCAGCGCTGGCGGTAGAGATGCGTGATCTGCTGCGCCTCTGCCAGTGTCGTTGCCCGGTGCGTGGTCAGCAACCGCCAATGCACCGGCACAACATTTACCGGAGGGTCGATCTCGCGGGCTTCTACCAGGGTGAGCGTGACCTCCTTCGGCAGGTCGTCTCCGTCTCCGGGGCATTTGCGCCTCGGCCGCTTCAGGCTGACCTGCCGCGCCCGCAACGCCAAGACCACGTCGCGTTTTGCCTGTCCTGGCCTTGCCGGTAATTTGAGAACCTCCCGCCCCAGTTCCGGCTCTTCGGCCAAGCACCCATAGAGCTTGCCGCCGTCTTTCAGTACACGATCCTGACTGGCGCGGATCAACAGCTCAGTCGCGGCCGGCCGATAAGCAAACTCCTCGTAGATGTCGCATTCACGATCGGCCACGACTGTCACGCAGGCAGCCCCTGCCGATGACAAGTCCGCCGCCACCTGGGTCGCGGCCAGCCACCGGCGGCTCTCCTTGTCCGCAAAGGCACGCACCGCACGCTGATGTTTCTTGCCCCCGACATGTTTCAGGAACAGGGCCTCCACAAGGCCGAGCACAGACCCGTCCGCCGCATCAACCGCAATCATTGCGTGCAGGTTCAGGCTCTCCAGCTTCCCGTCGTCCCGCAGGGTCGTGGTGTCCTGGATCGCCAGAACATGACGGCCAACCACAAGGCCGCACGTTCGCCCCCGCGCCGTGCTGACAATATCTTCCGGCGTCACGTTCCCATTGCGCAGAAAACGCGTGATCCGCATCTCTCCTGCCCGGTTGCCACCAAGCCGACGGACGCTGATCCCGCTCTGACCCGAAATGACAAGGCGAGACAGCAATTGGGCCCCCCTTTTTCAAGCCGTCGGTCCCCAAACCGGCCCAGACAAACTTCCATCGCACTCTCCATCGAAGGTAGCGATGCCAATGGATTCAGAATTCAACAACACATGCAACTGCCGCCAGCCGAAATGTGTGCATACGCTAGGCCTTCGCCGGGGCGACGATTGGTTTCAACTCACCGTTTCGAGCTTAAGTCAGCGCCTTGGGCTTTCGCCGGAATGACGATTTTCCTATCACACCGGCGGCGGGTTGCGGTCCGGCAACGTCAGGCGCTGGTGCCAGTAGGGATAGGGCAGGGGCCGGGCGCTGACCTTGTCGAGCCGGGCGATCTGCTCGGCGCTCAGGCGAAACGATGCCGCGCCCAAGTTGTCGCGCAACTGCGCCTCGGTGCGGGCGCCGATCACCACGGTCGCGACGGTCGGCCGATGCATCACCCAGTTCAGCGCCACCTGCGACACGCTGCGGCCGACCTCGGCCGCGATCGCGGCAAGTTGGTCGATGACGGCATAGAGCTGCTCGCGCGGATAATGCCTGCCCGGGCCATCCTGCACGGCCATGCGGGTGCCTTCCGCCGGCGGCCGGTCGCGGCCCACCTTCCCTGAGAGCAGGCCACCGGCCAGGGGGCTCCAGGCTACCGTGCCGACGCCCTGGTCCAGGGCCAGCGGCATCAGCTCGGCCTCGTAGTCGCGGCCGATCAGCGAGTAATAGGCCTGGTGCGCGACATGGCGCACCCAGCCATGTCGCTCGCTGATCGCCAGCGCCTTCATCAGATGCCAGCCGGAGAAATTCGAGCAGCCGACGTAACGTACCTTGCCGGCACCGACAAGATCGTCGAGCGCGCGCATGGTTTCCTCAAGCGGCGTCGCCGCGTCGAAGCCATGCATCTGCCAGAGGTCGATATGGTGGATTCCCAGCCGCCGCAGGCTGGCCTCGCAGGCCGCGACCAGCCGGTGGCGCGACGAGCCGACATCGTTCGGACCCGGGCCCAGGCGGAAGGTCGATTTGGTGGAGATCAACACCTGGGAACGCCGTCCGGCAATGGCGGCGCCGAGGATTTCCTCGGCCATACCCGCAGAGTAACTGTCGGCGGTATCGAACAGGAAGACGCCGGCATCGAGCGCGATGTCGACAAGCCGGGTGGCCTCGGCCGCATCGGTCGAGCCCCAGACCTTGTAGAAGTCGCCTTGGCCCCCGAAGGTCGCCGTGCCGAAGCTCAATGCCGGCACGTTCAGGCCCGACGCGCCTAATCTGCGATGCTCCATTCCCGCTCCTCCCGATGGCTGGCGAGCAGCATCGGGAGGAGCGGAGCGAGGTGCAAGGCTTATCGCTTGGCCGACAGCTGTTCGAGCAACTGCTGCTTGCGCGCCTTCAGCCTGCCGCCGAGTTCGGTGAGATCCATCCCGCTCTGGCGCAGCTGCGGGAACATCTCGTTCTCCTCTTCCTTGACGTGGTGCTTGATGTATTCGCTCAGCACCTTGACCTTGGCGTCATAGAGATGCTCGCCGGGCTTCATGACCTCGATCTGTTTGATCAGGTTCTTGGCGCCGGCATGTTCGACCATCGCCTCGTCGACGATGTCTTCCTCGATCTTCTCATGCGCCGGCGGATAGAGCAGTTCTTCCTCGATCTTGGCATGAACGCGCAGCTCCAGGCAGATCTGGGCGGCGAGCTTGCCCTTCTCGGCGTTACGCTCGGCGGCTTCGAAATCCTTGAAGAGCTGCTCGACCTTGCGGTGATCGGCCTTCAGCAGGCCGATCGCGTCTTCGGGCGCGATGGCGCTGGACAGGGCCGCCATCATTTCCTTGGCAAGCCTGGTCAGCGTCGGCGTGATGCTGGTCAGGCCGAGACCGCCCGCCTTGCGCCGCGGCGCCGCTGTCTTGCGGCGGGCGGTGGCGGGGGTGCGGGCGGTCTTGGTCTTGCGGGCGGCGGGGGCGGATGTCCTGGTGGCGCGCTTGGCCATTGGGTTTCTCCTGCTGCGGTTGGTCCGTCTGCAGGAAAACTGACCTGAAACCAGCGGGTTCCCTTCGATTTTGAACGTGTTGCGCCACGAGACGTGCGCTAGGATCCGCCCCATGGCCCTCGCGCACGCCCATGTCTCGTTTTTGTTGGAAGCTGCTGCTCGCGGCTGTTTCCCGTATGGTATCCCCGCCATGCTCGAATTCGGAGAGCAGGAATGGTTCGGTGATATCGGGGTGTCGGACCTGCCGCGGATCGCCGCTCTCTGCCAGCGTGACCCGGGCTTCGTCGCCTGGGTGCAGCAGCAGTCGCTTGTGTTGAACGACAAGTCCAAGACCTTCGAGGTCGCGAAACTGTTCTACCAGATCATCTTCGGCATTCGGGACTATCTTGCAATCGATCTCCATGGCACGCAGGCCTCGCTGCCATACGATCTTAACCATCCGGTCTCGTTGGACCGCCGGTTCGAGGTCACGACCAATATCGGCACGGCGGAACACATCTTCAATCAAGCCCAGTTTTTCCGGAACATGCACGACCTGACCCTACCGGGCGGGATCATGTATCACGCACTGCCCAACCAGGGTTGTTACGATCACGGATTTTACAATTACCATCCGACCTTCTTGTTCGATCTCTGCGCGGCGAACAGTTACCAGATCCTGATGTTTTCCTATGTCGATTCCAGCGTTAAACCCTCCAGGCTGGTGCCGATTGCCTCGCGGGAGGCTTATGTAGAAATGGCCCTCGAAAGCCGTCTCAGCGCGTATTCGGGCCTTATGCTCCTCGCTCGACGCACGACCGATGGCGCTTTCGTCGTGCCCCAACAAGCTTACTACGGCACCGAACTATCGCCCGCGCTGCGCGAGGCATGGTCGAAACTCGACCGTTAGGCGCGCCGACGCGACTTCGCCGACTTCTTGGGCGCGGTCGACTTCTTTGCCGCCGCCTTCTTCTTCGGTGCCGGCAGCTTGTGCACCATCGCGGATTTTTTCGCCGGGCGGTCATCGCCGTCATTGTCGTTCGACGGCCCGCGCCGGGCGCCCTTGCCCTCGGCCAGGCTGCGCTTCAGCGCATCCATCAGGCTCGTCACCTTCGGCGCTTCCTCGATCTCCTCGGGCTCGAGCTCGACCCCTTCGAGCTTGGCATCGATCAGCTGGCGCAGCCTGGCTTCGTAGCGATCCTCGAACCTGGCGGGAGCGAAGCTGGTCGTCTTCTGCTCGACCAGCTGCAGGGCGATGGCCAGCGCATCCTTGTCCGGCCTGGTCGCCGCGATGCCGCCGAAGAATTCCTTTTCCGGCCGGATATCCGTTTCCTCGCGCAGCGCATGGCCGACGATACCGCGCCCCGAAGCCTTCAGCGCGATGACCCGTTCCTTGCGGGCGATCACCGCTCGGGTGATGGCGAACATGCCTGACTTCGCCATCGCCTCGCGGATGACGGCATAGGCTTCCTCGCCCGCTTCGCCGTCCGGCACGATGTAGTAGCCGCGCTCGAAATACATCTCGGGGATTTCGGTCAGCGGCACGAATTCCTCGACCTTCATCACCTCCGAGCTTTCGATCTTGAGTTCGTCGAGCTCGTCTTCGGTCAGGGTGACATAACGATCCTTCTGGAACTGGTAGCCCCGCACCAGGTCGGCGCGATCGACCAGTTCATCGGTCTCCGCATCGATCACCTGATAGCGGATCCGGTTGCCGGTCTCGGGGTTGAGGAAGTTGAGATGGATATCCTCGGACTCCGTAATCGCGTTGAAGACGGCGATCGGGCAGGAGACCAGCGAGAGCTTGAGATAGCCGCGCCACAGCGGACGCGAAGCCTGTTTCGAACGCCTGGCCATATCCCGTTCCTCCTCAGAGCTTGGCGAAGGCCTGGCGGATCTTCGCCGACAGGACCTGATCGGTGCTGAAGAAATCCTTCCAGGCGGCAGCGCCGGCGGCGAGCTGCCTGTCGGAAGACTCGATGGTGTAGTCGGCCGGGTCCAGCCCCGGCTTGACCTGCGCCCAGGTCAGCGGCATGGCGATGGTGGCGCCCGGCCGGGCCCGCGGGCTGAACGGCGCCACGGCGGTCGCGCCGCGACCGTTGCGCAGGTAATCGATGAAGATGCGGCCGCCGCGCGATTTCTTCGCGGCAACGTCGATGAAACGCTTGGGCTCGGCCCTGGTGAAGGCAGTGGCGATGGAGCGGGCGAAGGCCTTGGCGTCGTCCCATTCCAGCGTCGGGCGGAACGGCACCACGACATGCAGGCCCTTGCCGCCGGTGGTCTTGCAGAAGCTGGCCAGGCCCGCCGTCTTCAAGGCGTCACGCACCTGGTGGGCGGCGTCGATCACATCCTCGAAGTCGAGGCCGGTATCGGGATCGAGATCGATGACGATATAGGTCGGCCGCTCGATATCCTCGACCGTCGAGCCCCAGGGATGGATCTCGATCGCCGCCATCTGGCTCAGCGCCCGCAGGCCGTCGGCATCGCGGATGGCGATCACCTGCTCGTCGCCGATCGTCAGGTCCTCGATCTGGCGCGGGAAACCGGGGGAGACCTTTTTCTGGAAGAACTGCTCGCCCTTGATGCCGTCGGGGCAGCGCACCAGGGCCAGCGGCCGCCCGGCAATGTGGGGCAGGGCATGCACGCCGGCGCGCATCCAGTAGGCGGCAAGATCGGCCTTGGTGATCTTTTCGTCGGGCCAGAGCAGCTTGTCCGGATGGGTCAGCCGCACGCCTTCGGCGTCGTCCCGGCGATTGTCGATCACCGCGGGTGCCACGGGTTTGTCCTTGGCCGCTTTCGGCTTGGTCTTTTTCTTCGGCTTCGCCGCCACCGCGGTGACGACCGTGCCCGCGCCCGAGAAGCGACCGATCGGCTCGGTCGGCGGGTCGCGCACGACGTCGGACGGGGTCTTGTCGTCGCGCACGCCGAGAAACACGCAATGGCGCACCGAGCCGCCGTCGGTCCATTCGGTGAACTGGGTCTCGACGACGATCTCGGGCTTGACCCAGTTCAATCGCTTGGGCGGGCCGTCGCCGTGGATCAGGATGCTGGGCGGGATCTTGCGCACCGAGGCTTCCAGCCGGGCGTGCAGGTCGTTCAGCATCTTCGTGTTGAAGCCGCTGCCGCAGCCGCCGGCATAGTGCAGCTTGCCGTCGGCGTCGTAGTAGCCGAGATGCAGCGCGCCGAATCCCTCGCGGCTGCCTTGCGGATCGGTGAAGCCGACGACGACGAATTCCTCGCGCTGAATGCATTTCAGCTTGAGCCAGCTGCGCGTCCGCTGCTGGCGGTAAGGGGCATCGGCTGCCTTGACGATGATGCCCTCCAGATGCATCTCGCAAGCGCGCTGGCGGATACGATCGGGCAGGCCTTCCATGTGGTCGGAGTATTTGAGCCAGGTCGGCGGCTCCGGGCCCAGCACCTGTTCCAGCACCGCCTTGCGGTCGTCCTGGCGGCATTCCATCAGGCTGAAGCCGTCGAGATGCAGAATGTCGAACAGGAAGAAGAAGATATCCCTCTGCTCGCCGCCCAGCGCGTTCTTCAGCCGGCTGAAGCTGGAGCGTCCGTCCTCGTCCAGCACGACGATCTCGCCGTCGAGCCAGGCGCTTGCGACCTTCAGCCGGCCAAGCGACCTGGCGATCCTGGGCAGCTTCTTTTCCCAGGGCAGGCCATTGCGGCTGAAGATCCTGACCTCGCCGTCCTCGATGCGGGCCAGCATGCGATAGCCGTCGAACTTGATCTCCGACAGCCAGTCGCTGCCCGGCGGCGTCTCTTCGATCAAGGTGGCCAGCTGCGGCGCCATCTTCTGAGGCAGGCGGGCCTTGCGGGCGCCTTTCAGCCTGGCGACATCGATCTTCGCCACCGGTTTCGGCTTAGCCTTGGGCTTGGGCGCAGCCTTCTTTCCGGCACGGTTGGAGTGCCAGGTCTTCGAGCCCTTGGCAATCTCGGTCATTTCCCGCTCGGTCTTCACCGAGACCGTGTTTTCGCGCACCACGGCATCGCCCGAGCCGGGCTTGGCCTCGACGTCGCGATGCTTGATCAAAAGCCAGTTCTCACCCTTCTCCTTAGGCCGCGGCCGCATCCGGGCCAGCACGAAGCTGCCGCGCAGGCGCCGGCCGTGCAGTTCGAATTTCAGGTCGCCCTTCTTCAGCCCCTCGCGCGCATTGCCAATCGGCTTGAACGTGCCTTCATCCCACAGCATGACGGTGCCGCCGCCATATTCGCCTTCCGGGATCGTGCCCTCGAAACCGCCATAGGCCATCGGATGGTCTTCGGTACGGACGGCCAGCCGCTTTTCGCCAGGGTCGAGCGAGGGTCCCTTGGGCACGGCCCAGCTGCACAGGACGCCGTCGATCTCCAGCCGGAAATCGTAGTGCAGGCGGCTGGCGTCGTGTTTCTGGATGACGAAATGCGGATCGCCCCTCGACGGCGCCGAAACCTTGCCTTCCGGTTCCGCCGTCCTGGAGAAGTCGCGCTTGCGGTTGTAGGTGGCGATGCCGGCCAAGGCCCGATCCTCCGGTCAAGCTGGGACCGAAGGAAACGCTAGCAGGAAAGTCGGGTTCCCGTCAGCGCGCGCCCGCGCGCGCGGCCCAGGGCGCGGCAGCCTGCCGCACCGCCGCGATCGCGTCGGGCAGCATCAGGGCGACCTGGCGCACCGCCCCCTCGTCGTCACGTGTCGCCGCCTTCTGCAGTTCGGCGCAGAGGGTACCCAGTACCCCGGCGCCGATATTGCGCGCCGCGCCCTTCAGCGCATGGGCCTCGGCACGGACGCCGTCGAGATCGGCGGCGGCCACCGCGCGCTCGATCGCGGCAAGCTTGGTCCCCAGGCCGCTGACGAACCCGGCAAGTGTGGCGGCGGCATCGTCGTCGAACGCGCCGAAGGCGCGGATCAGGCGGGAAAGATCGAGCACGCCGTCCTCGCCCGCGGAGACCACGGCCGGGGCGGGATCGGCCGCCGTGCCAAACGGCTGGCGCAGCGGCAGGGCGGCCGGCAGAAAGCGGGCCAGCATGGTATCGAGCAGCGGGATCTCTATCGGCTTGCGCAGATAGCCGTCCATGCCGACGTCGAGGCAACGCTCCTCGATGCCCGGCATCGCGTCGGCGGTCAGCGCGATGATCGGCAGGCGCCGTCGGCCCTCGGCCGCCTCGATCTCGCGGATCGCCCGGGTCAGGTCGAAGCCGTCCATGCCCGGCATGTGGAAGTCGGTCAGGAGCAGGCCGAAGCGGTCCTGGCGGTAGAGTTCGAGGGCGGCGAAACCGTCGGGCGCCATGCGATGGGCAAAGCCCAGGCGGTCGAGCACGCGGGCGATGACGAGCTGGTTGGTATCGTTGTCCTCGGCCACCAGGATCGTCGCGCCGGCCGCGCGGGCCTGATCGAGGGCAGGCGGGCGAAAGCGGGGCTGCTCCTCGCTCTGGCGGGCCAGCGCCTCGACCGGGCGCAGGCCGAGGGCTGCGGCCGCCACCGCCCACAACCGCCGCACATGCACGGGCGCCGTCAGCGAGGTCTTGCGCGCGAACAGGCCGTAGGCGCGGCCCGAGGCCTGCAGGGTCGACATCGCGATATGCGGCGCGGTGACGACCACGAGGGCTTCACGACGGGTCGAGGCCGCGGCGATCAGCGGATCGCCCGGCGCCAGCCCGTCGCGGCCGTTGACCAGGATCAGATCGACTTCCTGGCCGGGCAGCAGCGCATTGATCGGCAGCGGCGGGGCGATGCCGGCAGCGGCGAGGTAGCGGCCGAGAATGCCCGCCTCCAGCGTGCCGTAGCCGGCCAGCGCCACGCGGGTCGCCGCGATGTCCTCTTCCGGCGCCCAGGCATTCTCGTCGTCGACCCCGAGCGGCACGGCAAACCAGAATCGGGCACCCTGTCCCGGCGTGGCATCGACGCCGATGTCGCCGTCCATCAGGTCGGCAAGGCGCTTGCAGATCGACAGGCCGAGACCGGTGCCGCCGAAGCGCCGCGCGGTCGATGAGTCGGCCTGGGCGAAGGGCTGGAACAACAGCGCGATCTGGTCTTCCGACAGGCCGATGCCGGTATCCTCGACCAGCACGCGCAATTGCCCGCCGCTCATCCGCGCCTGAACCAGGACATGGCCGCGCTCGGTGAACTTGACCGCGTTGGCGGCGAGGTTGAGCAACAGCTGGCGCACGCGGTCGGGATCGCCGACGACACGGCGCGGCAGGTCGGCGGCGAGATCGAGGTGGAAGGCCAGGCCCTTTTCCTCGGCCCGCGGGGCCAGGAGGTCGGCCACCGCCTCGATCAGCCCGACGAGATCGAAGGGTTCATGGGCGATGGTCATCCGCCCGGCCTCGATCTTGGAGAAGTCGAGGACGTCGTTGATCACCGTCAGCAGCGCGCGGGCCGACTGGCGCACGGTCTGGGTCATCAGCTTCTGATCGGGATTGAGCTCGGTCTGGTCGAGGATCTCGGCCATCGTCATCACGCCGTTCATCGGCGTGCGGATCTCGTGGCTCATCATCGCCAGGAACGCCGCCTTTGCCCGCGCGGCCGCCTCGGCTTCGGCGCGGGCCGCCTTCTCGGCATGGAC
>JAEYTW010000110.1 GCA_023433835.1 Pseudomonadota bacterium | reverse complement strand
CTGCAGGTCAGCGGCGGGGCCATCACCTTCGCCGATGTCGCCTTCGCCTATGCCGACGGCCGGCCGGTCTTCACCGGCCTGAATCTCGCCATCGCGCCGGGCGAGAAGGTCGCGCTGGTCGGCCGCTCCGGCGCCGGCAAGTCGACGCTGGTCAGGCTGCTGCGCCGGCATCACGAAGTGCAGGCAGGCCGCATCCTGATCGACGGCCAGGATATCGCACTGGTGACCCAGGCCTCGCTCAATGCCGCGGTGGCCGAGGTACCGCAGGCGCCCGGCGTGTTCCACCGCTCGGTCCGCGACAATATCGTCTACGGCCGGCCGGACGCCTCCGACGCGGAGATGATCGCGGCGGCGCGCGAAGCCTACGCCCATGACTTCATCCTCGACCGCGCCGGCAGCTACGACACGCTGGTCGGCGAACAGGGGGTCAAATTATCGGGCGGCGAGCGCCAGCGCGTCGCCATCGCCCGCGCCATGCTCCGCGACGCGCCGATCCTGGTGCTGGACGAGGCGACCTCCGCCCTCGATTCCGAATCGGAGGGCATGATCCAGGCGGCGCTGCAGCGGCTGATCCAGGGCCGCACCGTCATCGCCATCGCCCACCGGCTGTCGACCATCAGCTTCATGGACCGCATCGTCGTGCTCGACGGCGGCCGGGTGGCCGAGGATGGCACGCATGCCGCTCTGCTCGCCCGCGGCGGCCTCTATGCCCGGCTGTGGCATGCCCAGGTCGGCGGCTTCCTGGCCGAGGATGCCGACTGAAAAGGAATGCATTCTCCCGGCCATGTCAGCTAGACTCCGCCGATGCACGCCGTGGCACTGCGCTATCTCGACGAGGTCGCCCGCCAGGGCTCGTTCCGCAAGGCGGGCGCGGTGCTGGGCGTCACCTCGTCGGCGGTCAATCGCCAGATCCTCAAGATCGAGGCCGATCTTGGCCTGCTGCTGTTCGACCGCAAGCCCGACGGCATCGAGCTGACGGCGGCCGGCAAGCTGATCCTCGATCACGCCCGCCAGACCCTGAACAATTATGAACGGATCCGCGCCCGCGTACTCGACATCAAGGGCATGCGCGCCGGCCAGCTGTCGATTTCCTGCATCAATTCGCTGGCCTTCGACCTGATCCCCGACATCATCGGGCGGTTCGGCGCGGCGCACCCCAACATCACCTTCATGGTGCGCGACGATCCGGCCGAACAGATCCTGCAGGCCCTGGAAGACGAAAGCTTCGACATCGGGCTGACCTTCGCCCATTTCCATCACCCCGGCGCCCGGCTGCTCGCCGAAATCCCGGCAATGTTCGGCGCGGTGGTGGCCCGGGACCATCCGCTGGCCGGCCGCAAGGCGGTGACGCTGGAGGAGTGCCTGGACTACCCGCTGGTGCGCACCTTCAACCCGGCCGGCAAGCATACCTTCATCGAGGACGAGGCACGGACGAAGGGCCTGATCGTCAATGCCGGCTTCTATACCAATTCGATGGTGATGGCCAAACGCGCGATCAAGATGGGGCGCTGCATCGGCATCTACATGAAGCATGGCATCCTCGGCGATCTCGCCGCCGGCGAGCTTGCCTTCGTGCCGCTGGTGAAGTCGGAGATGTCGGCCTATCGCATCGGGCTGTTCGTCTCGGCCCGCAAGGCGATGGACGATATCGACCGCCGCTTCGTCAAGATCGCCAGGGCCGTGTTCAAGACCTACGGCTGAAGATAGCGGTCCAGCACGTTGCGGGTGACGCGCATCGTATAGGGATCGCTCGCGATCAGCCCGGCCACCCATTCGCAGCTGCCGGCGGTGAACACCTCGCCGCGGCCGCGGGCGAAATTGACGATCATGCCGCTGCCGCGGACGCGGCCGGGCGCGTTCTCGTAGCCGTCGACCAGGCGGTTGCGCAAGGCCGCGTCCCAGCCGCCGACCAGCAGGCGCTCGCCCTCGGCGCCCGACGGCGTTTCGGCCAGGCTGGCCCAGTTCATCGCCAGGATCGAAATGCCGGGCAGCGCCCCGTCGGTGCCCAGCGCGGCCGGCAGGCCGTCGTTCATCGTGTACTCCAGGCCATCGACCTCATAGCCGAAGATATTGGCCTCGTCGCCGAACATGTCGGCATAGCGCAGGCCGGTGCCGGCGAAGGCCCAATGGTCGTCGCGAAAGACGATGAACCCCTTGGCCGCGCGAGGCGAGAACCCGCCCCAGCCGGCATACATGCCGCGCAACGCGTTGACGCCGAAGGTCGCGGCCCCCGGCCGCCCCACCGCCCGATCCTCCCAGGCCGAGGTCAGCAAGCGGCGATCGGCCACCGGGTCATGGTCATGCGCCAGCGTCTTGTGACAGCGCTGGATGGCGCCACCTTGTTCCAGCCGGACCTGCCACAGGAAATTGCCGGCGAAGCGCGCCACCCGGCCGCCGCGCTCGACATAGGCGTCGACGGCATCGCGCATCGGCGCCGACCAGTATTCGTCATGGCCGACGAAGGCGATGCAGCGATAGCCGTCGAGGATGCCGGGGCGAAACTCGAGGTCGGATTGGGCGGCGACGTCGACGCGATAGCCCGCCGCCTCGGCCCAGGCGACGAAGGGCCCCTCGTACATCGGCCAGCCGGCCGACGAATACTGGCGGCCATAGCCGTTGAGGCTGGCCCATTCCGAGCTTTCGTAGCGCGCGGCCTCGCCGAAGCGCGGCCGCTGGCGCGGCACCTTGCGCGGCGCGCCGGGC
>JAEYTW010000083.1 GCA_023433835.1 Pseudomonadota bacterium | reverse complement strand
GCGTCGATCACCTTGCCGGGGCCGATCGGCAACCCGGCGCGCCGCAGCACGCGGGCGAAATGCATGATGTTCTCGGCCAGCCGCCCGCCTTCTCCGGTCATGGCGTCAGCCCGCGGCGGTAAGCTCGCGATCGACCGTCTCCAGCAGGCGCGCGGCTTCCGACCCGCGGATGCGGGCGATGTCGTCCTGGTATTTCAGCAGCACGCCCAGCGTGTCGTTGACCGTCTGCGGGTCGAGGACCAGCGCGTTCAGCGCGGTCAGCGCCGTGGTCCAGTCGATGGTCTCGGCGATGCCGGGCAGCTTGAACAGGTCTTCCCCACGCAGCGCCTGGACGAAGGCGACGACCTGGGCCGACAGCCGCTCGGGCGCGCCCGGCACCTTGCGGCGCAGGATTTCCAGCTCGCGCGCCGCGCTGGGATAATCGACCCAGTGATAGAGGCAGCGCCGCTTCAGCGCGTCGTGGATCTCGCGCGTGCGGTTGGAGGTGACGATGACGATCGGCGGTTCGGGGGCCTTGATCGTCCCCAGTTCGGGAATCGTCACCTGGAAATCGGCCAGCACCTCGAGCAGATAGGCTTCGAACGGCTCGTCGGTGCGGTCGAGCTCGTCGATCAGCAGGACCGGCGCGCCGGCCGGATCGGGGCGCAGCGCCGACAGGATCGGGCGCTCGATCAGGAAGGCTTCGCCGAAGACGTCGCCGGCCAGCCGGGCGCGGTCGGATACCCCTTCGGCCTCCGCCAGGCGGATCTCGATCATCTGGCGGGCGTAGTTCCACTCATAGACCGCCGAGGCGGCGTCGAGCCCCTCGTAGCATTGCAGCCGGACGAGGCGGCGGCCGAGCGTTTCGGACAGCACCTTGGCGATCTCGGTCTTGCCGACGCCGGCCTCGCCCTCGAGGAACAGCGGCCGGCCCATCTTGAGCGCCAGGAACAGGGTGGTGGCAAGCGAACGGTCGGCGACGTAGTCGCCGCGGTCGAGCAGGTCGACGGTGGCGTCAATGCTGCCGGGAAGCTCTGCACGGGTCATGACCCAACAGTAGGACGCATGCTGCACAGCGGCAAGACGACATATCAGCCAAAATATCACGGGCGCGCCACCGTCCGCGCGGGTACGATCCCCCGGATCGCGCCAAACAGGGGAGACCGCCATGGCCGCCGTCGCCGTTCCCATTCTGATTTCCACCGATACCCGACGTGCCGCTGCCTATTACGAAAAGCTCGGCTTCACCGTCGCCAACTACGCCGGCTACATCATCTGCCGCCGCGACGGCGCCGAGATCCATGTCTCGACCGTCGACGAGATTCCCGAGGACCAGGTCGCGGCCGCCTATATCCGCGTCGACGACCTCGACAAATGGTTCAAGGATTTCAGCGCCGCGGTCGACGGGCTGGAGGCGCCGCAGGATACCGATTGGGGCATGCGGGAATTCTATCTGGTCGACGAGGACCAGAACCTGATCAAGGTCGGCGCCGAAACCCGCAACTGACCGGGCGGGAATGGACGTGATGAGGGGGCCTTCAGGCCCCCTCATTCGTTGTCAGCCGGCGGCGGTGACCGCCCGCTTGGCCATCACCGTCACCAGATGGGCGCGGTATTCGGCCGAGCCGTGCATGTCGCTGTTCATGCCGGCCGAGGGGACCTTGACGCCGTCGAGGCTCGATGCGGCGAAGGAGCCGGCCAGGGCCGCCTCGATCTCCTTCGAGCGGAAGACGCCGGGGCCCGCGCCGGTCACCGCGGCGCGGATGCCCGAGGCCGTCTCGGCGACGAACACGCCGACCATGGCGTAGCGCGAAGCCGGGTTGCGGAACTTGGCGTAGCCGGCGCGCTTGGGGATGGGGAAGGTGAACTTGGTGATCAGTTCGCCCGCCTCCAGCGCCGTCTCGAACAGGCCCTTGAAGAAATCGCCGGCCGCGATGGTGCGCTTGTTGGTGTGGATCGTCGCGTTCAGTCCCACGACGGCCGCCGGGTAGTCGGCCGCCGGATCGTTGTTGGCGACCGAGCCGCCGATCGTGCCCATGTTGCGCACTGCCGGGTCGCCGATATGGGCGGCGAGGTCTGCCAGGGCCGGGATGGCCTTGGCGATCTCGGCCGACGTCGCCACCTCGGCATGGCGGGTGAAGGCGCCGATGGTCACGGTGTCGCCCGAGACCGAGATGCCCTTGAGCTCGGGCACGCCGGAGAGATCGACGACGTCGCTGGGGCTGGCCAGGCGCATCTTCAGGGTCGGCAGCAAGGTCTGGCCGCCGGACAATGCCTTGGCATCCTCGTTGGCCTCGAGGAGCGCCACGGCATCGCCGAGCGATTTGGGCCGGTGGAATTCGAACTGGTACATGGTGGGTCCCTCCTCAGGCAGCGTGAATCGCGCGCCAGACCTTTTCCGGCGTTGCCGGCATCTGGATCTCGGCGCCGATCGCATCGGTAATCGCATTCATCAACGCGGCCGGCGAGGCGATCGCGCCGGCCTCGCCGCAACCCTTGACCCCCAGCGGATTGTGCGGGCAGGGGGTATGGGTCATGCCGACCTTGAAGCTGGGCAGGTCGTCGGCCCGCGGCATGCAGTAATCCATGAACGAGCCGGTCAGGAGCTGGCCGGAGTCCTTGTCGTAGACCGCGCCTTCCAGCAGCGCCTGGCCGACGCCCTGCGCGATGCCGCCATGCACCTGGCCCTCGACGATCATCGGGTTGACGACGTTGCCGAAATCGTCGACCGCGGTCCAGTTGGCGATGGTGGTGACGCCGGTGTCGGGGTCGAGCTCGACCTCGGCGATATGCACGCCGGCCGGATAGGTGAAGTTCGACGGGTCGTAGAAGGCGCTTTCCTCCAGGCCCGGTTCCAGGCCCGGGGGATAGTTGAACGGCACGTAGGCGGTGAAGGCCACCTGGGCCATCGGCACCGTCTTGTCGGTGCCGGCGACCTTGTAGATGCCGTGCTCGTACTCCAGGTCGTCGACCGAGGCTTCCATCAGATGGGCGGCGATCTTCTTGCCCTTCTCGATGATCTTGTCGCAGGCCTTCATGATTGCCGAACCGCCGACCGCGAGGCTGCGCGAGCCATAGGTACCCATGCCCATCGGTACGCGGTTGGTATCGCCGTGCACCACCTCGACCTGCTCGATCGGCACGCCGAGGCGGTCCGACACGATCTGGGCGAAGGTCGTCTCATGGCCCTGGCCGTGGCTGTGGCTGCCGGTGTTGACGAAGACCGAGCCGGTGGCGTTGAAGCGGATCTGGGCCGATTCCCACTGGCCGACGCCGGCGCCGATCGAGCCGACGACCGCCGAGGGGGCAAGGCCGCAGGCCTCGATATAGGCCGAGAAGCCGATGCCGCGCTTCTTGCCGCGTGCCGCCGCCTCGGCCTTGCGGGCGGCGAAGCCCGCGTAGTCGGCCAGCTTCATCGCCTCGTCCAGCGTATGGGCGTAGTTGCCGCTGTCATAGGCGACGACGACCGGGGTCTGGTAGGGGAAGGCATCGGGTGGCACGAAGTTGCGCTTGCGCAATTCGGCCGGATCGACCTTCAGGTGCCGGGCCGCCGCCTCGACCAGGCGCTCGACCACATAGGTCGCTTCCGGCCGGCCGGCGCCGCGATAGGCGTCGACCGCGGTGGTGTTGGTGAACACCGCCCGGACGTTGCAGTGGACCTGCGGCGTCGTGTACTGGCCGGCCAGCAGCAGGCCGTACAGATAGGTCGGCACCGCGGTGGCGAAGGTCGAGAGATAGGCGCCCATGTTGGCGATGGTATCGACCCGCATGGCCAGGAACTTTCCGTTGGCATCCATCGCCAGCTCGGCCTTGGTTACGTGGTCGCGGCCATGGGCGTCGGTCATGAAGGCTTCCGAACGATCGGAGGTCCACTTGACCGGGCGGCCGAGCTTGCGCGCGGCCCAGACGCAGACGGTTTCCTCGGCATAGCAGAAGATCTTCGACCCGAAGCCGCCGCCCACGTCGGGGGCGATGACGCGCAGCTTGTGTTCGGGGATCCCGAGGATGAAGGCGCAGAGGATGAGGCGCAGCACATGCGGGTTCTGCGACGTCGAGTAGCAGACCAGCTCGTCGGTGCCGCGGTCGTATTCGCCGACGGCCGCGCGCGGCTCCATCGGGTTGGGCACCAGGCGGTTGTTGACGAGGTCGAGGCTGACCCGGTGGGCGGCGGCCGCGAAGGTCGCGTCGACCTCCGATTTCGGCGTGCCGATCTCCCAGTCGTAGCAGAGATTGCCGGGCGCCTCCGGATGGACCTGCGGCGCGTCCGGCTCGAGCGCCCGGCGCAGGTCGACCACCGGCGCCAGCTGCTCGTACTCGACCACGATCGCCTCGGCCGCGTCCTTGGCCTGGGCCAGCGTATCGGCGATGACCACCGCGACCTGGTCGCCGACATGGCGCACATGGTCGAGCGCGATGACCGGGTGGGGCGGCGCCTTGTGCGGTTCGCCGGACTTGCCTTTCAGCACCCAGCCGCAGATCAGCCCGCCGACCTTGTCGGCCTGGACGTCGGCGCCGGTGAGCACCGCGACCACGCCCGGCATCGTCGATGCCGCCGCGGTGTCGATCCTGGTGATCTTGGCGAAGGCATGCGGCGAGCGGAGGAAATAGGCGTGGGCCTGGCCGGGCCGGTTGATGTCGTCGGTATAGCGGCCGCTGCCGGTGATGAAGCGGAAATCTTCCTTGCGGCGCACGGCGGCGCCGATACCTGTCTGTGCGGTCATGGCTGTCCCTCCCTTAGGGATCCGGCTGACGATTTTGGAAGCGTCTTATCCGTTCATCGCCGCGGTGCCCGCAGCGACTGCCTTGACGATGTTGTGGTAGCCCGTGCAGCGGCAGATATTGCCTTCGAGGGCGTGGCGGATCTCTTCCTCGGTCGGGTTCTTGTTGGTCTTGGCGAAGTCGACCGCGGTCATGATCATGCCCGGCGTGCAGAAGCCGCATTGCAGGCCGTGATGCTCGCGGAAGGCTTCCTGCATCGGATGCAGGGTCTGGCCGTCGGCGAGGCCTTCGATGGTGGTGACGGCCGCGCCGTCGTTCTGAACGGCCAGCGTGGTGCAGGATTTGACGGCGCGGCCGTCGATATGGACGACGCAGGCGCCGCACTGGCTGGTGTCGCAACCGACATGGGTGCCGGTCAGGCTGAGATGCTCGCGCAGGAACTGGACGAGCAGGGTGCGGGCTTCGACCTCGCGCGTCACGGCTTTGCCGTTGACCGTGATGGTAACGGTTGGCATGTGCATCCTCCCTCGAATGAAACCCCCGGGGAGAAATGTCCCCAAGGCACGGCGCAAGTGTGGGCCATGGCTGAACGATCGGTCAAGTTTCACGGGTGTTTAGATCGCCATATTCGTAACTTGCGGCGTGTTCTAGAATGTGCTTTCTAGAAACATGGTTCGTACAGCCCGCTTCGATGCCGATGCCTTCGTTTCGGCCGCCACCGACCTCGTCGCCGCCGGCGGCCCCGATGCCGCCACCCTGACCGCGATCGCCGGCCGCGTCGGCGCCCCCACCGGCTCGGTCTACCACCGCTTCCCCTCGCGGGCCGCGATCCTGGCTGCCGCCTGGCTCAAGGCCCATGCCGGTTTCGCGGCCTGGGTGCGCCCGCCGCTGGAGCGGGGCGACGGC
>JAEYTW010000095.1 GCA_023433835.1 Pseudomonadota bacterium | reverse complement strand
GCCGGCGACCCCGGCGGCGGCCGAGGCAAGCCAGCCGCAGAGCCTGCCGGCGCTGCCCGTGCTGTCCGAGGGACCGCCGGTGGTGACGACGGTGGCCTATCGCGAGCGGCCGCGCCCGCCGGTCTATCCGCGGCGGGCGGTCGATCTGCGCCAGCAGGGCACCGCGGTGGTGCGTGCGCTGGTCGGGCTCGATGGCGGCACCCGCGACGTGGTGCTGTGGCGGTCGTCGGGCGTGCGTCTGCTGGACGAGGCGGCGATCGCGGCGGCGCGCGACTGGCTGTTCCAGCCGGCGAGGGTGGGCGAACGCCTGATCGAAGCCTGGGTGGAAATTCCGGTGCATTTCAACCTGCGCGGCTGAGCGGCCGCGTTGCGATATCCGAGGAGTAGCTGACGATGATCGACATCCCCCTGCTGGATCGCCTGGCCGATCTGCGCCGCGAAAACCCCAAGCTGCGCGCCCGCGACGCAGCCGTGGGGCTGGGCGTCAGCGAGGCCGAGCTGGTGGCGGCCGGCGGGGTCGGCGCGGCGCGGCGCCTCGGCGGCGACTGGGGCGAACTGGTGAAGGCGCTGCCCACGATCGGCCGCATCATGTGCCTGACCCGCAACGAACACTGCGTGCATGAGCGCTACGGCCGCTTCGAGGATGTCTCGGTCAACGGCCTGATGGGCCTGGTGCTGGGCCCCGACATCGACCTGCGCATCTTCTTCAGCCACTGGAAGTCGGGTTTCGCCGTCGCCGACCGGGGGCCGCACGGCGATCGCCTGTCGCTGCAGATCTTCGACGGCCATGGCGTCGCCGTGCACAAGATCTATTCGACCGAGGGTACCGACATGGCGGCCTTCGAGGCCCTGATCGGCCGTTTCCACGATGTCGGCCCGTTCGGCCCGCTGGAACTGGCGCCGGCGCCGGCGGCCGCGGCGGCCAGGCCCGATGCGCAGATCGATGTCGACGGCTTCGTCGCCGCCTGGGCCGGCATGAAGGATACCCACGAATTCTTCCCGCTGCTGCGCAGGTTCGGCCTCCAGCGTCTGCAGGCGATGCGGCTGGCGGGCCCGCGTTTTGCCACCGAGGTCGGGGCGGAGGCGGTCGAGAAGGCGTTCGCGGCCGCGGCCGCGCAGGCCTTGCCGATCATGGTCTTCGTCGGCTCGCGCGGCGTGATCCAGATCCATACCGGGCCGGTGGTCAACCTGAAGGCGATGGGCCCGTGGTTCAACGTGCTCGACCCCGAATTCAACCTGCATCTGCGGGCCGACCGCGTCGCCTCGGCCTGGGTGACGCGCAAGCCGACCGAGGACGGCGTGGTCACCGCGCTGGAACTGTTCGACGCCGAGGGCGAGACCATCGCGCTGATCTTCGGCGCGCGCAAGCCGGGCAAGCCCGAGCTGGCCGCCTGGCGCGACCTGGCCGAAAGCCTCGTGCCGGCGGACCGGGCGGCATGAGCGCGTTGCTGCGGGCCGCGGCGATCGCGCTGGTGCTGATCGCCGCGGGCACGGCCCGGGCCGCCGAGCGCATCGTCTCGGTCGGCGGGGCGCTGACCGAGATCGTCTATCTGCTCGGGGCGGGCGACCAGCTTGTCGGGGTCGACACCACCAGCCAGTATCCGGCCGCCGCCCGCGCACTTCCCCAGGTCGGCTACATGCGGCAATTGTCGGCCGAGGGCGTGCTGTCGCTCGCGCCGACGCTGCTGCTGCTGACCGAGGAAGCCGGGCCGCCGCCGGTGCTGCGCCAGTTGCAGGCGACGGGGCTGCAGACCGTGCTGCTGCCAGGCGGCCACCAGCCCGGCGCGGTGCGCGCCCGCATCGAAGGCGTCGCCAAGGCGGTCGGCCGGGAGGCGCGCGGCCAGGCGCTGGCCACCCAGATCGACGATGACGTCGCCCGCCTGGCCCAGGCGCTGAAGGGCGCGCGCGAGCCGCGCGTCATGTTCCTCCTCACCACCTCCGGCAGCGGCACGCCGCTCGCCTCCGGCCGCAATACCGCGGCCGATACCCTGATCGCCATGGCGGGCGGCATCAACGCGGTGTCGGCCTATGACGGCTACAAGCCGCTGACGCCGGAATCGGCGCTGGCGGCCGATCCGGATTATATTCTGATCCCGAGCCATGCGATGGATGCGCTGGGCGGTGCCAAGGCGCTGGCGGGCATTTCCGGCCTTAAGGATACGCGGGCGGTGCGCGAGAACCGAATCGTCGCGATGGACATGCTGACCATGCTGGGGTTCGGGCCGCGCGTCGCGGTGGCGATGCGCCAGCTGGCCGCGGCCCTTCATCCCGGTCTCGACCTGCCGGCGGTCAGCGAACCGCGCGTGCCCTAAGGCGATGGCGCAAGCGATGGGTTGGCGCCTCGGCCTCGTGCTGGCGCTGCTGGTGGCGGCCGTGCTGGCCAATGCCGTGATCGGTGCCGTGGCGATTCCACCCGGCCATGTCCTGCAATCGCTGGTCCAGCGCATCGGGCTGATCGCCACCGCCGACATCGCGCCGGGCCAGGCGCTGGTGCTGTGGTCGATCCGGCTGCCGCGCCTCGTCGTCGGCATCCTGGTCGGGGCGGGCCTTGCCGTCGCCGGCGCGCTGATGCAGGCGGTGTTCCGCAACCCGCTGGCCGAGCCGGGCCTGACCGGGATTTCGGGCGGGGCCGCGGTCGCGGCCGCCGCCGTCATCGTGCTGGGCGGCGCGGTGCTGGGTAGCCTGACCCTGCCCCCCGTGGCCTTCGCCGGCGCCCTGGCGGCCTTTGCCGCCGTCTACGTCATCGCCCGCTCGGCCGGGCCGGCCCAGGCGCTGACCCTGATCCTGGCCGGCATCGCGGTCAACGCGATCGCCTGGTCGCTCCTGGGCTACCTGACCTTCGTCGCCGACGACACCCAGATGCGCAACCTCGCGTTCTGGACGATGGGCAGCCTGGGCGGCGCGACCTGGAAGATGGTGCCGCCCTTGCTGGCGGTGGTGGGCTTAGGCGTCGTCGTTGCCTGCCGGCTGGGCGGCGTGCTGAACCTCTATCAGCTGGGCGAAGCCGAGGCCGGCCATCTCGGCGTCGATGCCGGCCGCCTGCGCCTGGGCGCGATGGCGCTGGCGGCGCTGATCGTCGGCGCCTGCATCGCGGTCTCGGGTCAGATCAATTTCCTGGGCCTGGTCGTGCCCCACCTGGTGCGGCTGTGGCAAGGGCCCGATCATCGGACCTTGCTGCCGCTGACGGCGCTGACCGGGGCGGTGCTGCTCCTGGCCGCCGATCTGGTCTCGCGCACGATCATCGCGCCGGCCGAACTGCCGATCGGTCTCGTTACCGCCTTCGTCGGCGCGCCGTTCTTCATCTACCTTCTCGTGCGCCAGACGCGCATGGCCGGGCACTGACATGCTGGCGCTCGATCGTGCCACCCTTGCCCGCGGCCGGCGCGTGCTGGTCGAGGACGTCACCCTGAGCCTTGCCCCGGGCGAGGTGCTTGGCCTGCTCGGCCCCAATGGCGCCGGCAAGTCGACCGTGCTGGCCGGGCTCAGCGGCGATCTCGTGCCGCACGCCGGCACCGCGACGCTCGACGGCCGGCCGCTGGCCCGGTGGCCGCGCGCCGATCTTGCC
>JAEYTW010000022.1 GCA_023433835.1 Pseudomonadota bacterium | reverse complement strand
GAACGGACGGTGACGGCGGCAGCCGGCATCCTCGACCGTGCATTGCGCGAGGCCGCGGCATGATCCGCCTCGCCCTGCTGCGCCATGGCCCGACCGCGTGGAATGTGCAGAAGCGCCTGCAGGGCCGCACCGACATCCCGCTATCGCCCGACGGCTTCGCCGGTCTTGCCGCCCCCGGCTGGACCGCGGATTGGCATTGGGTGGCAAGCCCGCTGACCCGCGCGGTCGAAACCGCCCGCGCCCTCGGCCGGGAGCCCGCAATCGTCCCGGCGCTGATCGAGATGGATTGGGGTGCCTACGAAGGCGAGACGATAGCGGCCCTGCGCGCATGCCACGGCGCGGCCTTCACGGCCGCCGAGGACCGCGGGCTCGATTTCCGGCCCCCCGGCGGCGAAAGTCCGGGCGACGTCCAGACCCGGCTGCGGCCGTGGCTCCGGGAAATCGCCGCCGGCGGGCGCGACATCGTCGCGGTGACCCACAAGGGCGTGATCCGCGCGGCGCTGTGCCTGGCCACCGGCTGGGACATGATGGGCAAGTCGCCGGTGAAGCTCGACTGGAAGGCGCTGCACCGCTTCACGGTCGACGGGGATGGCACGCTGACCCTCGACCAGGCCAATCTGCCGCTGGAAGCACGGCCGTGAAGGCGCTGATCTGGGTGCAGCATCTGCTCGGCGCGGGCCATCTGCAGCGCGCTGGACTGCTGGCCCGGGCACTGGCCGCGGCCGGCCATCAGGTGACGATCGCTTCCGGCGGCATGCCGCGGCGCCCGCCCGACGCGCCGGGCCTGCACTTCGTTCAGCTGCCGCCCTGCCGCGCCGCCGACGCCACGTTCAAGGTGCTCCTCGACGAAACCGGCCGGCCGATCGACGATGGCTGGCGCGATGCCAGGCGCGACCGGTTGCTGGCCCTGTTCGACGAAACCGCGCCCGACCTGCTGATCACCGAGCACTATCCGTTCGGACGGCGCCAGCTGCGCTTCGAGCTGACGCCGCTGATCGCGCGGGCGCGCGCCGCCGGCACCCTGGTCGTTTCCTCGGTCCGCGACGTGCTGGTCGGCATGGACAAGCCGGAGCGCGCGGCCTGGGCGGCGGCCCGGGTCGAGGCCGACTTCGACCATGTGCTGGTGCACGGCGACCCCGGGCTGATCCCGTTCGCCGCGACCTTCCCGCTGGCCGGCCGCATCGCCGGGCGCCTGGCCCATACCGGCTTCCTGGTGCCGACGATCCCTGACGGCCAGCGGTCCGAGGGCGACGGGGTGATGGTCAGCGCCGGCGGCGGCGGGGCGGTGGGTGACGGGCTGTTCCGGACGGCGCTGGCGGCGCGTGCCCTGTCGGCCGCGCGCGACCTGCCCTGGCGTTTCCTGGTCGGCGATGCCGCCTTGCGCGCCGAACTGGCGGCGATTGCGCCCGCGGGGGTGACGATGGAAGGACTTAGCAACGATTTCGTGACGATGCTGAGACATTGTCGTCTTTCTGTCAGCCAGGCCGGATACAACACCGTCATGGAGATCACCGCCGTCAGGGCGCGCGCCGTCGTCGTCCCGTTCTCGGAAGGCCAGGAAAGCGAGCAGCGGGTGCGTGCCGCCGCGCTGGCCGCCCGCGGGGCGTTGCATCTGCTCCAGGAAACCGCGCTGACGCCCGCAGCCCTGGCCGCGACGATCGATGGCGCGCTGGCCGCGCCCGCCCCGCCCGCCCTGGCCCTCGACCGCAACGGGGCCGCGCGCAGTGCCGAACTGCTGACGCGCTGGGTCGGCCGATGAGCGTGTTCTCGCCGCTGACCGACGAATTCGACCGGTGGGCCGATGCCGGGCTGACCGCGACGCTGTGGTGGCGCGACGACGACGCCGTGGCCCCGACCGCCGCGCTCGACCGGTTGATCGACGCTGCCGGCGGCGTCCCGCTGACACTGGCCATCATCCCCGCCTTGGCCGAACCGGCACTGGGCGCCCGCCTGGCGGGACATGGCGAGATTGCCGCAGTGCAGCACGGCCTGGCGCATCGCAATCACCAGACCGTGGGAAAGAAAGCCGAGCTGGGCGACGCCCGCGCCGTAGCCGAGGTGGCGGCCGATCTCGCGGTCGGTTTCGCCCGGCTCGCAACCTTGTTCGGCGCGCAGTTCCGCCCCATGCTGGTACCGCCCTGGAACCGGATCGCGCCCGGGGTGGTTCCGGCCTTGCCCCGCCTGGGCCTGACCGCCCTGTCGACCGCGCAGCCACGGCCGGCGCGGGCGCCGACGCCCGGCCTGACCCAGGTCAACACCCATGTCGACCCGATCGACTGGCGGGGAACGCGAGGCTTCATGGGCGCGACCGAGACGATCGAGATGTTCTGCCGCCACCTCGCCGACCGGCGGCTGGGGCGTGTCGACCGTCACGAACCGACCGGTCTGCTCACCCATCATCTGGTACATGACGCCGGGCTGTGGCAGTTTCTGCCCCGGCTCGTCGAAGTTGCCGCCGGTCACCGGGCGGTCCGCTTCCTCGGGGCCGCGGAGGCCTGCGCATGACCTTGGGGGAGGTAAGCGTGCATCGCTATCGGCTGGACGCCCTGCTGCCCGATTACGGCCGTGCCGCGCTCGGCACCGCCTTGACCATCGGGCCAGTGGCGCTGATCGAGCTTTCCTCTATCATGTCGGTTGTGTTGGGCGGGCTGGGTGCGCTGTTCGTGGCCTATGGCGCGCGGACCTTCTGGCGCCAGAACGCGACCTTCACGCTGGACGAGGCGGGGTTGTCGGTCGCCGGCCCCTTCGCCCGCCGGGTAGCCTGGGAGGATCTGCAAGGGGTGAGCGTGCGCTATTACTCGACGCGGCGCGATCGGGCCGAGGGCTGGATGCATCTGACCGTCCGCGATGCCAGGCGGCGGATCGGCCTCGATTCCTCGCTGGATGGCTTTGCCCGCATCGCCACCGCCGCGGCCCGGGCGGCCGCGCGGGCCGGGCTCGAACTCGACGACACGACGCGCAGCAATCTTGCCGCGCTCGATCCCGTCCATGCGCGTTGAGGCCCGCCGATGACCACGAACGTCCTCGACGTCCGCGACCTGAAAGTCCAGTTCCACATCAACGAGACCGTGGTCAAGGCGGTCGACGGCGTGTCGTTCAGCGTGCCGGCCGGCAAGACCGTCGCCATCGTCGGCGAATCGGGTTCGGGCAAGTCGGTGATCAGCCAGGCGATCATGGGCATCATCCCCAAGCCCGGGGCGATCGCCGGCGGCGAGATCCATTTCTACGACCCGCGCGAGGGTGAGCTGAAGGACGTCGTCGACATCGCCGGGCTGGGCCAGGATTCGGTCGAGATGCGCAAGCTGCGTGGCGGGTCGATCTCGATCATCTTCCAGGAGCCGATGACCTCGCTGTCGCCGCTGCATACCATCGGCAACCAGATCGGCGAGGCCCTGCACCTGCATCGCGACGTCAGCGCCGAAGAGGGCAAGGCGCTGGTGATCGACATGCTGCGCATGGTGGGCTTTCCCAACCCGCCTCGCGCCTACGACACCTATCCGTTCGAACTGTCGGGCGGCCTGCGCCAGCGCGCGATGATCGCGATGGCGCTGATCTGCCGCCCCGCCGTGCTGATCGCCGACGAGCCGACCACGGCGCTCGACGTCACCATCCAGGCCCAGATCCTCAAGCTGATCAAGGATCTGCAGGCCGAGCTCGGCATGGCCGTGGTGATGATCACCCATGACCTCGGCGTCGTCGCCAACATGGCCGACGAAGTCGTCGTCATGTACCACGGCAAGGTGATGGAACGCGGCAGCCTGCAGGATATCTTCCGCGCGCCCGAACATCCCTATCTGCAGGCGTTGCTGCGCGCCGTGCCGCGCTTCGGCATGAAGCCGGGCGAGCGGCTGATCCCGATCCGCGAGATCAAGGCCTCGGGCCAGGCCAGCTTCCTCGCCAACAAGGATCCCTGGCCGGCCGACGTGCCGCAGGATGCCGTGCTGCTCGAGGTCAAGCACCTGACCAAGCGCTTCACCATCAAGAAGTCGGGTTTCCTGTTCAAGAAGCCCTCGACCTCGACGCTTGCCGTCGACGACGTCTCGTTCTTCATCCGTCGCGGCGAATGCCTGGGGCTCGTCGGCGAATCCGGCTGCGGCAAGACGACGACCTCGAAAATCATCCTGCGCGCACTGTCGGCCGATTCGGGCGAGGTGACGTTCAACGACCGCGGCCGCATGGTCGACGTGCTCGGGCTGGACGACGAGGCGCTGTTCGATTTCCGCCGCAAGGTCCAGTTCATCTTCCAGGACCCCTATTCGTCGCTGAACCCGCGCATGACGGTGTTCGACATCCTGTCCGAACCGCTGGTCATCCATAAGCTCGGCACGCCCGAGGAACGCGTGGCCCGCGTCAAGGAACTGATGAGCGTGGTGGGCCTCGACGTGCGCCATCTGCGCCGCTATCCCCACTCGTTCTCGGGCGGCCAGCGCCAGCGCATCGGCATCGCCCGCGCCCTGGCGCTGCAACCCGAGCTGCTGATCTGCGACGAGCCGGTCTCGGCGCTGGACGTCTCGATCCAGGCCCAGGTGCTGAACCTGCTGAAGGACCTGAAGCGCGACCTGGGCCTTACCTACCTCTTCATCTCCCACAACCTCGCGGTGGTCGACTACATCGCCGACCGCATCGCGGTCATGTGCGCCGGGCGCCTGGTCGAGACCGCGCCGCGCGAGATCCTGTTCGCCAACCCGATCCATCCCTACACCAAGGCGCTGTTGTCCGCCGTGCCGGTCGCCGACCCGCAGGCGCGGCTCGACCTGACCGCGCTGATGGAGGGCAAGGCGTCGAACCCGGCCAACTGGCCCCATCCCTTCACCGTCGATGGCGGCCAGAAGCCGCATCTCGTGCATCTCGGCGACGGCCACTATGTCCGCATGGTGGAAGCCTTGGAGAAAGCGTCATGAGCGTCTGGTCCCGCCTTCTGCCCTTCACCCGCCTCGCCCCGGTCGCTGCCGGGCTGTTCTGCGCCGCGGCCTTCCCGGCCTGGGCGCTCGACTACAAGGAACCCGCGATGCTGCAGGCCGACGTGGCGGCCGGCAAGCTGCCGCCAGTGGCCCAGCGCCTGCCGAGCGAACCGCTGGTCGAGGAGATGGACGGCAAGACCCGCCAGGTCGGCAAGTCGGGCGGCGATGCGCGCATGCTGATCGGCCGGGCGCGCGACGTGCGCATGATCTCGGTCTACGGCTACGCCCGCCTGGTCGGCTACAACGAGAAGTTCGAACTGAAGCCCGACATCCTGAAGTCGATCGACGTGCAGGACGACAAGGTCTTCACCATGCATCTGCGGCCGGGCCACAAATGGTCAGACGGCAAGCCGTTCACGTCGGAAGACTTCCGCTACTGGTGGGAGGACGTGACCAACAACAAGGAGCTGTCGCCCGCCGGCCCGATCGTCGACCTGATGATCGAGGGCGAGCTGCCCAAGGTGGAGATCCTCGACAAGGAGACGGTGCGCTACTCCTGGACGCGCCGCAACCCGTTCTTCCTGCAGCGCCTGGCCGGCGCCGCGCCGCTCTATATCTACCGCCCGGCCCATTACCTGAAGCAGTTCCACGCCAAGTACGCCGACAAGGCCGCGCTGGAAGCCAAGGCCGACGAGGCCAATGCGCGCTCCTGGGCCGAGCTGCACAACCGGCTCGACACCATGGGGCATTTCACCAACCCCGACATGCCGACGCTGGAACCCTGGAACATCGCCACCCGGCCGCCGGCGATCCGCTTCGTCGCCGTGCGCAATCCCTATTTCCACCGCGTCGATCCGAAGGGCATGCAGCTGCCCTATTTCGACCGGCTGATCGTCAACCAGGCCGACGGCAAGCTGATCCCGGCCAAGTCGGCGGCCGGCGAGGTCGACGTGCAGGCGCGCAACATCGCCTTCAACAACTTCACCTTCCTGAAGGAAAACGAGAAGCGCTCGGCCTATCGCACCTATCTGTGGCGCACGGCCCGCGGCTCGCAGATGGCGCTCTACCCGAATCTCAACGTCAACGACCCGGTGTGGCGCGAACTGAACCGCGACGTGCGCTTCCGCCGCGCGCTGTCGGTCGCCATCGACCGGCAGGGCATCAATGCCTCGCTCTATTTCGGCCTGGCGATCGAGGGCAACAACACGGTGCTGCCCGACAGCCCGCTGTACAAGGAAGTCTACCAGAAGGCCTGGGCCGAGTTCGATCTGAAGCTCGCCAACAAGCTTTTGGACGAGATCGGGCTGAACAAGCGCAACCCGGAGGGGGTGCGCCTGATGAAGGACGGCCGGCCGCTCGAGATCATCGTCGAGACGTCCGGAGAGGATACCGAGCAGACCGACGTGCTGGAGCTGATCCGCGACAACTGGGGCAAGGCCGGCATCAAGCTGTTCACCAAGCCGTCGCAGCGCGAGGTGCTGAAGAACCGCATCTATGCCGGCGAGACCACGATGTCGATCTGGTATGGCCTGGAGAACGGCGTGCCGACGGCGGAAATGAGCCCCGGCGAGCTGGCGCCGATCCTGCAGGACAGCATGCAGTGGCCGAAATGGGGCCAGTATTACGAGACCAAGCAGCAGTCGGGCGAGGCGCCCGACATGCCCGCGCCGAAGGAACTGTTCGAGCTCTACACCCAGTGGCTCGACGCCGCCAACGACCAGCAGCGCACCGAGATCTGGCACAAGATGCTCAAGATCTATACCGAGAACGAATTCTCGATCGGCATCGTCTCGGGCGTACCCCAGCCGGTCGTGGTCGGCAACGCGGTGCGCAACGTGCCGGAAGAAGGCATCTACAATTTCGATCCCGGCGCCTTCTTCGGCGTCTACCGCATGTCGAGCTTCTGGTTCGACCGCTGAGGTCTTCGAGTTAAAGGGGGCGGCCGCCAGCGATGTTTGCGTATGTAATCCGACGCCTGCTGATCATGATCCCGACACTGTTCGTGATCAGCGCGCTGGTGTTCGGCATCATCAAGCTGCCGCCCGGTGACTTCATCACCAACCGCATCCAGGAGCTGAAGTCGCAGGGCGAAGCCGGCGCGCTCGACAAGATCGAATTCCTGCGCCAGCAATACGGCCTCGACCGCCCGGCGATCGAGCAGTATGCGATCTGGGTCGGCATCTGGCCGAAGGACGGCCAGTTCCAGGGCATCCTGCAGGGCGACTGGGGCTGGAGCATGGAATACAACCGCCCGGTCGGCGAACTGGTGGGCGACCGCCTCCTGCTCACCTTCATCGTCAATTTCGCCACGATCCTGTTCGTCTACGTGGTCTCCTTCCCGATCGGGGTCTATTCCGCGGTCAGGCAATATTCGATCGGCGACTACTCGTTCACCCTGCTCGGCTATCTCGGCCTCGCCACCCCGAACTTCCTGCTGGCCCTCGTCCTGCTCTACTACTCCAACGTCCATTTCGGCCTGCAGATCGGCGGGCTGTTCGACGAGCAATATATCGACGCGCCGTGGACGGCGGCCAAGATCCAGAACCTGCTGGCCCATCTGCTGATCCCGACGATCGTCATCGGCACCTCGGGCACGGCGGCGATGATCCGGCGGCTGCGCGCCAACCTGCTCGACGAATTGCAGAAACAGTACGTGGTGACCGGCCGGGCCAAGGGCCTGCCGCCGCTGCGCCTGCTGATCAAGTATCCGATCCGCATGGCACTCAATCCGTTCGTCGCCGAGATCGGCGCGATCCTGCGCCAGGCGGTGTCGGGCTCGGTCATCGTGTCGGTGGTGATGAACCTGCCGACCTCGGGGCCGATGCTGCTGGCCGCCCTGGAAAGCCAGGACCAGTACCTCGCCGGCTCGTTCCTGTTGTTCCTGGCGATGCTGACGGTGATCGGCGTGCTGATCTCGGACCTGCTGTTGGCGGTCCTCGACCCGCGCATCCGCCTCGAAGGCGGCGCGCAGAAGTGACTGAGGGGCCGACATGACCGACATCCGCCGCGACGACAAGATCGAACACTGGGTCAGCCGCGAGCCCTTCGACCCCTACTCGGTCGAGCGGATGAGCGCGGGCCAGGAAAAGTACTTCCTGGCTTCGCAGTGGCAGATGATGTGGTGGAAGTTCAAGCGCCACCGCATCGCCGTGGTCTCGCTGGTCTTCCTGCTGACGATCTACGGCGTGGCGCTGATCGCCGAGCTGGTCGCGCCCTACAACCTGCACAGCCGCGACCCGCGCCACATCTATGCCCCGCCGCAGGCGATCCATCTGTTTCACGACGGCGAATTCGTCGGTCCGTTCGTCTATCCGATGCGCTTCAAGCTCAATATCCAGACGCTCAAGCGCGAATACCAGGATGACCGGACCAAGATCCAGAAGCTGCGCTATTTCTGCCAGGGCGACGGGTATGACTTCTGGGGCCTGATCCCCTCGAACTTCCACCTCGTCTGCCCGCCCGAAGGCGGCACGCTCTATCTGTTCGGCACCGACCGGCTGGGCCGCGACATCCTGTCTCGCATCATCTACGGCACCCGCATCTCGCTCACCGTCGGCCTCGTCGGCATTGCCATCTCGTTCATGATCGGCATCACGCTCGGCGGCATCTCAGGCTATTACGGCGGCTGGATCGACAATGTGATCCAGCGCCTGATCGAGCTGATCAAGTCGCTGCCGGAACTGCCGCTCTGGATGGCCTTGTCGGCCGCGCTGCCCGTGACCTGGTCGCCGATCCTGGTCTATTTCGGCATTACCATCATCCTGGGCCTGCTCGACTGGCCGGGCCTGGCCCGCGCCGTGCGCTCCAAGCTGCTATCGCTGCGCGAGGAGGATTTCTGCACGGCCGCCCAGCTGATGGGCGCCAGCCCCAAGCGCATCATCGGCCGACATCTGCTACCGAGTTTCATGTCGCATCTGATCGCTTCGGCGTCGCTGTCGATTCCCTCGATGATCCTCGGCGAGACCGCCCTATCATTCCTCGGGCTCGGGTTGCGGCCGCCGATCACCTCATGGGGCGTGCTGCTTAACGAAGCGCAGAACATCAATGTGGTCGCGCTCTACCCGTGGCTGATGGCACCAGTAATTCCCGTAGTCCTGGTTGTACTCGCCTTCAACTTCCTCGGCGACGGGTTGCGCGACGCGGCGGATCCTTATAAATAAGCTTACAAGAGAATAAATACTTGAGAAAGGCTCCCTTAACGGCTCGGTGCTAGACTGCGGGTTCGACCTTCGGAAGAATCCGCGAAAGGCCTGCAGTCGTGACAGCCCGGCGTCTTTTCTCCCTTCTTGCCTTGAGCACCCTGGCCCTGCTTTGCGCGCTGGTTTTAGCCGCGTCGATGACCGGTGCCTCGGCGCAGACCACGACCGGCCCGACCGGCAAATTCGCCAGCCCTTTCGTCATCGGTGCCGCCGGTACGGGTGGGCAAGCCGTCAGCATCCTGCCGGGCATGACCGCGGCCCTTACCAACAAGGGCGCGGCGATAACCACCGGCGAACCGGTGCCCGCAGGGTCCGCCGCGCGCACCGTCTGGCTGCAATGGTCACCGACGGTCAGCGGCGATGCGCGGATTACCGTATCGTCGAGCGCGCTGGACCCCAACCGGTTCCGCCCGGCTTTGTCGGTCTACACCGGAACGACGCTGACCACGCTGGTATCGGTCGCCCAGGATATCGCGCCCGCGGGGCGCTACAATGCCTCGGTCACCTTCACCGCGGTGGCCAGCACCACCTATCGCATCCAGGTCGACGGCATCTTCAACATCCAGCCGCCCTACCTGAACGAAGGCCCCTTCACCATCGCCGCGGGCCTGGGCCTCGCCGCGCCGAAGGCATCGGAAGGCTTCCAGCCGCAATCGGGCTGGTGGTTCAATGCCAATGTGCCCGGCATCGCCTTTCCGATGGAATTCCGCAATATCAGCCCGCTGCTGACCGGCCCCGCCTTCCTCGGCACGCCGCTGCTCTACGATGCCGGACAGCCCTTCGTCGCGCGCTGGTACCTGATGCAGGGACAGACGCGGGCCGATGACGGGTCCTATGGCTATGGCTCCCTGCCGACGCCGGACGGGCCGCTGACCTTCGTCGATTTCGTCAACGGCCGCGCCTTCGACCAGACCTACGCGCCGCCCACCTTCGTGGGCGCGGTCGCGACGAACCTGCGCCTCCTGTTCGATACCGCGATGACCGGCACGATGAGCTATACTGCCGCCGGCGCCAGCGTGTCGTTCCCGATCCGGCGCTATCCGATCACCGGCGCCACCGTCCCCGTCGCCAGCACCACGACTACCACAACGACGACGACGCCGGCGATCACGCCCGAGACCGGCTGGTGGTGGACCAAGGGCGAGAGCGGCCGTGCCATCTTCATCGAGTTGCAGAACGACGCCATGATGATCGGTATCCTGTCCTACAGCGACGACCAGGGCGCGGTCGGCAAGGCGACCTGGGCCATCGCCTCCAACAAGGTGGCGAGCCCGGCGGCCTTTACCGGCCGGCTGCTCGCCTTCGCCGCCGGCCCGACGCTTGCCACCGCCGGCTCGGCCAACGCGCCGATTCCCGCGGTATCCCGCGACCTCGGGCAGGTCGACGTCTCCTTCACCAGCGCCACGGCCGGCAAGATCGTCTACGGCCGCTCCAACAAGTCATTCACCATCGAGCGTTTCCGCTTCTGAAATCTCGACAGTTGCACCGGAACGGCGGCGGCAGTAGCGTGCCGCCCCGTTTTCGGTGACTGGAGAATGCCATGACGGCCAAGAAGAACCCGCTGAAGCTCAATCCGCTGCAGCTCAAGACCCTGACCCTGCTGCAGGAACTGGCCCGCGACGGCAACCGCGCGCGCATGGAGGATGACGGCGGCGTCACCATCCTGCACCTGCCGCAGCCGCATGGCGATCATTTCCACGTCGGCCGCGCGGTCGTTTCGTCGTCGGACGCCACCGGCCTGAAGAACGAAGCCGTCTGGGTCGCCCTGCAGCGCAAGGGCCTGGCGCAGGGCATGTTCCCGATGGCGATCAAGCTGACCCGCGAGGGCATCGAGTACGAGACCGGCCTGCGCGACGTCATCCTGCACGGCGCCGACCATTGAAGAAAAAAGGCCCCGCCGGATGAGTGGCGGGGCCTTCTTCGTGCCGGTCGTTACCGGAACAGCACGAACGACTTCGACAGCGTGATCCACACGCCCCACAGGATGGGGATACCGACCGCCGCCCAGGCCAGCGCCGCCCGGCCATCGAGCCCGCCGCGGCCGATGCCGAACGAGCCGGTCGCCACGGCCGCGCCGGCCTGCGCCGTCTTGGCCTGCAGCGAGGCAACCTCGGCCTCGCTCATGTACCACTTCGCCGCCACCGGCTTGACCAGCAGGTTGCACAGGAAGCCCAGCACCAGCATCCCGGCCAGGATGTACATGGTGAAGTCATAGACCTGAGCCCGCGGCACGCCGGCCGCGATCTGGGCCTCGCGGATGTAGTTGACCACCACCGGCCCGATGATGCCGGCCGTCGACCAGGCGGTCAGCAACCGACCGTGGATCGCGCCGACGAACTGGGTGCCGAAGAGATCGGCGAGGTAAGCGGGCACGGTGGCGAACCCGCCGCCGTACATCGACAGGATGACGCAGAAAAAGGCGACGAACAGCGCCTTCGAACCGAGATGGGCGGCCCAGGGCGCCGCGGCATAAAGCGCGATGCCGAGGCCGAAGAAGGTAAAATAGGTCATCTTCCGGCCGATCTTGTCCGACAGCGACGCCCAGAAGAACCGGCCGCCGATATTGAACAGCGACAACAGGCCGGTGAAGCCTGCCGCGATCGCGGCGATGACCTTGCGCTGGTCGTCGGCGAGGTCGGCGAACTTGACGTCGGGCAGGCCGATCAGCGAGCCGGCGAAGATTTCCTGCAGCATCGGCGAGGCCATGCCGATGACGCCGATGCCGGCCGAGACGTTGAGGCAAAGCACCGCCCAGACCAGCCAGAACTGCGGGGTCTTGTGGGCATCGCGCAGATGCACCTGGTGGTGGGTGATCATCGCCTTGCCGGCGCTGGCCGGCGGCGTCCAGCCGTCGGGGCGCCAGCCGGTCGGCGGCAGGCGATAGCCGAAGGCACCGGCCATCATGAACACGAAATAGATCACCGCCATGGCGACGAAGGTTTGCCAGACGCCGACCGAGGTGGGCGTGCGGAAGAAATTCATCAGCATGTCGGCCAGCGGCGCGCCGATCATCGCGCCGCCGCCGAAGCCCATGATCGCCATGCCCGTCGCCATGCCGCGGCGATCGGGGAACCACTTGATCAGGGTGGAAACCGGCGAGATGTAGCCGAGCCCCAGGCCGATGCCGCCGATGACGCCCGAGCCCAGCCACAGGAGCCATAATTGATGGGTATAGACGCCGAGCGCCGAGATCAGCAGGCCGCCGCACCAGCACAGCGCCGAGACGACGCCGGCCTTGCGCGGGCCGGAGCGTTCGAGCCAGCCGCCCCAGATCGCGGCGGCCGAGCCGAGCAGCACGAAGAACAGCGTGTACATCCAGCCGAGTTCGCTGATCTTCCAGTCGCAATTGGCGGCGAACATGCCGGCGATGAAGCTCATGTCCGCCGGGCAGGCCACCGATTTCTCGATGCCGACCGCGCGCGACAGCGGCAGCCAGAACACGCTGAAGCCGTAGGCCATGCCGATGCACAGATGGATCGCCAGCGCCGCCGGCGGCACGAGCCACCGGTTGAATCCGGCGGTCGCGATGATCCTTTCGCGGTCGAGCATGCCCGGCCGCGTCCCGGGGCCATCAAGGGCCCCTTGTACCGATGTCATTGGTGTCCCCTCCCTACTACATGGTTATGTGAAGCCTAGGAACGCACTCCTTTCGCCGCCAGGTCGCCCTTCATCTTCTCCACCGCGGCGAGGACCATGGGGTCGAGGCCGGCGCCACCGGCCTCGAGATGGGCGATGATCAGGGACCGCATGCGCGGGTCCCAGAATTTCTCCAGATGATCGGCGATGGCGCCGGTCTGATCGATCTTGCGCTGGGGCGCGAAGAACTTGCCGATCTGGTTGGCCATCATCACCAGGCGGTCGAGGGTATCCACGCTCATTCGGCGGCATCCGCGACGATGCGGCGGCTGCGGTCGGCCTGTTCGCGATAACGCTCCTGCCAGTCGGTCGGACCGTTCGAGGGGGCGACCTGAACGGCGGTGACCTTGTATTCCGGGCAATTGGTCGCCCAGTCGGAATAGTCGGTGGTGACCACGTTGGCCTGCGTCGCCGGATGGTGGAACGTCGTATAGACCACGCCCGGCGCCACGCGGTCGGTGATCAAGGCACGCAAGGTGGTGGCGCCCGCCCGGCTCTGGATCGTCACCCAGTCGCCGTCGCGCACGCCGCGGTCCTCGGCATCGTGCGGATGGATTTCCAGCACATCCTCGTCATGCCAGACGACGTTGGCAGTGCGCCGGGTCTGGGCACCCACGTTGTACTGGCTGAGGATGCGGCCGGTGGTCAGCAGCAGCGGGAAGCGGCTGGTCGAGCGTTCCTCGGTCGCGACATATTCGGTGATCATGAACTTGCCGCGGCCGCGGGCGAAGCCGTTGCCGTGCATGATCGGGCTGCCCAGCGGCGCCTTCTCGTTGCAGGGCCACTGCACCGAGCCGAGTTCATCGAGCCGCGCGTACGAGACGCCGGCGAAAGTGGGGGTGAGCGCCGCGATCTCGTCCATGATCTCGGAGGGATGCTCGTACTTCATCGGCACGCCCATCGCCGCGGCGATCAGCAGCGTGATCTCCCAGTCGGCATAGCCGTTCTTCGGCGGCATCACCCGGCGCACGCGGTTGATGCGCCGCTCGGCATTGGTGAACGTCCCGTCCTTTTCCAGGAAGGTCGAGCCGGGCAGGAAGATATGGGCGTAGTTCGCGGTCTCGTTCAGGAACAGGTCCTGGACGACGACGCATTCCATCGCCGCCAGGCCGGCGGCGACATGCTTGGTGTTGGGGTCGGACTGCAGGATGTCCTCGCCCTGGACGTAGAGGCCGCGGAAGGTGCCGTCGACCGCGGCATCCAGCATGTTGGGGATGCGCAGGCCCGGCTCGTCGTCGAGGTCGACGCCCCAGAACGCCTCGAACATCTGCCGCGTGGCGTCGTCCGACAGGTGGCGATACCCCGTCAACTCATGCGGGAACGAGCCCATGTCGCAGGCGCCCTGGACATTGTTCTGGCCGCGCAGCGGATTCACGCCGACACCGGGCCGGCCGAGATTGCCGGTGACCATGGCGAGATTGGCGATCGCCATCACCGTGGTCGACCCCTGGCTGTGCTCGGTCACGCCGAGGCCGTAATAGATCGAGCCGTTGCCGCCGGTGGCATAGAGCCGTGCCGCCTTGCGGATTTCCTGCGGGTCGACGCCGGCCATCGGCCCTACGGTCTCGGGGCTGTTCCCGGGCTCCGAGATGAAGGCCGCCCAATCCTGGAAATCTTCCCAGTCGCAGCGGCTGCGCACGAATTCCTCGTCGACCAGGCCCTCGGTGACGATGACATGGGCCAGCGCGTTCAGCATCGCGACGTTGGTGCCGGGACGCAGCGGCAGATGATGCGCGGCTTCGATATGGGCCGAGCGCACGAGGTCGATGCGGCGCGGATCGACGACGATCAGCTTGGCGCCCTGCCGCAGCCGCTTCTTGAGCCGCGAGGCGAAGACCGGATGGCCGTCGGTCGGGTTCGCCCCGATCAGCAGCACGACGTCGGTCTCCTCGACCGAATCGAAATCCTGGGTGCCGGCCGAGGTGCCGAAGGCGGTCTTCAGGCCATAGCCGGTCGGCGAGTGGCAGACCCGGGCGCAGGTATCGACGTTGTTGTTGCCGAAGCCGGCGCGGATCAGCTTCTGCACCAGGAAGGTTTCCTCGTTGGTGCAGCGCGACGAGGTGATGCCGCCGACGGCGCGGCGGCCGTACTTGTCCTGGATGCGGCGGAATTCGGAGGCGACGCGGCCGATGGCCTCCTCCCACGATACTTCCCGCCACGGCTGGTCGATCGATTCGCGCACCATCGGCTTGAGGATGCGCTCGCGGTGGTTGGCATAGCCCCAGGCGAAGCGGCCCTTGACGCAGCTGTGCCCGCGATTGGCCTTGCCATCCTTCCACGGCACCATGCGCACCACTTCCGTACCGCGCATCTCCGCCTTGAACGAGCAGCCGACGCCGCAATAGGCGCAGGTGGTGACCACCGAATGCTCGGGCTGGCCGATCTCGATCACCGATTTCTCGGTCAGGGTCGCGGTCGGGCAGGCCTGGACGCAGGCACCGCAGGACACGCATTCCGACTGCAGGAAGCTCTCGTCCATGCCGGGCGAGACCTTGGAGTCGAACCCGCGCGCCTGGATGGTCAGCGCGAACGTGCCCTGCACTTCCTCGCAGGCGCGGACGCAGCGCGAGCAGACGATGCACTTGGACGCGTCGAAGGTGAAATAGGGATTGGATTCATCCTTGCCCAGACTCAGGTGATTCTCGCCGCCCTGGCCGTAGCGCACCTCGCGCAGGCCGACCGCGCCGGCCATGTCCTGCAGCTCGCAATCGCCGTTGGCCGCGCAGGTCAGGCAATCCAGCGGGTGGTCGGAGATGTAGAGCTCCATCACCCCCTTGCGGATCTGCTTCAGCCGCTCGGTCTGGGTCGAGACCGTCATGCCCTGGCCGACCGGCGTGGTGCAGGAGGCCGGCGTGCCCGCCCGCCCCTGGATTTCGACCAGGCACAGCCGGCACGAGCCGAAGGCGTCGAGCATGTCGGTGGCGCAGAGCTTCGGCACGGCAATGCCGGCATCCATCGCCGCGCGCATGATCGAGGTGCCTTCGGGCACGCGGACCGTGGTGCCGTCGATGGTCAGCTCGACCATCGCGGTCGATTTCGAGGCGGGGGTGCCGTAATCGGTCTCATGGACCAGGGCCATGGGGTGCCTCCTTATTCCGCCGCGGCGCCGAGGGGCGCGCGACCGAAATCTTCGGGGAAATGCCTGATGGCGCTCAGGACGGGATAGGGGGTGAAGCCGCCGAGCGCGCAGAGCGAGCCGAACTTCATCGTGTTGCAGAGGTCTTCGACCAGCCGGACGTTGGCCTCGCGCCGCTCGCCGGCGATGACGCGGTCCATCACCTCGGCGCCGCGGGTCGAGCCGATGCGGCAGGGCGTGCACTTGCCGCAGGATTCGATGGCGCAGAATTCCATGGCGAAGCGGGCCTGGCGGGCCATGTCGACGGTATCGTCGAACACGACGATGCCGCCATGGCCGATCAGCCCGTCGCGGGCGGCGAAGGCTTCGTAATCGTAGGGCGTGTCGAACTGCGCGCGGGAGAAATAGGCCCCGAGCGGCCCGCCGCATTGCGCGGCGCGCACCGGGCGCCCGGTGATCGTGCCGCCGCCGATGTCGTCGACGATTTCGCCGAGGGTGAGACCGAACGCCGCCTCGAACAACCCGCCATGGCGGACATTGCCGGCCAGTTGGATCGGCATGGTGCCCCGCGACCGGCCGAGGCCGAGATCGGCATAGGCCTGGGCCCCTTCCGACAACACGACCGGCACCGAGGCGAGCGAGATCAGGTTGTTGATCACGGTCGGCCGGCCGAACAGGCCCTTGTGCGCGGGCAGTGGCGGCTTGGCCCGCACCACGCCGCGCTTGCCTTCCAGGCTTTCCAGCAGCGCGGTTTCCTCGCCGCAGACATAGGCGCCGGCGCCGACCCGGACCTCGAGGTCGAAATCGAAGCCGGAGCCGTTGATGTCGGCGCCCAGCGCGCCGTCGTCGCGCGCGATCTGGATCGCCCGGCGCGTCACCCGGATCGCATCGGGATATTCCGAGCGGCAGTAGATGTAGCCCTTGGTCGCGCCCACCGCGATGCCGGCGATGGTCATCCCTTCGATCAGCACGAAGGGATCGCCTTCCATGATCATGCGATCGGCATAGGTGCCGGAATCGCCCTCGTCGGCATTGCAGACGATGTACTTCCGGTCGGCCGGGGCATCTGCCACCGTCTTCCACTTGATGCCGGTCGGGAAACCGGCGCCGCCACGGCCGCGCAGGCCCGATCGCGTCACCTCGTCGACGATGCCGGCGGGGCCGAGCGAAAGCGCGCGCTGCAGCCCGCGATAGCCGCCATGGGCGCGATAGTCGTCAAGCGACAGCGGATCGACGATGCCGCAACGGGCGAAGGTCAGCCGGGTCTGGCGCTTGAGGAACGGAATCTCGTCGGCCAGGCCCAGGCGTAGCGGATGCGCGGCGGCGATCAGCAGGCCGGCATCGAACAGGCTCGGCACGTCGGACGCCTTGACCGGGCCGTAGGCGATGCGGCCCGACGGGGTGGCGACCTCGATCATCGTCTCGAGCCAGAACAGCCCGCGCGACCCGGTGCGCACGATGTCGACGGCCAGGCTGCGCCGGCGCGCTTCGGCCTCGATGGCGGCAACCACCTTCTCGGCGCCGACGGCGAGCGCCGCGGCATCGCGGGGGACATAGATCCGGGCCATCAGCGCGCCTCCCGCACGAGATCGTCGAGGGTTTCGTCGTCGAGGCGCCCGACGACGCGGCCGTCCATCAGCGCGGCCGGTCCGCAGGCGCAGAGGCCCAGGCAATAGGTCGCCTCGACCGTCAGCCGGTCGTCCGGCGTGGTCGCCCCCCACTCCAGCCCCAGCCGGCCCAGCAGCCGTTCATGCAGCGCATCGGCGCCGACCGACTGGCAGGCTTCGGCCCGGCACAGCTTCAGCACATGGCGGCCGGCAGGCTGGCGGCGGAAGTCGTGATAGAAGGTGACGACGCCGTGAACCTCGGCGCGCGACAGGTTCAGGGCGCCCGCCAGCAGCGGCAGCGCAGCCTCGGGCACGTGGCCGAATTCTTCCTGCAGGTCGTGCAGCATCGGCAGCAGGGCGCCCTCGGTGCCCCGGTGGCGCTCGATGATGCGACTAGCCCGCTGTTCTTCCCAGGCCACGGCCATCATGTACTCCGTCGAAATCAGTCTGATCGGTCCCGATCTTCGACCCCTCGGACCCGCGCATCAATAAAGCGCTGGGATGCTGCGATAGAAAAAACCTATCAAACCGCGCCCACTGGCCGCCAGCGAACCGTTTCGGGCACCGACAACCGGATAATGGGCCGATTTCGGGCCGGAATGCTGCAGGTGCTTAGTCGGTTTTGGTCGATCGTCCGATCAGGAAAGCCGATCAAGCATAGCTGGCGGCAAGGATCTTGGCCTCCGCGACCAGGGCGGCGGCCAGCGGGGTCATCGGGTCGCGGTTGGGCACGATCAGGCCGATGCGGTGCACCGCCTCCGGCTCGACGATGGGGATCGAGCGCAACCGCTCGGTCAGTCCCAGCGTATCGGCGAGCTTTTCCGGCATCACGCTGGCCCAGCGCCCCGTGCGGACATGCGAGAACAGCACGATCATCGAGTTCGATTCGAGCGTGGGTTCGGGTTCGGCCCCCGCCGCCCGCAGCAGGCGGTTGATGATGCGCCGGTTCTGCATGTCGGGGGTCAGCAGGCACAGCGGGATCTTGGCGACCTCGGCCCAGGTCACCTGGGCGCGGTCGCCCAGCACGCTGTCCTCGGAGGTCAGCAACCGGTATTGCTCGGGGTAGAGCGGGATGACGCGCACCTTGCCCAGCGGCTCGTTGTCGATATAGGTCAGCCCGGCATCGACCTCGAGGTTCTCCAGCATGCTGAGGACTTCGATCGAGGTGCGCGACAGGATGGTGAACTTGACGTTGGGATGCTTGGCGCGATAGGGCGTGGTCAGCGCCGAGACCATCGCCAGCGCGGTGGGGATCGCCGCGATCTTCAGATGCCCGACCAGGCCACGCTTCAGCGCATCGACCTCCTGGCGCATCGCCCGCGTGTCGCCGACGATGCGGCGGGCCCAGTCCAGAACCCGCTCGCCCTCGGCGGTGAAGCCGAGGAAGCGCGACGAGCGCTGGACGAGCATGACGCCCAGCGTGTCTTCGAGCTGCTTGATGCCGGCGGAAAACGTCGGCTGGGTCACGCCGCAGGTTTCGGCGGCCTTGCCGAAGTTCTGCTCGCGCGCCAAGGCGAGCAGGAACTCGAGCTTGTCGATCATGGGGAAACGTTAGCGCATCGGAGGCAGGTGCCGCAAACCCTCACGCGGGTATTGGATCGATAGATCAACCGCCCGGGAAATCGTGAATGGACAAACGCGTCCTGGCCGTCCCGACCAGCCCCTTGCCAAGCTTCTGGCCCAACCAGATGGAGAGGATATCGACTTCGAGCCGCCCCGCATGCCGGCAGGATTTCCACGCGCAGCAGACTTCGATGAACCGCTGGAGGAAGATTCGCCGGCCGCGGCGCGAAAATAGGCTGGGCCGACTGGCCGCAGTTGCTCCCCGCGCCGCTCGTCATGCCGGCGAAAGCCGGCATCCAGGGCAAAGACGTCGCAACCGGCACGGCGCTTTCCCTGGGCACCCGCCTTCGCGGGTGCGACGATTGGCGTTATTTGGCGCCCGTATACCCGATCCGCCACACCGTCTGCGAGCCGTCGTCGGCGACCAGCAGCGACCCGTCGCGGGCCTGGGCAATGCCGGCGGGGCGGGCGACGATCTCGGCGCGGGCGGTGCCCGCGACCCAGAGGTTGGTGACGAAGTTGACGTAGTCGCCGGTCGGCCGGCCGTCGCGGAACGGCACGCGCACGATCTTGTAGCCCGTCGGCTGTTTCGCGTTCCACGAACCCTGCAGGGTGACGAAGGCATCACCCTTGTACTCGGCCGGGAACTGGTCGCCGGTATAGAACACCATGCCGATCGGCGCCGAATGGGCGCGGAACAGCACGTCCGGGGTCTTGGTCTTCGCCACCAGGTCGGGGCGCTTCGACCCGAATTGCGGGTCGGCCACCGCGCCGGTCATCGCGTAGGGCCAGCCGTAGAAATCGCCGTCGCGGATCTGCGTCAGATAGTCCGGCACCATCTCGTCGCCATAGCCGTCGCGTTCGTTGACGATCGTGTAGAGGGCACCGGTCTTCGGCTCGAACCCCATGCCGATCGGGTTGCGCAGGCCGGCGGCATAGGGACGCTGGCCCGAACCGTCGGCCTTGAACCACTGGATCGAGGCATGCGGCAGCGGCTCCTCGTCGAGATTGCCGCGGCTGCCGACCGAGACGTAGAACGACTGGCCGTCGGGCGCGAACAGCACCTCGCGGGTGCGGTGGTTGCCGGGCGAGGGGCCGAGGCTGCCCGGCCTGGTCACATCCTCGGCCGGCCCCCGCGCCTTCAGGTCGCCGGGGATGTAGGGAATGCGGCGCACCTGCGTCGCCTCGCCGACATAGAGCCAGCCGTCGCGCGCCGCCAGGCCGTGCGGCTGATCCAGGTTCTCGGCAAGGACCGCGACGGTTTCGGCCCGGCCGTCGCCGTCGGCATCGCGCAGGATCGAGATGCGGCCCGCCCGGGTCTCGGCGAGCAGCACGTCGCCGTTCGAGACGACGAGGAGATAGCGCGCGTTGGAGAACCCTTCGGCGAAGACGGTCATGGCAAAGCCGGGCAGGGTCGAGAATTGATGCCCCGCGGGCCGCGGCACCACCCGGCCGCTGTTGGAGGTCGAAGGCGTGGCGAACGGCTTGGGCAGATCGGCCGGGCGGATCATGTAGCGGGTGCCGACCGGATCGTTCTGGGCGAGCGCGGGCAGCGCGGCCAGGCCGATCAGCCCGAGGAGACCTGAGGCGATTCGAATGCGCATGTCGACGTCCGCTCCCTCTTTTCTACCGAACGGCAGTATGCCTATGCTGGCCCCCGATCAGTCAGTCGGGAGGAAAATGGTCATGGGTCGGTTGAACGGCAAGGTCGCGCTGATCACGGGTGCGGCATCGGGCATCGGCAGGACCGCGGCCGAAATGATGGTGGCCGAAGGCGCCAAGGTCGCGCTGGCCGACCGCAATGCCGAGGGGGCGGAGGCCGCCGCCGCCGCGATCGGTGCCGATGCGATCGCCCTGCCGCTCGACGTCACCGACTTCGACGCATGGCAAGGCGCGGTCGACAGGACCGTCGCGGCCTTCGGCCGCCTCGATACCCTGGTCCATTCGGCCGGCGTCGGCCATGGCGGCACGATCGAGGATACCTCGCTCGAGATGTGGCGGCTCAGTCATTCGGTCAATCTGGATGCGGTGTTCTACGGCACCAAGACCGCGCTGCCGGTGATGCGCGAGTACTCGCCCGGCTCGATCATCATCCTGTCGTCGATCGCCGGCATCATCGCCGGCCACAACATGGCAGCCTATAACTCGTCGAAGGCGGGCGTGCGCCACCTGGCCAAGTCGATCGCGCTGCATTGCGCCCGCAAGGGCTACAACATCAGGTGCAACTCGATCCACCCGACCTTCATCGACACGCCGATGGTGCAGCAGATGCTGCTGTCGCAGGGCCCCGACCCCGCGGTCGTGCGCCAGAAGCTGGAACGTCAGGTACCGCTGGGCCGGCTCGGCGAATCGTCGGACGTCGGCCATGCCATCGTCTATCTGGCGTCGGAAGAATCGAAGTTCATGACCGGCTCCGAACTGCGGCTCGACGGCGGCATCTCGGCGATGTGAGCGCCATGCCGCGCCTGCCGGTCAACGGCACCGAACTGTTCTACGAGGATACCGGCCCGGGCAGCACCGGCCAGACCATCGTGTTCGCGCACGGCTTGTTGTGGGATACGCGGATCTTCGCCGACCAGGTCGCGCATTTTGCCGGCCGCTATCGCTGCATCGCCTACGACCATCGCGGCCAGGGCCGATCGGCCGACGACAAGGCGCGGAGCATCGGCATCGAGACGGTCTATCAGGATGCCGTGGCGCTGATCGAGGCGCTGAAGCCTGGTCCCGTCCACTTCCTCGGTCTGTCGATGGGCGGCTATGTCGCGATGCGGCTCGGCGTGCGGCGGCCCGACCTGTTGCAATCACTGATCCTGATGGCCACGACGGGCGGGGCCGAGCCGATGGAGAATGCACCGCGCTATCGCCGGATGAACCTGATCACCCGCTGGCTGGGCCTGGGCTTTTCCGCCGACAAGCTGATGCCCCTGTTCTTCGGCCGCAGCTTTCTCACCGATACCGGCCGCGTCGCCGACCAGGCGACCTGGCGCGGCCGTCTGGCGGGCAACCGGCGCAGCATCTGGCGCGCGGCCAACGGCGTGATCGACCGCGAAGGCATCGCCGAGGCGGACCTTGCCGGCATCGGCGTGCCGACCCTGATCCTGGTCGGCGACGAGGATGTCGCGACCCCGCCGGCCAAGGTCGAACAGCTGCACAAGATGATCGAGGGCGCGCGGCTGATCCGCATTCCCCAGGCCGGCCACCTGTCGCCGGTCGAACAACCCGCCCGCGTCAACGACGCGATCGAGGCCTTCCTCGGCCAGTTTCAGCGATAAGGCCGAGATCAGCGATAAGGGTCGTCCGTCGCCATGTAGCGGTGGACGTAGTCGGCGATGCCGTCCTCGAGCGTCGTCATCGGCCGGTCGTAGCCGGCGGCCCGCAGCCGTTCGATCGGCGCCTCGGTGAAATACTGGTATTTCGGGCGCAGGGTTTCCGGCATCTCGATGAACTCGATCGCCGGCGGCCGGCCGACGGCGCGGAACATCGCCTCGCCCAGTTCGACCCAAGCCCGCGCGCGGCCCGAACCGATGTTGAAGATGCCCGAGACCTTCGGGTGGTCCAGCAGCCAGACGATGATGTCGACGCAGTCGCGGACATAGACGAAATCGCGCTTCTGGCCGCCGTCGGCATAGTCCGGGCGGTAGGACTTGAACAGCCGCAGCGGCTTGCCGGCCGCGATCGTCTCGTAGTTCTTGGCGATCACCGACCGCATGTCGCCCTTGTGGTACTCGTTCGGGCCGTAGACGTTGAAGAACTTCAGGCCCACCCATTGCGGCGGCACCGGCCCGCCTGAATCGACCAGCCGGACGAACCGGCGGTCGGTCGCAAGCTTAGACCAGCCATAGGGGTTGAGCGGCTTCAGCCGTGCCAGCGCCTTGGGGCTGGCATCGTCGCCGAATCCCGCCTCGCCCTCGCCGTAGGTTGCGGCGGAGGATGCGTAGATGAACGGCACGCGGCGGTAGGCGCACCATTCCCAGAGATCGAGCGACAGGCGGAAGTTCGAAGCGACGATCAGGTCGACGTCGGTCTCGGTCGTGGCCGAGATCGCGCCGAGATGGATGATCGCGGTCAGGCGCCCGCCATGGCGGTCCAGCCAGCCCATCAAGGCGTCGGGCGTGATCAGGTCGGCGATTTCATGCCGGCGCAGGTTCTTCCACTTGTCGCCATGGCCGAAATGATCGCAGACCGCGACCGGGGTGCCGCGATCGGCCAGCCCTGCGACGATGTTGGAGCCGATGAAGCCGGCCCCGCCGGTGACGAGGATCATGCGTCGGTCCCTGCGATGCGTGCGACGGTGCGGGTGGTCGACTGGCCGGCCACCAGTTCGGCCAGCACGACGCGCCCGCCATAGGCGCGCACCACGTCCGAACCCACGACCTTGTCGACGGTGTAGTCGGCGCCCTTGACCAGCACGTCCGGCCGGATGCCCTTGATCAGCTCGATCGGCGTGTCTTCGCCGAAGACGACGACGAGATCGACATTGGCGAGCGAGGCCAGCACGATCGCCCTGGCCGTCTCGTTCTGGACGGGGCGCGTCTCGCCCTTCAGCCGGCGCACCGAGGCATCGGAATTCAGGCCGACGATCAGCCGGTCGCAGGCGGCCCGCGCCTGGGAGATCAGCGAGATGTGGCCGGGATGGATCAGGTCGAAACAGCCGTTGGTGAAGCCGACGCGCTCGCGCCGCGCCCGCCACAGGTTCACCCGCTCGATCGCCTCGTCCAGCGTGACGATCTTGGCATCGGTCGACATCACCTCGGTGGCGTGCAGCTGACGGCTCAGCTCGGTCGGGTAGACCACGGCGGTGCCGGCCTTGGCCACCGCGATGCCGGCCGCGGTATTGGCAAGCCGCGCGGCCTCGGCCCAGTCGGCGCCCGCAGCGCGGGCAACCGCCAGCATGGCGACGACGGTATCGCCGGCACCGGAGACGTCGAAGACCTCGCGCGCCTCGGTGGCAAGATCGAGGGCATCGCCATCCCCGGCGATCAGCGACATGCCGTCCTCGCCGCGGGTGACCAGGATCGCCTCGATCCCGGCGGCCTGGATCAGCGCGCGGGCGCCGGTGGCGATCACGCCGGCATCGCGGCTGTGCACGCCCGAGGCGGCGGCGAATTCGGAACGGTTCGGGGTGATGATCGACGAGCCGCGATAGCGCGCGAAGTCGCGGCTTTTCGGATCGGTGACGATCGGCTTGCCGGCCTGGCGCGCCGCCGCAATTGCCTGGGTAACAAGCTGGTCGCCCAGAACGCCTTTGGCGTAGTCGGACAGCACGACGACATCGGCCTCGGGCAGCGCGCGGCGGAATTCGGCCATCAGCGCGGCCACGCCGTCGGCTGCCGGCACCGCAGCCTGTTCGGCATCGGCGCGCAACAGCTGCTGGCGCCCGGCGACGAAACGGGTCTTGGACGTGGTCGGCCGCGACGTGTCGGTCACCAGCCGGGCATCCACCCGCGGCGTCAGCTTGAGCAGGCGGCCGAGCTCGCGCCCGGCCTCGTCCGACCCGATCAGCCCGATCAGAATCGCCCTGGCGCCGAGCCCGGCGACATTGCGCGCGACATTACCGGCGCCGCCGGCCATCGCGTTTTCCCATTCGATGGCCAGTACCGGGATCGGCGCTTCGGGCGACATGCGGTCGACCCGGCCATGGACATAGCGATCGAGCATGACGTCGCCGAGGATCAGCACGGTGGCGTTGCCGAAAGCCTCGATCCGGCCGGGATGAAAGTCGCTCATGGCGCGAATTCGTCGAAAATGCAGGGGCTCGTCATCGGCGCGGAGCATAGGCAGGGGGCCGGCCCCGCGCAAGGCGCGGCAGTGTCGCCCCTTGCGTTTTGGATCGTTCGCTCCAATATTGATCCTGGATCGATTGCTCGAGACGAGAGCGCCATGCCCCGGCCCCGCCAGTTCGACGAACATCAGGTACTCGACGCCGCCGCCGCGTGCTTCTGGAGCCGTGGCTACGAGGCCACCTCGACCCGCGATCTGGCGCAGGCCATGGCCCTGACCCAGGCCAGCCTCTACAACGCCTTCGGCGACAAGCGCGCCCTGTTCCTGCGTGCGCTGGACCATTACCTCCAGCACACGCTGCGCGAGCGCGTGGCCCGGCTGGAGGCCGTGGACGACCCGGGCCTCGGCATCACCCTGTTCCTGGCCGAGATCGTCGACCGGTCGGCCGGCGACCGTCATCAGCGCGGCTGTTTCCTGGTCAACTCGGCCCTGGAGGCAAGCCCGCGCGACCCGGCCTTCCAGGCCGTCGTCACCGACGAGATCGGCACGATCGAGACTTTCTTCCGCGGCCGCCTGGCGCAGGGC
>JAEYTW010000011.1 GCA_023433835.1 Pseudomonadota bacterium | reverse complement strand
GGAAAAGGCCGCCGCGGAAGCCGCCCGCCAGCGCGAGGAGGAGGAGCGCCTGACCGCCGAGCGCCGGCGCCAGGAAGAAGCGGCGGCCGAACGGCGCCAGGCCGAGGAAAAGGCGGCGCGCGACGCGGCCGAACGCCAGCGCGAGCAGCAGGAGACCGCGGCGCGCGAGGAGCGGGCGCGCAAGCTGATGTCGATCGTCGGCGGTTTCGAGGCCGAGGTCGGCTCGGTGGTGCAGATCGTGGCCTCGTCGTCGACCGAGATGCACTCGTCGGCGCGGTCGATGACGACGGTGATGGACGGCGTCTCGCGCCAGACCCAGGACGCGGCGGCGGCGACCGAGCAGACCGCGGCCAACGTGCAGACCGTCGCCTCGGCGACCGAGGAACTGTCGGCCTCGATCAACGAGATTGCCTCCCAGGTCTCCACCGCCAGCCGGGTGGCCCAATCCGCGGTGGATCAGGCGCGCCGGACGGACGAAATCGTCCGCGGCCTCAGCGTTTCGGCCGAGAAGATCGGCGAGGTCGTCAGCCTGATCAACACGATCGCCGGCCAGACCAACCTGCTGGCGCTGAACGCGACGATCGAGGCGGCCCGGGCCGGCGATGCCGGCAAGGGCTTCGCCGTCGTGGCCTCCGAGGTCAAGAGCCTGGCCAACCAGACCGCCAAGGCGACCGAGGAGATCAGCCAGCAGATCGGCTCGGTCCAGGCGGCAACCCAGGAAGCGGTGGCCGCCATCCGCGAGGTCTCGACCGTGATCGAGCAGATCAACGAGATCTCCGGCTCGATCGCCTCGGCCGTGGAGCAGCAGGGTGCCGCCACCCGCGAGATCGCGCGGAACGTCGAGGATGCCTCGGTCGGCGCCAACGTGACGTCGAAGAACGTCACGGCGGTCAACCAGGGCATGGGCGAGGCCGGCGGAGCGACGACCCAGGTCCTCGCCGCGTCGGAAGAACTGTCCCGTCAGGCCGAGCGGCTGCGCGGCCAGGTCGAGCAGTTCGTCATCCAGGTCCGCGCGGTCTGAACCCGCAAGGCAAGGGCGGGGGCCTTGAACCCCGCCCCGTTTGGCGTGCCGTTGCCTGCAGGGCCGCCGCCCGGGCGGCGATCACGCCGGTGATCGCCGGTTGCGTCACCCGCAATCAGCGTCCCGCGGCCGGCAGCCGCCGGACGATGCCGGCCGGCAGGACGCGCAGCAGGATGCCGCGCAGGCCTTGCCAGAAGGCGGCCAGCAGCAGCACCAGCCCGCCGAGCGCCAGGAAGGTCGCGGGCATGATCAGGTCGCCCAGCCCCGCCTGGTGCAGCAGGTTGGCGAAGGCGAAGCCCGCATAGGCCAGCCCCGAGACCAGCATCGCCCGGCGGTCGACGACCAGGGCGACGAACCCCAACATCGCAAAGACCGCGAGGACGGCGGCGGCCTGGCCGATCGAGGCCTCGTTGTCCTGCATGCCCGACAGCACGGGATGCACGATCAGCGGCGCGGCCAGCAGATGCAGCCAGAAGGCGATGTCGGCGCGGCGCGTCGTCCGCGCCGTATCGGTCATGTCGATCCGCATTGCCAGGCCGAACACGACGAGGCCGGTCACGAACAGCAGCGGGTTCATGAAACTGGCGAACAGTGCTGGGGCCGCCGCCTCGATGCCCTTCAGCGCGGCCCCGCCCAGGCCGGCGACCGCGGCGGCGACGGTGATCGGCACGCCGAACCGGCGATAGTGCAGCGCGACCGCGAAGGCCGATCCCAGCGCGGCGACGGCCAGCGGCAGCGGGCTGCCGGGATCCGCCGCGGTGACCGCCAGGGCAAAGGCCAGGATGAGAAAGAATACCGCCGCGGCGAACGCGGCCAGCAGGGCGATGCTGGGCAGGGCCAGGCGGCGGACCCGCGTGAAGTACTCGGCCAGCGCCCAGGACAGCACCATGGCGACCAGCGGCCCGAGCAGCGGGTTGCCGGCGAGATTGGCGATATAGGCCGCCGCGCCGACGAACAGCGCCAGGCCGATGGTGACGAAGATGTCGCCGAAGCCGCCGACCAGGCGCAACGCCTCGTCGTCGCGCGGGCGGGCCTGTCGGGGCCCGAGTTCGGCGGCGAGCGCGTTCAGCGCCGCGGCCTGTTCGGTCGTGACGATGCCGCGGGATATGGCGGCCGGCAGAAGGCGGGTGAGCGTCACGCTATGCCCGGGGCCTTCGCTCATGGCGCCGCCCGCCGGTAAACGCCGAGCAGGTCGAGGTCGGGGAAGTCGAGTTCGCCAAGGCGGCGCGGCGCCGCCAGCGTCGCGCGCAGCAGCGGCATCGGATGGGCCTCCTCGATCTCGTGGTAGCCTGCCGGGCCGAGCACGGCGGACGCTTTGCGCACCACGATGCGGCCATAGGCGGGCTCGAGGCAGGCGTCGATGCCGGCGGGCTGGTAACCGTCGCGCGCGAAGGCGTCCCGCCCCGCGGCCAACAGGGCCTGGCGGGTCGCTTCGGTATGATCGTCGCGCCGGCTTCTGGGTTTTGCCGCTTCCATGTGGGCAACATACAGCTTGACGCTGCATAGTCGAGTTGCACGTCACATGCACGCGGTATGTTGGATACACGCCAGGTGGATGCGGCACAATGACATGGATGGCGTGTCCGGCCGGCTCATGCCCGGCCGCGCCCGCGCACGATCTGGGCCACGATCACGATCACGGTCACCACCGCCAGCATCAAGGTCGACACCGCGGCAAGCGAAGGGCTTACCGCCATCAGCATGTCGGCCCACAGCTGTTTCGGCAGGGTGGCCGACAGGCCGCCGGTGACGAACATGGCGATGGTCAGTTCCTCGAACGAGGTGACGAAGGCGATCAGGAAGGCCGCCACCAGGCCGGGACGGATCAGCGGCAGGGTGATCAGCCACAGCCGCGCCCACAGCCCGGCGCCGAGCGTCTCGGCCGCCTGGTCGAGGCGGGTGTCGTAGCCGGCCAGTACCGCGGTCAGGGTGATCACCGTATAGGGCAGGCAGATCACCACGTGGCCGAGGATCAGGCCGAGGTCGGTGCCGATCAGCCCCAGCCGGGCGTAGATGAAGAACAGCGATACCGCGATCAGGATATGCGGCACGATCATCGGCGCCAGGATGAAGCCGAGCACGGCCTGCTGGCCGAAGAAGCGGCGCCGGGTCAGGGTAATGGCCGCCGGCAGGCCGATGGCGATGGCCGCCGCCGCCGACAGCGCGCCGACCACGACCGAGCGCAGTCCGGCCCGCAGCCACTGGTCGGAGGCCAGCACCGCCTCGTACCACTTGGTCGAGAATCCCTTCGGCGGCCATTCGATGAAGCTGCCGCCGGTGAACGAGACCGGCACGATGAACAGCATCGGCGCGACGAGGAAGCACAGCACCAGCACCGCGGCAAGACCAAGGCCCGGATGCAGCCGCCCCGGCCGGGGCGCGCGCCGGCCGATCCCCAGGCGCTCCAGCGCCGTCTCGACCCGGTCGCCGGCATTGCCGAGGAGGGCGATGACCACCCGGCCGGCGTGGCCGCCGAGGCGGGCAAGCAGCGTGCGCCGCGGCCCGCCGGCCCGGCCGGTCAGGGCCGACATGCCGAACAGCTGGTTGAACAGGGCGAAGATGACCAGGGCCGCGGCGAGCAGCAGGCAGGCGACCGCCCCGGCGAAACCCCAGTTCAGCAACTGTTCGACCTGGTCGATGATGACCTGGGCGATCATCACCTCGCGGCCCGAACCCAGCAGGCCCGGGGTGACGAAGGTGCCGAGGCTGGAAATGAACACCAGCAGCAGCGCGGCGGCGACGCCGGGCAGCGACAGCGGAAAATAGACCCGCCAGAACGTCTGCGAGGTGCCGGCGCCCAGGGTCGCGGCGGCGCGCAGCAGGCGGCCGTCGATCGCCTGCATCACCGACATCATGATCAGCACGGCGAGCGGCACGTAGGCATTCACCATGCCGATCATCACGCCGGCAAAATTGTAGATCATCTGCACCGGCGCGTCGGTGATGCCCGCCGCGACCAGCGCGGAATTGATCGCGCCGGTCCGGCCCAGCAGCACCATCCAGGCGAAGGTGCGCACCAGCACCCCGGCCCAGTAGGGCACCAGTACGCAGAGCAGCATCATGCCGGCGAGCGATCGCCCCGACCGGGCGATCACCATCGCCAGCGGATAGCCGATCCCCACCGACAGCAGCGCGGTCCAGGCCGCGATGCGCAGGGTCAGCTGCAGCGACTGGACATAGGCGCCGGACTGGAACAGCCGGGCGAAGTGCATGAGCGACCATTCGCCATCGGGCAGGATCACGCTGCGCGACAGCAGGATGGCGACCGGCACCAGGAACAAGAGCGCGAGGATCGCCAGCACCGGCGTCAGCGGCAGGGCGGTCGCGGCCAGGCCGCGCAGGCGGCGGGCGCCGATCATCGCGGCAGCAGCAGGGCGGCCGCGGCGTCGAACCCGAAGCGGGCGCGGTCGCCAGGCTTGAGCGGGACGCCGCCGATGTGGCTCGCGTTCGCCGCCACGATCGGGGTGCCGTCGTCGAGCCGGGCGTGGACGCGGGTCATCGCCCCGGTCAGCAGCACGGCATCGACGCGGGCTTCCAGCACGTTCTCGGCGGTCTCCGCCGGTTGCAGCAGGCGCAGCGATTCCGGGCGCAGCATCAGCGTCGCTGGCCCGCGCATGGCCGGATCGCCCGCACGGCAGCGCAGCGTGACGCCGCCGGCGATGGCGGCGGTGTCGGGTCCGGCGGGGACCGCGTCGATCAGGTTCGATTCGCCGATGAAGCCGGCGGCGAACAGCGTGCGCGGCGAGAAGTAAAGCGCGTGCGGCGTGCCGATCTGCTCGATGCGGCCGTCGTTCAGCAGGCAGATGCGGTCGGACATCACCAGGGCTTCTTCCTGGTCGTGGGTGACGTAGACGACGCTGGCCCCGAACTCGGTCGACAGCCGGCGGATCTCGATCTGCATATGCTCGCGCAGCTTCTTGTCGAGCGCGCCGAGCGGTTCGTCCATCAGGATGATCGAGGGCCGGTAGACGAAGCAGCGGGCCAGCGCCACGCGCTGCTGCTGGCCGCCGGACAGTTCGGTCGGCAGGCGCTGGGCGAAGGCGCCAAGGCGCACGATCTCGAGCACGCGCCCGACCTCGCTCCGGATCTCGGCCTCCGGCCGGCGGCGCATGCGCAAGGGAAAGGCGACGTTTTCGAACACCGTCAGGTGCGGGAACAGCGCATAGTTCTGGAACACCAGGCCGAGATCGCGCTTCTTCGGCGGCACGAAGGTCGCATCGCGCCCGTCGATCCAGATCTCGCCGGCATCGGGCAGGCTCAGGCCCGCGATCAGCGACAGGAGCGTGGTCTTGCCCGAGCCGGAGGGGCCGAGCAGGGTGAGGAATTCCCCCTCGGCCATGCTCAGGTCGGTCGGATGCAGGGCGGTGAAGCTGCCATAGGTCTTGGCGACCGCGCGGGTCTTCAATTTCTCGGTCGCAGGCGTCACGGGCAGCTTCCCCTCCGTCGTCGGACTTTACTTCAGCATCCAGGTATTGAACCGCTCGATCGCCTTGTCCTTGTTGGCAGCCCAGTAGTCGTTGTCGATCAGCAGGGCGGTCTTGGCGTAGTCGGGATAGGTCGACAGGATGGTGGCACGCTTGGCATCGATGTAGTCGTACGCCTTCGGGTTGGTCGGGCCGTAGGTCATGTATTTCGACAGGATGGCCTGCTGGCGCGGTTCCATGCAGAAGGCGATGAAGGCGCGGGTCTGCTCGGCCTTCGGCGTGCCGCGCAGCATGCACCAGCCCTCGACCCCGGCGATATTCTGGTTCCAGACGAGCTTGGCCGGCGTGCCGGCATCGATCGTACGCTGGGCGGCGCCGTTCCAGATCGCGATCATGTCGACCTCGCCGGTCTGCAGCAGCTGGGTCGATTGCGCGCCCTGCTTCCACCAGACGTCGATCGACGGCCGGATGCGGTCGAGGCTCCTGAACGCGCGATCGAGGTCGCAGGGGTAGACCTGGGCGGTCGGCACGCCGTCGGCCATCAGCGCTTCCTCGGCGGTGTCGAAGGGGTTGTTGCGCAGGCAGCGCCGGCCGGGGAAATCCTTGACGTTCCAGAAATCGGCCCAGCTGGTCGGGGCGTTCTTCACCTTGTCGGTGCGGTAGGCCAGCACGGTGGTATAGACGTCGATGCCGGCGAAATGCGGCCGGCGATAGCCCTCGGGCAGGTCGCCGATGGCCGAGCCGTCGATATTGAGCGGCTCCAGCAGGTTCTGGGCGACCAGCTGGTTGTGGGCGGCAAGGCTCAGCAGCGCGGCATCCCAGGTATAGCTCTTGGCCTCGACCATCGCCTTGATCTCGGCGGTCGGTTCGTGCGAGGCCGCGGCCGGCTGCACCTTGATGCCGGTCTTGGCCTCGAACGGCTGGTAGAACGCCTCGCGGAAGGCGTCGACATAGGAGCCGCCGGGATCGCGGACGGTGATGGTTCCCGCCGCATGGGCGCGGCGCCAGACGGCCGGCGCGGCGATCGTGGTACCGGCGGCGGCAAGCAGGAATTGGCGTCGGCTGGTCTTGAACACGGGCGGGAATCCTTCTCTCTGTCAGACTATATTATGGGGATATCGTCTTATTTCTTAGGCGCCAGGCGGTCTTCGTAGATCGCGCCGTAATCGAGGTAGAATTCGGCGACGATGAACTCGGCGCCGATAATCTCGGTGATGCCGAGCTCGAACAGCGGATCCATGATCGAGGTGCCGCCCAGCGCGAGATCCGCCTTGCCGCGCACCTGGCTGTAGAGCTTGGCCTCGCGCAGGTCGTTGCGGATCACCTGGTCGACGTCGAAACCCCGGCCGTCGGCGCGCGGGATGCGCTTGACCTGCAGCCGGGGGTGCAGCGTGGGCTTGTCGAAGGTGACGTCATCGGGGGTGAAGCGGGCATCGATCAGCCGGTTGCCCAGCCGGGTGACGGTGGCGCTGATCGTGCCGCCCGGCGCCTCGTCGAAGGTGACGGCGGCCATCTTCTTCGGATAGCCCCAGACTTCGCGCCCGCCCGCCATCGCATCGTCGGTGGTGACGTATTCGTAGAGGACATGGCCGCCGGTGACGTCGCGATAGCGCGCCGGCACGACGATGCCACCTTCGAGATAGTGGCGCGGGCCCATCGCCGGGTTGGCGACGTCGTGCACCTCCGGGCATTCCATGACGAAGGCTTCGATGACGTCGCCGGCGAATTCGAAACCGTCGGGCAGCGCCTTCTCGATGCCGGCGCGCGAGGCCCGCGCCAGCACCGACAGTTTGCGATAGCCCTTGTAGAAACGCGGCATCGGCTTGAACAGCGGCGTCCGGTCCGGAACGGTAAAGGGCGATCCGTGAAACTCTGACATCACTTCTCCTGTTTCGTGAAAAAATCACGAGAAAATTTCATATCAATGTCATATAGCGTTAATCCGCTTCACGCCGTCAAGCGGTTTCAGGTAGAACGTCCAACGACGGCATCAACATCCGGAGGTCATGGGGTGCAATGACCGCTGATACCGACCAGGCTCCGCCGGGCCTGTTGCTCGACGAGATCGGCGACGAGATCCGCCGCCTGCGCCGGTCGCGCGGGCTGACGCTGGCCGAGCTGGCGCAAGCCATCGGCCGCTCGGTCGGCTTCGTCAGCCAGATCGAGCGCGGGCTGTCCAAGCCGTCCCTGAAGGATCTCTACGCCATCAGCGTCGGGCTGGGCGTCAAGGTCGGCTGGTTCCTGCACGAGGGCGAGCCGCCGCCCGAGCGCGAGCGCGGCGTCGTCGTGCGGGCCAAGGCGCGCCGCCGCTACGAGGCCAACGGCATCGCCACCGAGGCGCTGTCGCCCTATCTGGGCGAGGAGGTCGAACTGATGATGTCGACCCTGCAGCCCGGCGCGTCGTTCGAGGAGCGGGTGGCCGCCCACAAGGGCCGCGAGGCCGGGGTCATCCTCAAGGGCCAGCTCGAGATGTGGATCGATGGCGAGCGCTTCCTGCTGGAGGAAGGCGACAGCTACACCTTCCTGACGACGACGCCGCACTGGTCGCGCAATCTCGGCGACGTCCCCGTGGTCTTGATCTGGGTGGTGACGCCGGCCGCCAAGGGTTAGCCGGGCAGGGCGCACACCCCGCCCGCGCAGTCGCCGGGCGGCGCCGGGGCCGTGCCGATGCGGGCCACCGGCGCGGCCAGCGCCTGGGCGATGCGGGCGCCGACCAGGATATCGTCCTCGACGCCGAAGGCCCGGTGCAGGATGTCGCCGTCGCGCCCGATCAGCACCGAGCTCGGCGTGCCCTGCAGGCCGTAGCGCCCCATGGTCACCGGCACCGGGCCATCGTCGCCGGGCTGGTCGACGCCGATCGGCGCGGTCAGGTTGTATTCGTGGATGAAGGCTTTCAACGTCACCGGCGTCATTGCCGCGTGATGCTCGAACACCGTATGCAGCCCGATCACCTGCAGGTCGGTGCGGGCGAAGACCCGCTCGATCCGCTGGGCCTGGGGGATGCCGCGCAGCACGCAGCCGGGGCAGAGCAGCTGGAAGGTATGGATGAAGACGACGCGACCGCGCAAGGCTGCGAGGTCGAGGTGCCGGGCCGTGTTGAACCACTGCGAGACGGCAAGGTCGGGGGCGGGCATGGTCGTTACCTCACGATGGAAGGATGGGGCGGGCGGGCACCCGCCCCGCCGGATGATCAGGCCGCGCGGGTCAGCTGCACGCCGGGGAAGTCGACCGGCACGTCGAGGGCGACGTTGACGTAATTGGTGAACAGGTTCAGCGCGGCCTTGATCTGGCCCAGCTGGTCGGCGACGGTTCCGGTTGCGGCGGCGGGATCGATCAGATTAACGTTGGTCATGATTTTCTCTTCTCTCTTTGCCTGGAGGGGGGAGAAACCGTCGGTCTGCCGATGGC
>JAEYTW010000794.1 GCA_023433835.1 Pseudomonadota bacterium | reverse complement strand
GGGCCGGGCCGCGTCGCCGCGACCCTGGTCGACCGTGCCGACGTCATCGCCCGGCACGCCGGCATCACGCTGGTCGAGATCGTGCTGGGCCTGATCGTCGGGCTGACCGCCGGCGGCTTGCTGGCCCTGGCACTGGCGGCTTCCGCCGGCGCGCGGCGCTGGCTGCTGCCGCTGGTGATCGGCAGCCAGGCGATCCCCATCTTCGCCATCGCGCCGCTCCTGGTGCTGTGGCTCGGCTATGGCCTGGCCTCCAAGGTCGCGGCCGCCGCGCTGATCATCTTCTTTCCCGTGGCCGTCACCCTGCACCAGGGCCTGGCGCGGGCCAAGCGCGACTGGCTCGACGCCGCCCGCTGCCTCGGGGCAGGGCGGGGCAGCCTGCTCTGGCGCGTGCGCCTGCCGGCCGCCCTGCCCGCCTTCGGCCAGGGCCTGCGGCTGGCCGCGGCGGTCGCCCCGATCGGTGCCGTGATCGGCGAATGGGTCGGGGCCGGGGCCGGCCTCGGCTATCTGATGCTGCAGGCCAATGCCCGCATGCAGATCGACCTGATGTTCGCGGCCCTCGCCGTGCTGATCGTGATGGCCGTCTTGCTGCACGCAGCGGCCGACCGGCTTGCCGATTTCCTGACCCCCTGGGCGCCATGAACGCGAAGATGGCGCCCCAACCCTAGGAGAGAGTACCCATGTTGCGTCGGCTCGCGCTTGCCGCCACGTTCTGCCTCGCCGCTGCCCTGCCGGCACGGGCCGAGCCCGTTACCCTGCTGCTCGACTGGTTCGTCAATCCCGATCATGGACCGATGATCGTCGCCCAGCAGAAGGGCTGGTTCAAGGACGCGGGCCTCGAAGTCGAGATCGTGGCGCCGGCCGACCCGAACGACCCGCCCAAGCTGGTCGCGGCCGGCAAGGCCGACCTCGCCGTCACCTACCAGCCCCAGCTGACCCTGTTCGCCGAACAGGGCCTGCCGCTCGTCCGCATCGCCACGCTGGTAGCGACGCCCCTGAACTCGCTGGTGGTACTGGCCGACGGGCCGATCAAGACGCCGGCCGACCTGAAGGGCCGCAAGATCGGCTATTCCGTGGGCGGGTTCGAGGATGCACTGCTCAAGGAAATGCTCGGCCGCCATGGCCTGAAGCTCGACGACGTCAGCCTCGTCAACGTCAACTTCTCGCTGTCGCCGGCGCTGTTCGCCGGCCAGGTCGACGCGGTGATCGGTGCCTTCCGCAACTTCGAACTGAACCAGATGGCGATCGAAGGCAAGCCCGGCCGCGCCTTCTTCGTCGAGGAGGAGGGCGTGCCGGTCTATGACGAGCTCGTCCTGGTCACCCATCGCGACAAGCCGTCCAAGGCCGCCCTTGCCCGCTTCGTCCAGGTGGTCGAGCGCGCGACGCTCTACACCCTGAACCATCCCGACGAAGCCTGGGATGCGTTCAAGGCTTACGACAAGACCCTCGACAACGACCTGAACCGCCGGGCCTGGGCCGATACGCTGCGCCGCTTCAATGCGACGCCCGCCGCGCTCGACCCTGCCCGCTACACCCGTTTTGCCGCCTTCCTGAAGAAGCAGGGCCTGATCAAGGCTGAGCCCAAGACGTCGGACTACGCCGTCACCCTGCCCTGACACGCTGCTGTCACGCGCCTGTCATTCCCTGGCTTTACCACTGAAGAAAGAACGCTGATGAGTGGAGCGACGGGTGGCAGGCGGCCTGACGGCCAGGCAGTTCCTCAATACCGCCCTGGCGACATTGGCGGTGGCGCTGGGATTCACCCTGCTGCTGGCCTCGATCGACCTCCGCGAATTCCGCCAGGACATGGCGGACAGCATCGATACGGTCTTTGCCACCGTCACCCGCCCGGCCGCCAAGGCGCTCTATGAGATCGACCGCCGGGCGCTGGCCACGGTGCTCGAAGGCGCGCTGGGCGAACGGCTGGTCGAGCAGGTCGCGGTCCGCGACGAGACCGGGGCGATGGTCGACTGGCGCGGCCGGCATCGCGACCCCGCGATCGCCCTGCCCCTCTGGATCGCCGATGCCCTGCTCGGCCCGGGGCTGCAGACGATTTCCCGGCCGCTGATCCAGCAGCGGGCGCAGGGCGAGCTGATGCTTGGCGCGCTCGACATCACCATCGACCGCGAATTCGCGATCGGCCGCTTTCTGTCGCGCCTCGGCCGCTCGGTCATCGCCGTGTTCGTCCAGTCGCTGGTGCTGGGCGCGATCATGGCGGCCGTGGCCTACGCCACGCTCGGCCGGCCGATCCGGCGGCTGAGCGAGGCGCTGCTGCAGGTCAGGCCGGAGGAGCTGACCCCGCGTCACCGCCTGCCCGGCCGTCGCCGCGACGACGAGCTCGGCGCCATGGTCCGGCGGATCGAGGCATTGCTCGACCGCATCGTTGCCGCCCGGGCGGTGCGCGAACAGGCCGAGGTCGAACTGCGCGAGAGCGAGGCGCGCTTCCGCGACCTGGCCGAAGGCTCGCTGCAGGGCATGGTCGTCCATCGCGATTTCCGCCCGTTGTTCGTCAACGATGCCCATGCGCGGGCGCTGGGCTTCGGCGATGCCGCGACGTTCATGGCCGAGGTGCCCGACCTCCTGGATCTGATCCCCGAGGAGATCCGCGAAGCGGTCTCCGGGCGGTATCGCGACATCATCGCCGGCCGAGCGGTGCCGGTCGCCCATCGCGTCGCCAATCGCAACCGCCAGGGCGTGGTCCGCCATTTCCTGGTGCTGGACCGGGCGATCGACTGGGGTGGCGAACCGGCGCTGCAGGTCTCGCTGATCGACATCTCGCGCGAGGTGCAGGTCGAGACCGAGCTGAGCCGGCTGGCAACCCGCGACGGGCTGACCGGCCTGGCCAATCGCGCGCTGATCCGCGAGACGCTCGCCACCGCGATCGCCCAGGCCGCGGCCTTCAACCGCCGCCTCTGGGTGGTGATGGTCGACATCGACCGCTTCAAGGACATCAACGACAGCTTCGGCCATCCCGGCGGCGACCGGCTGCTGCGCAAGATCGCCCGGCGGCTGGAGGCGCGGCTGAAGCCGGGCATGACGCTCGGCCGTCTCGGCGCCGACGAATTCGTCGTGCTGGCCGCCGATCTCGCCTGGGACGGGTCGGAGATGGCCTGGCTGCTCGACCTGCAGCAGGCCTTCACCCGCCCCGTCACCCTGGGTGGCCAGGAAGTGTTCCTGCGCGGTGCCTTCGGCATCGCCGCCTACCCGGAGAACGGCACCTCGGTCGACGATCTCCTGCGCGGCGCCCATACCGCGGCCAACGCGGCCAAGCGCCAGGGCAGCGGCTTCGCCTTCTACGATGCGGCGATGAATGCGCGGGCGCGCGACCGCCTGCGGCTGGAACGCGACCTGCGCCGCGAGATCGAGCAGGACGGCTTCACCGTCCACTACCAGCCCCAGCAGGATATCGCGACCGGCGAGATCAGCGGTTTCGAGGCGCTGCTGCGCTGGCAGGGCCCCGACGGCCGGCCGATACCGCCCGACCAGTTCATCCCCGTCGCCGAGGAGACGGGCATGATCCTGGCGCTGGGCGAACTGGTGCTCGACCGCGTCTGCCGCCGCGCCGCGGCCTGGCGCCGGCAATACCGGCACCATCAGTCGGTCGCGGTCAACGTCTCGCCGCTGCAACTGCTCGATCCCGGTTTCGCCGACCGGGTAATCGAGCGGCTGTCGCGCTACGGCCTGCCGCCCGGCGCCATCGAGATCGAGATCACCGAGACGGCGACGATCGCGCATATCGAGCAGGTGCTGCCGGCGCTGCGCCGGTTGCGCGAGGCCGGCATCGCGCTGGCGATCGACGATTTCGGTACCGGCTATTCGTCGTTGAGCTACCTGAAGCGGCTGCCGCTGTCCTGCCTGAAGCTCGACAAGTCGTTCGTGCGCGACCTGCCCGATCCGGAAGCGATGACGATCGCGCGCGCCATCGTCGTGCTGGGCCACCAGCTGGGCCTGAGCGTGACGGCCGAAGGGGTCGAGACCGAGGCGCAGCGGCACCTGCTGACCGAACTCGGCTACGACCGGCTGCAGGGTTACCTGATCGGCCGCCCTGCCCCCGATTCCGAACTGGTCCGCTTCCTCGATCCGCCGTCGGCGGCCTGATCGCGCCGCTCGACCAGATAGCCGAGCATGTGGCCGGCGAGACCCAGCGGCAGGGTGGCCCGCAGCAGGCGGCCGAGCGGGGTGAAGTCGACGGCCGCGCGCTCGTGATTCCAGCGGCCGGCCAGGCGACCGAAGTGATGCAGGATGCCCTCGTCGCCGAAGGCCACGAATTCCTCGCGCACGGTCAGGCCGGCCTCGGCCAGGAAGGCCCGCATCTGGCTCTTGTCGAAATGGTATTCGTAGAAGAACCAGCCGTCGGCGCCATGGCTGAACTGCGGCGCCCAGTCACGCCGGGGTGCGCGCCTGGCGGCGGCCAGCGAGGTGCCGCCGACCGGCTTGCCGAACAGCCGACGAACCATCGGCGAAGCCTTGACCGCCTGAATCGCCCGGGAAACGGGCGCGCCCAGCCGGCGCAGCGGACTGCCATAGGGCACGGTGATGACGGCAAGCCCGCCGGGCCGCAGCAGCCGGTGAAACTCGCGCAGCGCCGCCATCGGACCGTCCAGCGCGTGTTCGATCGAGCCGAGCGCGACGATGCCGCCATAGGTGCCATCGGCCACCGGCACCGCGGCCATGTCGCAGGCGAAGAACCGCGCCTGCGGGATCTCGCGGGCCGCCCGGTCGCACAGGTCCTGCGACCAGTCGACACCGTCGCAGCGGATGCCCTGGCGGTCCATCCAGCCGCACCAGCGCCCGCTGCCGCTGCCTGCCTCCAACACCGGCTGGCGGTTCTGGAAGCAGCGGCGGAACAGCGGCGCCAGCTCGTAGCGGTCGCAGGCCTCGATCTGCGCGGCCAAGGCCTGCGACAGGAAACCGGCTTCGAAGGATCGGGCGATCTGGTTCACCCGATCCTTCTAGCATAAAATCACAGGCGGCGGTCGTACTCGCCGTGCAGGCGGGTCCAGCTTTCCCAGAACGGCGCGGTCCCGCGCCCGTTCGCCACCTCGACCAGCAGGTCGAGATGCGCGTGCCACCCGGCGCCCACTTTCAGCAGGGTGTCGCGATCGGGCAGGCGGCGATGGACGACCGTCAGCAGGACATTGCCGCCGCGCGGCTCCAGGTCGAAGGAGACGTCGCCCGAATTGCCCCAGGCGATGGCAAGCCGTCGCGGCGGGTCGAGTTCGGTGACCCGGCTTGCCATTCGCATCTCTTCGCTGAAGCCTTCCGGCCGTTTCGTCGGCTGGTCGCTCAGTTCGTCATTGCGCCAGATCAGTTCCAGCGCCCCGCCGATGCGCATCTCCATCTCCCCGCCGGCCAGCCATTGGCGGCGCAGCCCGGCATCGGTCAGATAGCGCCAGATCCGCTCGATCGGGCCGGGCAGGACGCGCTGGATCTTCAAGGTCGCCGGCTCGACCAGCGTGCCGTAGGTGTCGAAGGTCGTCGTGTCGCTCATTTTTCGTCTCCTGCTGACTTGTTGGCGGCATCCTCCGCGCGGAGCAGCCGGTCGAGGGCGTCGAAGCTGGTGGTCCAGTAATGTTCGTAGAAACCCAGCCATTGATGGGCCGAGGCCAGCGGCCCCGGCTCCAGCCGGCAGAAATGGGTGCGGCCGCGGATCTCGCGCCGGATCAGCCCCGCGGTTTCGAGGGCCTTGATGTGCTTGGAGGCCGCGGCCAGCGACATCGCGAACGGTTCGGCCAGTTGGCTGACCGTCCGTTCGCCATCGTTGAGGTCGCGCAGCATGCGGCGGCGGGTGGCGTCGCCCAGCGCATGGAAGATGGCGTCCAGTTGGGTAGTCTGTAATTCAACCATAGTGTTGAATATACGCGCGACCCAACAAAAGGTCAACCAGAAGGTTGAGCTTCTAGCCGGTGAGACCGGTGAAATCCAGGATCAGCTTGACGTTCAGCGCGACGATGACGGCGGCGATCATGCCGGCAATGGCGATCAGCCAGCCGGGCGCGCGCAAGGCGCCCATCCTGGCCCGGTTCGACGCGATCAGGATCAGCGGCACCACGGCGAACGGCAATTGCAGGCTCAGCACCACCTGGCTGAAGATCAGCAGCTTGCCCGCCCCACTCTCGCCGTAGAGCACGGTGATGACCGCGGCCGGCGCGATGGCCATCATCCGGGTGATCAGCCGGCGCAGCCAGTGCGGCAGCTTGATGTCGAGGAACCCCTCCATCACGATCTGCCCGGCCATCGTCGCCGTCACGGTGGAATTGAGGCCGCAGCACAGCAGCGCGATCGCAAACAGCGTCGGTGCAATGGCCGAGCCGAGCAGCGGCGCCAGCAGCAGATGGGCCTGGTCGAGTTCCTCGATCGCGGTCTCGCCGCGGGCATGGAACGCCGCCGCGGCCAGGATCAGGATCGAGGCATTGATGACCAGCGCGGCCATCAGCGCGACCGAGCCGTCGATGGTGGCAAAGCGCAGCGCCTCGCGTTTCTGCGGCGGACTGTCGCCGTAGGCACGGGTCTGCACGATGCCGGAATGCAGGTAGAGGTTATGCGGCATCACCGTCGCGCCGATGATGCCCAGCGCCAGGTAGAGCATGTCGGGGTCGGTCGCGATCGTCGCCGTCGGGGCGAACCCCCTGAGGACCGCGCCCCAGTCGGGGTCGGCCAGGGCGATGGGTATGACGAAGCACACGGCGATGATGCCGAGCAAGGCGACGACGAAGGCTTCGATCCAGCGGAAACCCTTGGTCTGCAGCCACAGGATCAGGAAGACGTCGGCCGCGGTGATCAGCACGCCGAGTTCCAGCGGAATGCCGAACAGCAGGTTCAGGCCGATCGCGGTGCCGATCACCTCGGCCAGGTCGGTCGCGACGATCGCGACCTCGGCCAGGAGCCACAGCAGGCGCCCAACCGGCCTGGGATAGGCGTCGCGACAGGCCTGGGCCAGATCGCGCCCGGTAGCGATCGCGACCCGCGCGCAGAAATGCTGCAGCACGATGGCCATGACGTTGGAAAGCAGCGCGACGAACAGCAGCTGATAGCCGAACTTCGACCCGCCGGCGAGCGAGGTGGCCCAGTTGCCCGGGTCCATGTAGCCGACCGCCACAAGGTAGCCGGGGCCGATGAAGGCGAGCCCCTTGCGCCAGGCCGCGCCGCCCTGGCGGACCGGAATCGAGCGATGGACATCCGCGAGCGACGGCTCCCCCCGGTCTCGGCGCCAGTTCGAGGACAGCGCGGCCTCGGATGCCCGGAAATTCATCGACAGCTCCGGCTACATTGCAACTAACTCGCAATTTCAGTTTTTGACCGAACTGCGAACGATTTGCAAGTACTTCAGCTCGGCCGCAGCGGCTTGCGCATGAAGACGCGGGCGTAACCGGCTTGTTCCCCGCGATGTGTTTCGATGAAGCCGAGCCGGGCGTAGAGCGCGATGTTCTCGGTCATGGTGACATGGGTGTAGAGGCTGAGGTCGCGCAGGCCCAGCCTGCATGCCTCGTCCTCGGCGAAGGCGATCAGCCGGCGGCCCAGTCCCCGCCCCTGCCCTTCGGGCGCCACCGCGACATTGTCGAGCAGCAGGTGGTCGGCTTCGGGCAGCAGCACTATCAGCCCCAGGAGGCGGCCGCCTTCGTCGGCGACGGTGACGCGGCCCGCGGCGACCAGCGCGCCGTAATCGTCGAGCATCGGCCCGGGCGGCTTGCCCATGCGCGGCAGGTAAACCGAGTATGCAGACTGAACGATCGCCGTGATGGCGGCGATGTCTCCGTCCGCCGCCGCCCGGAGTGCGATCATCTCAGAAATCCATGTCGCCCATGCCGCCCATGCCGCCCATCCCGCCGCCCGGCATCGCCGGCGCCTCCTTCCTGGGCTTTTCGGCCACCATCGCCTCGGTGGTGATCAGGAGGCCCGCGATCGAGGCGGCATCCTGCAGCGCGTGGCGCACCACCTTGGTCGGGTCGACGATGCCGGCCTTCACCAGGTTGGCGTAGCCGCCGGTCTGGGCGTCGAAGCCGAAATTCAGGTCCTTGCTTTCCAGCACCTTGCCCGCCACCACCGCGCCGTCATGGCCGGCATTCTCGGCGATCTGGCGCAGCGGCGCCTGCAGCGCCCGGCGGATGATGTCGATGCCGACCTTCTGGTCCGGATTGCCGCCGGCGAGGCTCGCGAGGCTGCGGCTGGCATAGAGCAGCGCCGTGCCGCCGCCGGCGACGATGCCTTCCTCGACCGCCGCCTTGGTCGCATGCATCGCATCGTCGACGCGATCCTTGCGTTCCTTGACCTCGATCTCGGTGGCGCCGCCGACCCTGATGACGGCAACGCCCCCGGCGAGCTTGGCAAGCCTCTCCTGCAGCTTCTCGCGGTCGTAGTCCGATGTCGTCTCCTCGATCTGCGCGCGGATCTGGGCGCAGCGGGCATCGAGATCCTTCCGGTTGCCGACGCCGTTGATGATCGTCGTGTTTTCCTTGTCGATGACGATGCGCTTGGCCCGGCCCAGCATCGGCAGGGTGACGCTCTCGAGCTTGATGCCGAGGTCTTCCGACACCACCTGCCCCGCGGTCAGCACGGCCATGTCCTCGAGCATCGCCTTGCGCCGGTCGCCGAAGCCCGGCGCCTTGACGGCGGCGACCTTCAGGCCGGCGCGCAGCTTGTTGACCACCAGCGTCGCCAGGGCCTCGCCCTCGACCTCCTCGGAAACGATCAGCAGCGGCTTGCCGGTCTGCATCACGGCTTCGAGGATCGGCAGCAGCGCCTGCAGGCTCGACAGCTTCTTTTCGTGCAGGAGGATATAGGGATCCTCCATCTCGCAGATCATCTTGTCGGCGTTGGTGATGAAATAGGGCGACAGATAGCCGCGATCGAACTGCATGCCCTCGACGACGTCGAGTTCGGTATCGAGGCTTTTCGCCTCCTCGACCGTGATCACCCCTTCCTTGCCCACCCGCTCCATCGCGCGGGCGATCATCTCGCCGATCGCGCGCTCGCCGTTGGCCGAGATCGTGCCGACCTGGGCGATCTCCTCCGACGTCACGACCTTCTTGGATCGCTTGCGCAGGTCGGCGACGACCTGGTCGACGGCCAGGTCGATGCCGCGCTTCAGGTCCATCGGGTTCATGCCCGCGGCGACCGCCTTGGCGCCTTCGCGCACGATCGCCTGGGCCAGGACCGTCGCGGTCGTCGTGCCGTCGCCGGCGACGTCAGATGTCTTGACCGCGACCTCGCGCAGCATCTGGGCGCCCATGTTCTCGAACTTGTCGGCGAGTTCGATCTCCTTGGCGACGCTGACGCCATCCTTGGTGATGCGCGGCGCGCCGAAGGCCTTGTCGATCACGACGTTGCGGCCTTTCGGGCCCAGCGTCACCTTGACCGCATCGGCCAGGATATCCACGCCATGCAGCATGCGGGCGCGGGCCTCACCCCCGAAACGTACGTCCTTGGCAGCCATCGGCTGATCCTCCCTGGCGTATTTCTAGATGCCGCCCCCGGTCCTGTTGTCGCTCTCGGCACACGTGGCGGCGACGCGATCGGGCAACGGCCTGAACTTCATCGAAGTCCTCGGGAAATTCGGGGTTCGGCAGCATGGACGATCGAGTGCCCGAACGGTGGACCCGGAGGGCGCGGCTGTCAAATCAGACCGGTCGCCCGCGACGGTACCGCTGTGCTAATCCTTCTGGCTAAGCGACTCGCTCGAGGAAACGCGATGGCCAGCCGTTTATTCCGGTCCCTTCCGACTTTCCCGCCCGCGCAGGAGCGTCAGTTCCGCCACGAGCAGCGCCAGGCTTCCGTCCCTCTCGTCCAGGCCGCGCTGAGCCTCGGCCTGTTCCAGATCGTCTGGTTTGCGGTGCGCGACTGGATGGTCGCCCCGGATGCCGCATTGAAGGTGCTACCCGTGCGGCTGGCCATCATGACCGCGCTGGGCATTGCGTTGTGGCTGCTCGTCCGGCCGCGGGCGACGCGCTGGGTCGACCCGCTGACCATCATCTTCGGCAGCCTGTTCGCCCTGCTGCCCGCCTTCCTGATCGCGCGCAATCCGCATCATGTCCTGGAGATCACGACACCCAGCTTCATCATCCTGAACGTCGGCTGTGCGATGGTCGGGCCGGCCCTGCCGGTGATGGGCTGGGTGATGGCGGCCAGCCTGGCAGGCGCCGTGCTGTCGGTGTTCCTGGCCGATGCATCCGAGGCGATGGTCGTCCACCACATTTCCTATGCCGGCTCGTCGATGATCGTCGCCTTGCTGATGGCGTGGCTGCAGGAAGGCGCCCGCCGCCGCGCCTTCGCCGCCGGCGAGGC
>JAEYTW010000783.1 GCA_023433835.1 Pseudomonadota bacterium | reverse complement strand
GCCCTGGGGCGCCGCGCGGTCTGATCGAAGGCCCGCCTCGGCGGGCACCGATGCGTCAGAACAGGCTGAGCTGCGCGGTCGGCACCACCGGGGGGGTGAACTGGCTGGTATCGAGCGGGGTCTTGCGCTCGCGATAGCCGTTGCGCTTGGCCGACAGGCGGAAGCGCGTGCCGATCAGCTCGGCGAAGGTGCCTTCCCCGGTCATGCGCGTACCCCAGGACGGATCGTAATCCTTGCCGCCCCGCATCTCGCGCAACAGCTTCATGATGCGGCCGGCGGCATCGGGGCGGTGTTCGCGCAGCCAGTCCTGCCACAGCTCCTTCAGTTCGAGCGGCAGGCGCAGCACGATATAGCTGGCATCGCGCGCCCCGGCCTCGTAGGCCCGACGCAGGATGCGCTCCATCTCATGGTCGTTCAGCCCCGGGATCACCGGCGCCAGGTTGACGCCGACCGTCACCCCGGCCTCGGCCAGCAGCGAGATCGCCTCCAGCCTGCGTTCCGGCGTCGAGGCCCGCGGCTCCATCGCGCGGGCGAGCCCCCGGTCGAGCGTGGTGACCGAGATCTGCACGCGGGCCAGGTTGCGTCTGGCCATGTCGGCCAGGATGTCGATGTCGCCGGTGATGCGGGCCGACTTCGTGACGATGCCGACCGGATGGTTATGCGCGTTCAGCACTTCGAGGATGCTGCGGGTGATGCGCCAGTCGCCCTCGATCGGCTGGTAGGGATCGGTATTGGTGCCGAGCGCCATGGTGCGGCAGCGATAGCCGGGCTTGGCCAGTTCCTTGCGCAGCAGGTTGGCCGCCTCCGGCTTGGCGAACAGCCGCGATTCGAAATCGAGGCCGGGCGACAGGCCGAGGAAGGCATGGGTCGGCCGCGCGAAGCAATAGATGCAGCCGTGTTCGCAGCCGCGATAGGGATTGATCGAACGATCGAAGGGCACGTCGGGCGAATCGTTGCGGGCGATGATCGTGCGCGTGGCGTCGACCTGCACGGTGGTCTTCAGCGGGGCCGGCACGGCATCGGCCGACCCCCAGCCGTCGTCGATCAGGCTGCGGCGTTCCTTCTCGAACCGGCCGGACAGGTTGGTCGCCGCGCCGCGCCCGCGGCGGGCATCGGGCTGGACGGCGACGTCGTCGAGGCCATCGGCCGAAAAGGGATCGACGCCCTGCGGCGGCGGGGCGGGCGGTTTCTGACGGGGCGAGGTGGAGGCGCGGGGTGCCATGCCCCGATCCTCGCCCCATCATGAGAACAATTCAAGAACTTTTCAGGAAGGCGCGCGCCGTTCGTGTTCGCGCAGCCGGGGCAGCAGCTCGACGAAATTGCAGGGCTTGAAGCGGTAGTCCAGCTGGTCCTTCAGGATCATGTCCCAGGCATCGCGGCAGGCGCCGGTCGAGCCGGGCAGGGCGAAGATGTAGGTGCCGCGGGCGACGCCGGCGGTGGCGCGCGACTGGATCGTCGAGGTGCCGATGGTCTTGTAGGACAGCATCCGGAACAGCTCGCCGAAGCCGGGGATCGGCTTCTCGAACAGCGCCTCGACCGCCTCGGGCGTCACGTCGCGCCCCGTGACGCCGGTGCCGCCGGTGGTCAGGATGACGTCGATCCCCTCGTCGGCGATCCAGCCGTCGAGCAGGGCCTGGATCTGCGCCACCTCGTCGCGGACGATCGAGCGGGCGGCGAGTTCGTGGCCGGCCGCGGTCAACCGTTCGACCAGCGTGTCGCCCGACCGGTCCGACGACAGGTCGCGGGTGTCGGAAACGGCGAGGACGGCGATGCGGACGGGGATGAAGCGGCGGCTTTCGTCAATTCCGGGCATTCTGGACCACGCGATTGGGATCGGGGCCGCCATCATAGAGGGGCCAGCTGCCACCCGCCATCGCGTCGAGCGATCCGGTCGGCAGGCCGAGCCGGATGCGATAGACCCAGTAATTGAGCAGGATGCGTTCGACGAAGCCGCGGGTCTCGGCCACCGGGATCGCCTCGACGAAGATCAGCGGGTCGTTGTTGTGCACGACCTGCTCCTTCCAGCGCTGCAGGTTGCCCGGGCCGGCGTTGTAGGCGGCGGCCAGATGGACCAGGTTGCCGCGCACGATCGCGTTGTCGCGCAGATGCATCAGATAGCGCTGGCCGAGCTCGAGGTTGTATTCCGGCGCCAGCAGGCGCTTCTCGCCGCCGCGGCCATGGCTGCCGTCGGCCATCAGGCTGGCCGTCTTCGGCATCAGCTGCATCAGCCCGGTGGCGCCTACGGGCGACAGGGCGCGGGCGTTGAAGCCCGATTCCTGGCGCATGAAGGCAAACATCAGCGCGCGGTCGATCTGATAGCCGCTCTCGGGCTCCCACGGTGGGACGGGATAGAGGGCGGCGTCGTAGATCGGGCCCTTCACCTCGCGCCAGACATGGCCCAGGCGCAGCTGGGCGGCGGGGATTTCCAGCCGGGCCGACAGGCCCAGCAGCGCGCCGCCGAGATCGGAGCGGGCGACCGCCTGCAGCCGGGCGACCTCGCGCTCGGCCAGCACGTATTCGCCGACTTCCGTCAGGGCGATGGCCCGCTTGGCGCCGGGCAGCTGCATCAGCCGGCGGACCTCGTCCTCGCTCAGCGGCGGCAGGTCCCAGCTGTAGGGGTGGTTGACGCCCAGCGCGCGGGTGGCGAGCAGGCCGTAGAACGTGCGCGGTTCCTGGGCGGCGATCTTCCACTGCTTCACCGCCTCGCGCGGCTGGCGCAGCTTGGCGGCGACCCGGCCGGCCCAGAACCCGCCGGCGGCGCGATCCCAGTTGATGGCGTTGCGGTTCTGGCCCAGTTCGCCGAAATGATGGGCGGCATTGTCGAAGCGGTTGAGACGCCAGGAAGCGAGCCCCGCGACCCAGTCGGCCAGCGGTACCACGCTGCGCGAGCGCTGGGCGGCGGCGCTGGCCAGCCGCAAGGCATCCTCGTCGTCGCCTTCCAGGAAATAGCCCCAGGCGACCTTGCGCCGCCAATCGTCGAGCTCGCCGGTCGACAGCAGGTCGCGCATCTCGGGCTTTTCGAGGCGCTTTTCCGCCTCGGCCGGCTCGCCGGCGCGGATTGCGCGCACGATGGCCGTGCCGTGCTTCTCGACGGCGATATCCTGGGCGCCGGAGCGCGGCTTCTTCGGGGGCGCCACGCGGCTCGGCGGCAGGATCAGCTTGTCGCCGCCGCCGAAATCGCCGGGATCGCTGCCGATCGGCGTCGGGATCGCGGGCGCGTTCTTCTTGGGCTTGCCGCGCAGCTTGACCGCCATCTGGTAGAGCTGGCCGGCGTCGGGCAGGTCCTTGTTGGCGCTGAGCCAGTGCGACAGCTCTCCCATCGAGGGGCGGTAGCTGGCTTCCAGATAGCGGCGCGCCATCGCCACGCCCACCAGCAGGCGGTCGTCGAGCTTGGCGATTTCACGGTCGGCCTCGGCATAGCGTCCCGCCCGCTGAAGGTCGAAGATGCGCTGATAGCGCTCGACATCGCGAGGCGAGAGTACCGTCGGCAACGTGGCATTCCGCGTAGCCCCAGCCGTCCGACCTACCGCTTTGCTTTCGCTAGCAGGCCGCACGCCCGGTGCCTCGTCCGCCGCCCGAACCTGGGGGGCTGCGGCGAAGCACACCGCCGTAAACACCAGTCCTGAAAGTAAGCCGTTGAAAGACCAGTATCGCCGGCGAGGCCAGAAACAGTTGGCCGCGCACATGGGGTGAGGCATATAGCCTGACAAAGACGCTTAGGCAAGCCGAAATCACCACGGTTGTATTTCCGTGCGGTAACAGGAATAACTGCCTATTCTTATTATATCCCGGTGTTTATTAAGCAACGGTCTCGAATATTATTGCCGGTCAATAACTGAAGCATGGCGCAATCGTGGCGTAAGTATTGGCGTTCGCCACAAACTTGACGCAAACTTTTCAGATCTTGAGTTCGGCAAGCCGCGCTTCGAGACTCAGGAGGTCGCGCCAGGCTTCGCGCTTGGCGCCGGGCTGGCGCAGCAGGAAGGCCGGGTGATAGGTGGCCATCGCCGGAATCACCTGATCGGCAATGGCGATTTCGCGCCACTTGCCCCGCATGCGGGTAATGCCCTCGGTGGTGTCGAACAGGGTCTTCGACGAGATGTTGCCCAGCAGCAGCAATACTTTCGGGCGCACCAGCGCGACGTGATGGCGCACGAACGGCAGGAACAGCGCGATCTCCTCCTGCGTCGGGTTGCGGTTGCCCGGCGGGCGCCAGGGCAGGACGTTGGTGATGTAGAACGAGGTCCGGTCGCGGCCGATCGCGGCCATCATGCGATCGAGCAGCTTGCCGCTCTCGCCGACGAAGGGCAGGCCTTTCAGGTCTTCCTCGCGCCCCGGCGCCTCGCCGACCAGCATGACCCGCGAATCCGGGTTGCCGTCGGCGAAGACGATGTTGGAGGCGGTGGCCTTCAGCCCCGAGCCTTCGAAACCGGCGATGGCAGCCTTGAGCGCCGCGAGATCGCCGGCGGCGCGGGCCAGCCGCTCAGCCTCGGCCCTGT
>JAEYTW010000716.1 GCA_023433835.1 Pseudomonadota bacterium | reverse complement strand
GCGCCACCCAGCGCGCGGCCTGGCCGGCGTCGGGTTCGGCCAGCCGCGCCGTTACTTCCGCGTCGGTCCCGGCGCCCAGCCCGGGCAGGATGACGATGTCGCGGGGTTGGGCTCGCACCATCGGCTGCGCCGGCATCAACAGGCCGCCGCGCGCGGTGGTCTGCGCACCGGACGGGCTGAGGATCCGCCAGTTCAGGAGCCGCCGGCCGGCGATGCGGTTGACCGCATCGAGCACCTCGATGCTGACCCCGACCGCCGCGGGGCTCGCCTCTTTCAGGACAACGAGGTCGATATTGGTCATGTGGCGAGAATAGCATGAATATTGCAATTATCGCCACAGGTACCATCGCATAACTACTTGCCGATTTGAGATTGGAACGATCGCCGAGATCAACGCAATGCATGAGGGCGATTTCGCGCGCCGCATGGCGAGAGATTTTTTTTGCAGAGTCGGCGTAGTAGCCCCAGGTGCGAGTGAGGGCTAGAATGCCGACATGGCTACGGTAATCCGAACCACCATCGATGAGTTGCATGAGGCGCTGGCACCGTTCGATCGGTCCCGCCGTGTTTCTGTCGTAGTAGAGGATGCGACAGAGGCCGAGCAGCATGAACAACTGAAACGTGCTATCGAGGCGGCTGACGACGATCCCGTCGATCGGAGTGCAGAAGAGGTTTTCGAGGGTATCAGGCAGCGACTGAAGGTTAAATACGGCAGCCAGCCCTGATGCCGGCCGTTTACTTTACCAGGCAGGCCGAAAGGGATCTCGACGAGATTTTCGACTACATCGCCCGCGATAACTATGCGCGGGCGGTCGCATTTTTGGATGAACTTCGGAAGGTGATCCTCGGCCGGGCGGAGATGCCGCTGGCCGGCAGACAGGAAGAATTCCTGCGGCCGGGCACCCGCTGGTTTCCCCACGCCGAGTAGTCTTTTATTATCGTGGCCTGCCTGCGGGGAACGGCATACGTGTCCTGCGCGTGTTCCATGGTGCGCGTCAGCACCGCGCCGCAATGGCTACCCAATACAAGAAGTAGTTCTGGCGAAATTCGCACGATAGCCGAGGTGCCCGAGGGGCAGTGGGCGCAGCTCGGCTCGATCCGGCGCCTGCCCGAGATCGCGGCCGCGGCGCAGTTCGGCCATCTGGAGACCATTGCGCGACGGGCGTCCTGACGGCATTACCACGGCACGGTGCGGCCCTCGCGGTCGAGGTATTGCAGCCCGGCCTTGCCGCGCTGGGCCAGCAGGGTGGCGACGATCTGGGGGGTGGTCTCTGCCATGCCGAACGGGGCGTCGGGGCCGCCGAGGTCGGTGCGGATCCAGCCCGGCGCCATCAGCACCAGGGCGCGCGGAATTTCGGCGTGGCGGGCGGCGTAGCTGCGCATGTACATGTTCAGCGCCGCCTTGCTGCCGCGGTAGATGTCGTGCCGGCCGTTGGTGTTGTTGGCGATGCTGCCCTGGCCCGACGACATCACGCCGATCAGGCCGTCCGTGGGCACCAGATCGTCCAGCCCTTCCACGACCCGGATCGGGCTCAGCGCGTTGGTGACCATGACGTGGACGAATTCCTCGGTCGAGATGTCGGCCATGGTCGCTTCGCGAACCGCATTGGCCGTGCCTGCATTGACGAACAGGATGTCGAAGCGGCGGCCGCCGAGCCGGGTGCGCAGTGCCGCGATCTGACCGGCATCGGTGATGTCGAGCTGCTCGATGCCGACGCGGTCGCCATGCCGGTCCGCGAGATCGTGCAGCTTGGTCCGGCCGCCGCCGCGGACCGTGCCGACGACGGCCCAGCCGCGCGCCAGGAATTCGGCCGCCATCGCATGGCCGAGGCCGCGCGAGGCGCCGACGATCAGAATGCTACCTTCAGTATTCGAGAGCATCGGGGCTTCCCCTGCTGAATGACGATATCAGCCGATATTGCCCTTTCGCCCCGGCGGCACCAGACGCGCGGCATGCACAATACGGTTGCGCCGCGCGCCGGGATCAGCGGAAGAAGTCGGCCAGCAGGGCGTTGACGGCTTCCGGGTTCTCGAATTCCGGCAGGTGGCCGTAGCCGTCGAGAATCTCGAGCCGCGCGCCCGGCACTGCCTTCTGCAGCGGCACGGCGCCGGTATCGAGCGGGGTGATGCGGTCCTCGCGGCCGTGGATCATCAGGAGCGGCATGGTCAGCCGGTCGGCCCGGCCGGTGGTCGGTTCGAGGGCGGAGATGAAGCGCGTCGCCTGCAGGTAGCCGCGCGGGTTGGTCGCGGCCAGCACGCTCTGCAGCATCGGGCGCAGCGACCGCGGCGCCTTCGAGCCGATCAGCACCTCGTCGCGCCCCGACAGGCCGAGCGTCATGCCACCGCCGGCGATCGAGGCTTCGCGCGCCGCCAGGTTCTTCGCCTTTTCCTCGGCCGAGGTGTCGGCCCGGCCGATCAGCGTGCCGGTCAAGGCCAGCTTGATCACCCGCTGCGGATGGTTGATGGCAAAGCATTGCGCGACGCCCGAGCCGAAGGAATTGCCGAGCACGTAGGCCTTCTCGATACCCAGCGCATCGAGGAAGGTGGCGACCGCGTTGCCGTAATCCGCGCAGGACGGTGTCTCGGCCTTCAGATTGTCGGTCAGGATGTAGCCCGGCGCGTTCCAGCCGATGACGCGGTAGCGGTCCTGCAGGGCGGCGTACTGGAAGCGCCAGTGGCTCGAATTGGCGCCGATGCCATGCAGCAGCAGCAGCGGCGGGGCGTCGGCGCGGCCGGCTTCCATATAGCTGAAGCGGTTGCCCTCGAACGCCGCCCGCCCGGCCTCGGGGATCGCGGCAAGGCGCAGTTCCGGCAGGGCGGGGGCGAAGGCCGGCGTGGCCGGGCCATACATCTGGGCGGAGGCATCGGTCATGGCGAAGCCTAGCGTGAGGGTGGCGGCGGCGAGCAGGCGGCGCATGGCGGCCCTCACTTCATCTTGCACTGGTCGGCGAGGTAGCCGCCGGCATCGGGCATGAACTTTTCCTTCAGCGCCAGTGCCGGCTTGCCGTCCGCGCCGGGCTCGACGCTCAGCCGGTACCAGTCCTGCACCGGGCCATGGTTGGAGGCGAAGCGCAGATGGCCGCGCACCGTGGGGAAGTCGGCCTTGGCCAGTTCGGTGCGGAAAGCCGGCGCCTCCGGGCTGCCGCCGGACTTGGCCAGCGCGGCGGCGATCAGCCGGGCGGTGTCGTAGCCGTGGGCGGCATAGACCGTCGGCTCGCGTCCGTATCTGGCGCGGAAGCCGTCGACGAATTCCTTGCTGGCCGGGTTGTCGAAGCCGGTCGACCAGTTGGCCGCGACCTGCATGCCGAGCGCGGCATCGCCCACCGCCGACAGGATGCGGGCATCGAGCGAGGGCGAGGCGACCACCATCGGGATTTCGCGGTTCAGCCCGGCCTGGGCATATTGCTTGATGAAGGTGATGCCGAGCCCGCCCGGCTGGAACTGGTAGAGCGCATCGGGCTTGGCCGCCCGGATCTGGGCGATCTCGGCGGCGAAATCGGTCTGGTCGAGGCGGGTGTAGAGTTCGCCGGCCACCTCGCCCTTGTACAGGCGCTTGACCGCGGCGATGACGTCCTTGCCGGCCTGGTAGTTCGGCGCGATCAGGAAGATCTTCTTGTAGCCGAGGATGTTGGCCAGCTGGCCGGCCGCCGAATGCAGGGTTTCGTCCCAGCCGGAATTGAAATAGCCGGCCTCGCAATCCTTGCCGGCATAGTTGTTGGGGGCGGGGACATTGGCCAGCACCGTCGCGCCGGATTCCAGCAGGTCGGGGGCGATCGCCAGGAAGACGTTGGTGAAGATCGTGCCGGTGAAGATGCGTGCCTTGTCGCTTTTCAGCATGCGCTCGGCGATCTGCTTGGCCGTGCCCGGCTTCAGCGCGTCGTCCTCGACCAGCAGTTCGAGCGGAACCGCGGCGCCGGTGGCGCCCAGGCGGAAGCCGTCGCGCATATCCTCGCCGAGATAGCCGCCGGGGCCGGACAGCGTGGTGATCATGCCGACCTTGACCGGATCGGCGGCAAGGGCCGGCAGGCCGAGGATGGAAAGCAGCAGGGTGGTGGCAGTGAAGCGGCGCATCGTCATCTCCTTCAGGCCGGCCAGGTGAACGTGGTGGCGGGGGCGTCGAACCGCATGGCGGTCGGCGCGTCGCGTCGCCAGGCCGGCCAGCCCGGATCGCCGTCGCGCACGAAGCCGATCCACGCGCGCTGCATGGCGCGGCCCAGATCGGCAATGATCGCCGGATCGGCGCCGGCCAGCATCGGCGCCTCGTCCCAGGCGCCGGCGCGGCCGAGCAGGAAGGGCAGTTCCAGGCAGTGGCAGGCGCCGCGCCCGGGCTGCGGCGAGGTCCAGTCGAAGCGATAGAGGAAGGTGCGGCGCCCGGCCGCGTCTGCCGCCGCGGCATAATCCCGGGTCGGCGTGTTGAACAAGGCTTCGCCGGCGGCCAGCAGTCCGGCGCGGTTCTCGGCCGTCATCGGCTGGAAGGCCGCCATCTCATGCGCGGTCGCGCCGACCAGCGTGTCGACGGAGGCGGCGACCTCGGCCAGGGCTGCCCCCCAGTCGCGCGCCAGGGCGCCGGTGGCGCCCGGCATGAACGGCGGCGTCGGATTT
>JAEYTW010000674.1 GCA_023433835.1 Pseudomonadota bacterium | reverse complement strand
GCTTCACGCTGGCCAATGCCGGGGTGCGCATCGCCTTCGACGGCAGCTTCACCAGGCCGCTCGAATTCGACGGCGCGCGCGGCCGCCTCGACATCGTCGCCCGCAAGCTGGGCGAACTGACGCGGATCTTCGGGGCGCCGACGCCGATCGACCTCGGGCTCAAGCTCGTCGGCGACCTGACCCGCGACGGCAACCGCTGGCAGCTCGACGAGGCCGGGGGGAAGCTGGGCGAGGATGTGTTCGAAGGCACGGTCACCCTGAACGAGGGCGGGCGCGGCCAGTCCGACGACATCGCCCTGGCGCTCAATTTCACCCGTCTCGACCTTGCGCCGCTGCTGGCGGGCGGCGGCGGCGGCGAGCTCGACCTGCCGCAGGAGGACGACGCGCCGCGCATCACCGCGCGGATCGGCGCGGCCGAAGTCGATTACGGCCGGCTGCGGGCCGACGATGCCGAGCTCAAAGGCCGGATCGCCAAGGGTGAAGCCGCGATCGATACGCTGAATTTCGCGCTGGGCGGCGGGCGTGTAACCGCCTCGGCGCAGGCCGCAAGCGTCGAGGGCGGCGTCGAGATTTCGGCCGACCTCGCCTGGTCGGGTGCCGATGCCGATGCCCTGGCCCGCCGCCTCGGCGCCGGGCCGGGCCAGATCGCCGGCCGCTTCGATGCGCGCGCCATCGCGCGGGGCACCGCGCGGACGATGGACGGGCTGATCAAGGCGGCGCGCGGCCAGGCGGTGATCGGCATGACCGGGGGGCTGATCTCGCGCGACCTGCTGGAGAAACTGTCGGGCGACCTGCGCACGCTGTTCCGCAAGGGCGAGGGGCGCACGCAGGTGTCCTGCCTGCTCGGTTTCGTCTCGCTGCGCGACGGCATCGCGCGGCTGGCGCCCTTGCGCCTGCGTGCTGCCGAGGGCACGGCGGTCGGCGGCGGCCAGGGCGACCTGGCCAAGCAGCGCCTCGACCTCGTCCTACGCACCGAGCGGGCGTCGACCAATTTCTTCGCCCTCGACGTGCCGCTGCGGATCAGCGGCAGGTTGAGCGACCCGCAGGTGGCGCCGACCACCGCAGAGGCGGTGGCGCCCTACGAGGTGGCGGTGGGTGAGCTCGCCCCCGACCTTGCCCCGGTCGCCGACGGCAATCCGTGCCGGCGATGAGCGAACTACCGCGAGGCCCGAGGGAGGACGTCGGCCAATATTCCTAGCGCCGCCGCGTAATCCTCGCCGGTCAGCAGTCCGAAGCCCAGGCGGAACACCCTCGGTTCATCGCCGAACCAGGGACCTTCGCCCAGGCGCACGCCGGCTTCGGCGGCGAGCGTGCGGAAGCGGTCGATATCGACGGCAGGCTTCAGCCGGATGCAGCACAGCGCGCCGGCATCGGGCCGCACCCATTCCACGTAGGCGGCGTTCCGCACGATCCAGTCGGCGGTGAGCCGCAGATTGTCCGTCATCTGCCCGCGGCGCTCGGCGATCAGCCGGTCGTGCTGGTCCAGCACATGCAGGGCCAGCACCTCGTCCAGGGCCGCGCAGGCGATCGCGGTGTTGAACTTGCCCAGCACGAACTGCTGGCGCAGGCCGGCATCGGTCGTGATCGCCCAGCCGATGCGCAGGCCCGGCGTGCCGTGGCATTTCGACAGCGAGGCGGTGGTGATCACCTTCGGGCTCGACCCCGCCAGCGTCGGTGCCGTTGCATCGTTGCCATAGGCGGCATCCCGATAGGTTTCGTCGACCAGCAGATACGCCTCGGGGCAGATTTCCGCCATCACGTCCAGCATCGCCCGTAGCGTGGCCCGCGGCAGCGCGACCCCGGAGGGGTTCTGCGGCGAGGCGACGGTGACGAGCCTGGTGCGGGCCGACAGCAGCGTGCGGAACCGGGCCAGATCGGGCTGATAGCGGTTGTCGAACGTCGCCGGCAGGATGCGGACCGTGGCCCCGACCGCCTCCAGCGCGTTGCGGGTATGCGGAAACACCGGTGCGGTGGTGATCGCGTCATCGCCGGGCCCGCAGAGGATGAAGGCCGCCAGGAACAGGGCCTGCGCCCCGCCGAGGGTGACGACGACATCCTCGGCGCCGATGCCGTAATGGCGCGCGATCGCGGCCCGCAGATCGGCATTGCCCGGCGCGGTGCCGTAGCCCAGCGCCAGGCGGCCGATCTCGGCCCAGCGTCCAGCATCGACCAGATCCGCCGCCGTGATGCTCGGGCCATAGCTTTCGGCCAGGTCGTAGCGCGGCGCGCCGCCGGTCAGCGAGATGATGTCGTTGCTGGGAAAGCGGCTCATCGGGCGTGTCTCCTCTTGGGTCGGCCAAGCGGTTGTAGGCCGCGCCGCGATACGATAACAGTTACAGATATTCAGAATTGTAACCGGAACAGTTTGATGCAGTTCCTGTACGAGGACGTCACCGGCTTCATCGAAGGGTTGATCGCGAGCGGGACGCTGGCGCCGGGCGCGCGGCTGCCCTCGCTGCGCCGGATCACGCGGCAGCGCGGGGTCAGCCTGTCGACGGCGCTGCAGGCCTACCGGTTGCTCGAGGATCGCGGGGTGATCGAGGCGCGGCCGCAATCGGGCTTCTATGTCGCCAGCCGCCCGGCCGGCTTGCCGGTGCCGGCGCCAAGCCGGCCGTCCTTGCGCGCCCTCGACGTGTCGGTCGCAAGCCTGGTGCTCAACCTGCTCGACTATGCGTCCGATCCGCGGCTGGTGCCGCTCGGCTGTGCGATCCCGTCGGCCGAATTGCTGGCGGCCTCGGGCCTCGACCGTTTCCTCGCCCGTGCCGCGCGGGTCAAGGGCGTCGAGAGCAATATCTATACCGGCCCGCGCGGCGACCTGCGGCTGCGCCAGGAAATCGCCCGGCGGGCCGCCAGCTGGGGCCAGGTGGTGGCGGCCGACGACATCGCCGTCACCTGCGGCTGCACCGAGGCGCTGATGCTGGCCTTGCGCGCCACCGTGCCCCCGGGCGGCGTGGTCGCCGTCGAATCGCCGACCTATTTCGGCGTGCTGCATACCCTCGAAGTGCTCGGCCTCAAGGCCCTCGAACTGCCGACCGATGCGATCGACGGCATCGACCTCGCCGCGCTGGAAAAGGCGCTGGGAACCGGCAGGGTCGATGCCTGCCTGTTGTCGTCGAGCTTCAACAACCCGCTGGGCTGTTCGATGACCGACGAAACCAAGGTCGCGGTGCTCGACCTGCTCGCCCGCCACGACGTGCCGCTGATCGAGGACGACATCTATGGCGACATCTATTTCGGCAGGGAGCGGCCGCGGCCCTTCGCCGCTTTCGACCGGGCCGGCCGCGTCATCTACTGCGCCTCGTTCTCCAAGACCCTGGCGCCCGGCTACCGCATCGGCTGGATCGCGCCGGGCCGGCATATGCAGAAGGTGCTGGAACAGAAATTCGCGACGACCCTGTGCGGGCCGGCCCTGCCGCAGATCGCTTTCGCCGATTTCCTGTCGTCGGGTGGCTACGACCTGCATCTGCGCCGCATGCGGCGGGTGTTCGCCGACAATGTCGCGCAGATGATGCGGGGCGTGGAGAAGAGCTTTCCCCGCGGCACGCGGCTGAGCCGCCCGGCCGGCGGGTTCGTGCTGTGGGTCGAACTGCCCAGGGGCATCCGTACCCGCCGCCTGCTCGACGAGGCGTTGCGCCACGGCGTGTGCTTCGCGCCCGGCGACGTGTTCTCGGCCTCGGGCCGCTATGCCCACTGCCTCCGGCTGTCCTGCGGCTATGACTGGGACGAGCGGCTGGCCGGCGGGATCGCCACCTTGGGCCGGCTGGCGTCAGACGGGCTGGGCCAGGTGGCGCAGCATGCGTAGCAGGGTGGCCTTGTCGTCGCCGCGCAGCCGCTCGACGATGCGGCGTTCGTAATCGACCGACCGCTTCTCCAGAAGCTTCAGCAGCTTGCGGCCTTCCGGGGTCAGGAAGATCGCCCGTGCCCGCCGGTCGACGGTCGAGGCCAGCCGCGTCACCAGCCCGCGATTCTCCAGGTAGTCGACGATCAGCACCATGCGCGGGGTTTCGACCCCGAGCGTGCCGGCCAGCGTCTTCTGGTTCAGCCCGGGATTGTCGCGCACCAGCAGCAGCACCGAGAATTGCGCCGTGGTGATCTCGAACTCGGCCATCCAGGTCTTGAATTCCTGGAACACGGCCAGTTGCGCCCGGCGGATCGCATAGCCGACGAAATCGCCGATGCCGCTGGTATCGATTTCGTCCGGCGCGGCCGGCACCGACGGCGCGGCGGCCTTGCGCCGGGTACGGGGTTTGGAGTCGGCAGGCATGGATACTCCGGGGAAAACAGGGGCGGGCACAGTGGGGCTGACACCCGCCCCCGTCGAGGCCGATTATTTGGCGATCGGGCAGCCGCCCTGGGCGATCGGGCGGAAGGCTTCGTCGGCCGGCACGGTCGCCAGCACGTTGAAGTAATCCCAGTCGCCCTTCGACTGCGCCGGGGTCTTGGCCTCCAGCAGGTACATCGGGTGGATCTTGCGGCCGTCCGGCCGGATCGTGCCCTTGCCGAACAGCGGATCGTCGGTCGGCATCGCCTTCATCTGCGCGACCACGGCGCGGCCGTCCTGGGCGCCGCCGGCCTTGTCGACCGACTTCAGGTAATGCAGGACGCCGGCATAGACGCCGGCCTGCATGTCGTTGGGCATGTTGCGGTTGGGATGGCGTTCCTGGAAGCGGCGCGACCAGGTGCGGGTCTGGTCGTTCATGTCCCAGTAGAACGCATTGACGGTCAGCAGGCCCTGGGTGGCGGCCAGGCCGAGTGCCGGCACGTTGTTGATGCCGAAGATCAGCCCGACCAGCTTCTGCTTGGCGCCGAGATTGAACTCGGCCGCCTGTTTCAACACGTTGGTCTGGTCGCCGCCGGCATTGGCGAAGGCCACGACCTCGGCGCCCGAGCTTTGGGCCTGGACGAGGAACGAGGCGAAATCCGGCGTACCCAGCGGATGGCGCACCGAACCGACCACCTTGCCGCCGCCGGCCGCCACTTCCTCGCCGGCCTGTTTCTCCAGGTCGTGGCCGAAGGCGTAGTCGGCCGTGATGAAGAACCAGGTCTTGCCGCCGCGCTGCATCACCGCGCGGGCCAGTGCATGGCCGAGCGACCAGGTATCGTAGGTCCAGTGCACGGTGTTGGGCGTGCATTTGTCGCCGGTCAGGGCGGCGGTGCCGGCGCCCGAGCCGATCATCACCTTGTTGCGGTCGCGCACCAGGTCGTTGACGGCCAGCGCCACCGCCGAGTTCGGCAGGTCGACGATGACCTCGACCCCGTCGGTATCGAGCCAGCGCCGGGCGATGACCGAGCCGATGTCCGGCTTGTTCTGATGGTCGGCCGAGACCACCTCCAACGTGCGGCCGGCGGCCTTGCCGCCGTAATCCTCGATCGCCATCTGCGCGGCGAGCACCGAGCCGCGGCCCTGGAAATCGGCATAGACGCTCGACATGTCGTTCATCACGCCGATGCGCAGCGGCGCGTTCTGGGCCAGCGCCGATCCGGCACCGAGCAGCAGGGTCAGGCCGAATGCCCAGGCCTTCAGGCGGGTACGTGACTGCATGGCTGTCTTCCTCCCTTTTATTGTTTGATGTGGATGACGTCGTCGCGGGCATAGAGACGTGCGACCGCGTCGGCCCGGCCGGTCAGGATCGCGCGCTGGTTCAGGTAACCCTTGTCGGTGATCTCGCCCCGTTCGGCCGAGGGCGGCTCGATCTCGATCGCGGCCCGGGTGACGCGGGTCGAACTGCCGCCGTCGCGGCCCAGCCGGGCCAGCGCGGTACGCAGATGGTCGCGCAGGGCGGGATGGCCGGCCAGTTCGGCCAGGCCGGCCTCCGGCGCATCGCACAGCCGGCGGCAGCCGCCAAGGCTCGGGAACAGTAGCAGGCCGATCTCGTCGCGGTCATGGCCGGTGACCACGGCATCTTCGATCGCCGGGCTGGCCGCCGCGATGGCCGCCAGGCGCAGTTTGCCGACATTGACCCAGGTGCCGCTCGACAGCTTGAAATCCTCGACCACCCGGCCGTCGAACAGGATGCCGCGGGCGGGATCAGCGGGATCGGCCAGCCTGCCGGCATCGCCGATGCGGTAGAAGCCGTCCGCGTCGAAGGCGGCCTGGGTCAGGTCCGGCCGGCGCCAGTAGCCCGGCGTCACCATCGGCCCGCGCACCCGCATTTCCCAGCGATCGCCGGAGGGGGTGAACTTCAGCTCGGCGCCGGGGATCGGCACGCCGATATTGCCGGAGCCGGCGCCGTCGAAATGGATCGTGGTGACGCAGGGCGCCGTCTCGGTCGCGCCCCAGCCCGAGATGATCGGCACCGGCCGGCCGGCATGGCGCTCGGCGAGCGCGGTCAGCTGCCGCCACAGATTGTCCGGCAGGGCCGCACCGGCCGAGAAGACGAAGCGCAGGCGCGAGAAGAAGCGGGCGGCCAGCGCTTCGTCCTGGTCGAGGGCACGGACCAGCAGGTCGAAACCGCGCGGCACGTTGCAATAGACCGTCGGCGCGATCTCGCGCAGATTGGCCAGCGTCTGCTCGATCAGCGGCACGACCGGGCGGCCGGTATCGATATGCAGCGTGCCCTGGTGGCGCAGCACGAAATTGGTGATGAAGCTGCCGCCGAAGACGTGGTTCCAGGGCAGCCAGTCGACCATCACCGGCGGCTCCTGCGCCAGGAACGGCCAGATCTGGGCCAGCGCCTCCTGGTTCGAGCACATCATCCGATGGGTGGTGATCACCCCCTTGGGCAGATTGGTCGAGCCCGAGGTGAACAGAACCTTGGCGACGGTATCGGGGCCGATCGCGGGCAGGCTGCCGGCGGCCGGGGCGGTCAGATCGGCGAAATCCGCGTCGGTCGCGATGGCGATACCCAGCCGCGCGGCGAGGCCGAGGGCCGGTGCGAAGGCCGCGCCGTCGCTGGCGTAGACCAGGCCCGGCGTCAGCGCGGTGAAGATATGCTCGAGCTTGGCCAGGTCGGCGAAACGCGAATAGGCCGGCGAGACCTGGGCGACCGGCACGCCGGCCGCCATCGCGCCGAGGCTGAGCAGCACATGGTTGATCGCGTTGTCGGAAAGGATGGCGAGCGGCCGTTCCGCCGTCAGGCCGCGGGCGAGCAGGCGGCGCGCGATGTGGCCGACGATGGCGGCGGCCTCGCCATAGGCGACCCGGCGCCAGCCATGGCCCGCGCGCTCGGCCAGGAAGACGCGGCCCGGTGTGGCGCTTGCGGCGGCGTCGAGCATGGCGATGACGGTGTCGGCCGGTGGGGCGGGCGGCAGGCCGGAGGTCAGCACCATGCCGTCTGCCGTATCGCGGCGATTGACGGTGCAAGGCGCAAACAGACCCGTGGCGCGATGCTCGCGCATGAACTTCCTCCCTTGGTTCCGATCTTCCAGTCGGTGCCAGGAAAGTTATATTCGATAATCAATAACGGCAATAACTATTGTGCGCCGATCAAACCGGTGCGAAGGCGAGCGCGACGCCGCCGGCGGCGATCGCCGCGGCGCTGGCGCAGCCCACGATCATGGCCAGCGGCCGGCTGCCGAAGATCGCGCACATCGCGGCCTTCGACACGGTATTGACCGCGACCGCGGTGCCGATGGCGGTCGCCGCGACCTGATGGCCGATGCCGTCAGGCATGCGGGCGACCGAGAGGGTCAGGGCATCGACATCGGCGATGCCCGACACCGCGGCGACGGCAAAGAGCCCGGCCTGACCGAGCTCGGCCAGCGCCAGCTTGGCGATCAGCGAGATGAGGCCAAGGAGGGCGGCGAACTTCAGCACCGTGGCCAGCTCGAACGGCGTCGTCATCTCCAGGTTCGGTTCGGCCCCTTCGCTGTCGTGGCGGCGCAGCAGCAGCAGGCCGCCGATGATCGCCATCACCGCCGCGGCGACACCCAGCGGCAGGCCCAGCGCGGGCACCAGCCGGGGATTGAGCGCCCCGGCCA
>JAEYTW010000624.1 GCA_023433835.1 Pseudomonadota bacterium | reverse complement strand
CGGCCGGGGTGATCGACGAGCGCCGGCGGCGCGAAGCCTACGAGGCCGGCCTGCCCGACAGGCGCCAGCCGCTGCCGATGGCAAGCCCCCACCTGGCCCAGAGCCTGGCGGCCGGTGCCGTGCCCGGCACCACGGTGCGCACGACGCTCGACTCCCGGCTGCAGCAAGGCCTGGAAACCCTGAGCGTGCGCGAGCGGCCATGGTTCGGCGACGATGCCAGCCTTGCCGTGCTCGTGGTCGACAATGCCACTGCCGAGGTGCGCGGCTATGTCGGCGGCGATTTCTTCGGGGCGCAGGGCGGCCAGGTCGACATGACCAGGGCGTCGCGTTCGCCGGGCTCGACCTTGAAGCCGTTCATCTACGGCCTGGCCTTCGACGACCTGCTGATCCATCCCGAAACGGTGATCGACGACAAGCCGCTGGCCTTCGGCGACTACGCGCCGCGGAATTTCGACCACGACTATCACGGCGAGGTGACGATCCGCAGCGCGCTGCGCCAGTCGCTCAACCTGCCGGCCGTCGCCGTGCTGGACCGGATCGGGCCGCAGCGGCTGATGGCCGCGTTCAACGGCGCCGGCGTCCATCCCAAATTGCCGCGCGGCGCGACCGAGGCCGGCCTGCCCGTGGCGCTGGGCGGTGTCGGGGTCAGCCTGGCGGATCTCGCCCGGCTCTACCGCGCCATCGCCGGCGACGGGCTCAGCCGCCCGCTGCGCTACCGGGTCGACGAGCCGGCGCCGGCGGAAGCGCCGCGCCAGTTGCTCGGGCCCGTCGCGCGCTACTACCTCGCCGACGTGCTGGCCGACGCGGCGATGCCCGACAGCATCACCCAGGTCGCGGCCGAAGGCTCGGCCCGGCGCATCGCCTACAAGACCGGCACCTCCTACGGCTTCCGCGATGCCTGGGCGATCGGCTGGTCGGCCAGCCACACCGTCGCCGTCTGGGTCGGCCGGCCCGACGGCAGCCCGCGCCCCGGCGCCCTCGGCCGCAATGCCGCCGGGCCGATGATGGTCAAGGTCTTCGACCTGATTCCCGGCCAGGAAGGCCTGCGCTTCCGGACCATCCCCCCGGGCGCGATCCGGGTGACCGGCACGGCCGGCCTGCCGCCGGCGCTGCAACGCTTCCGCTTCGGGGCCGGCGTCACCCGCGGCGGCGACGCCGCCAGCGACGGGCCGCGCATCCTGTTCCCGCCCGACGGTGCGGTGGTCGAACTGCCGCGCGACGGCGATGCCCAGCTCGCCTCGCTGGCCCTGAAGGCGGAAGGCGGCGAGGCGCCGCTGCGCTGGATCGTCAACGGCCAGCCGGTCGAGGCCCTGCGCCGCCGCAACGACGCCTTCTGGATGCCCGACGGCGAGGGTTATGCCGAGATCGTGGTGATCGACGCCGCCAACCGGCGCGCCCGCTCGGAAGTCCGGCTGCGTTAGGGCGACGGTGCATCCCGGTCGTTGCCGATGACGCAGTTGCCGCCGGCAGCACGGGCCTGGCCCACCGCGTGGTCGGCCCGGGTGATGACGGTGGCGACGCTCTGGTCGGTCGCCAGCGGCCCGGCGACACCCATCGCGCAGCTCAGCTGCACGCTGTCGCCGGTGGTGCCGATCAGCACGATCTTGCGGATTTCCTGCTGCAGGCGCTCGGCGGTGGCCACCGCCTCGGAAAATGTCGTCTCGATCAGGATGAGATAGAATTCCTCGCCCGAGAAGCGGGCGACGACATCCTCGACCCGCAGATCGGCGCGGCAGGCCTCGGCCACCGCGGCGATCGCGGCATCGCCGGTCTCGCGGCCGTGGCGCAGGTTGATCTGGTCGAGATCGTCGATGTCGAGCGCCAGCAGCGCGAACGGCCGCTTGTGCCGCCGCCAGATGGCAAAGCAGCGCTCCATCGAGGTCAGGAAGGCGGTGCGGTTGAGCGCGCCGGTCAGCGGGTCGACCGCGACCTCGTGGCTCAACCGGTCCTGGGTCGCGGCGATGTCATGCTGCAGCGCGGCGGTGGCGATCAGCACCAGCCCGACCAGCACCAGGATGACGATGATCCCTTCGGTCACCGCGTTGGCGATGCCGATCGCCCCGCTGCCTGGCCAGGCCAGCAGGGCGATCGCGGCAATGACGCAGCGCGCGCCGTTGAGCAGGAACAGGAGGGCGAGCGCGCGCCGGAGCTTGCCGGCAAGATGGCCGTTGGGCAGGCGGAGCCGCAGGAACAGTTCGGTCGACAGGGCCGCCGCAACCAGCGCGCCGAATACCTGGATCCAGACGACGCCGGCATCGGCGGCCACCAGCATGACGCCGCCGGCAAGGCCCGCGAGGAGATAGGCGAGATGCAGCCGGCGCGCCTCCGCCTCGCCGGTGAAGCGGATCACGCCATCGGCCAGCAGGACCAGCGCCAGGGCGGTCAGCCCCTCGTGGCCGGCGACGGCCCAGGGGGCGGTGAAGCCACCCGGCAGCGTCGAGAACGCGCCGGCGACGCTCATGACGATGCCGCCCAGCGCCCAGGCGCCGACGCCGCGCACATGGCGCTGGGTCAGGCCGAGCCCGGCCAGGGCGAGCGCGGCCCCCATCGCCATCGCGGCAAGAATCAGATTGGCGGTGACGCCGTCCAGCGTCGGCATGATCGGGATCCTTGAACTCTGAGCGGCCGACTATAAGCCGCGGGTCAGCCAGATCGAAGCGGGAAGCGATCCGGCGGGGCAGGGCAGACGGGCAACGACCGAGGCCGCGAGCCGATCGGCCAGGCGCGTCTGCACGTAGCGGCTGGCCCACAGCAACTGCCAGCCGCCCTGCAGCAGGCAGGCCACGCCCTGCTGCTCGTTGTAACCGCGCCAGCCCCAGGCGGCGGGGTAATCGTCGGGCAGGAAGATGTCGTGGATATGCACGACGACCCCCGGCTTCAGCCGCGGCAGCACCTGGTTGAACAGCAGGTCGACGTCGGAGCCGGGCATGAGCACGTGGCTGGAATCGATGAACAGCACGTCGCCGGCCTCGAGCATGTCGAACACGGTCCGGTCGGCATCGTGGACGGTGGACTGGACATAGTCGACCGCGAGGCCGTCGAGCCGGGCGCGCGGCGCCGGATCGATCGCGGTGAAGCGGCAATCCAGCCCGCCATCGGCGATGGCGCGGGCCATCACCCGCGTCGAATGACCGGAGCCGACCTCGACGATGCGGCGCGGCGCGCGGGCGCGGATCAGGGCATAGGTCGCGACGGCATCGAGGGTGGGAAACCAATCCTGCTCGAAACGCGGGGCGGGGGCCGGGCCGCCGAAGCGGGCGAAATCCGCTTCATGGCTATCGATGCGGTCGAGCAGGCCGAGGAAATCCGGCGTCGCCGCCGCGCAGAGATCCGCGATCGCCGGATAGGGCCCGGCCGCCCCGTCGGGCGGCAGCGAGGCGGCATAGCGATAGGGAATGAACCAGCCACGGCGGGCAAGGCCCGTCAGCGTGGCAAGCCCGAAGGCGAGGCGGCGATAGAGACGGCTCAAGGTCTCAGGACCAGTCCTTCGCGCGCGACGACCGAGCCGGGCCGCGTCTCCTCGATCTCGGCGGCGACCTTGTCCATGAAGTCGTCGTCGTGATCGGGGTCGTGATGGAAGGCGACGAAGGTCTTGACCCCGGCGGCATCGCACAGCCGCATGCCTTCGGCCCAGGTCGAATGGCCCCAGCCGACACGGGTCTTGTGCTCCTCCTCGGAGAACATGCTGTCGTAGATCATGATGTCGGCCCCGGCGATCAGCCCGAGGATGTTGGGATCGAGGCCGCCGGGCTTGTGCTCGGTATCGGTGACGTAGCAGATGGCGCGGCCGCCGAATTCGACGCGATAGCCGGTCGCCTGGTCGGGATGGGACAGCCGGGCGGTGCGGATGGTCACGCCCTCGGCGGGGTGCAGCGTCTCGCCGCACTGGAAATCGAGATATTCGAGCCGCGCGGGGAAGATCGAGGGCGGCACCGGGAACAGCGGCGACATCATCAGCTGGCACAGCACCTGATGGATTGCGCCATGGGCCCCGCCGAGATGGCCGGCATGGATGCGGACCACGTTGCGCTTGTCGAAGAACGGCACGAAGAACGGCAGGCCGCAGACATGGTCGTAATGGGTATGGGTGAGGAAGAGGTCGATCTCCTGCGGCCCTTCCGGCATCAGCTTGTGGCCCAACTGCCTGAGGCCGGTGCCGGCGTCGAACACGAAGCTGCGCGGGCCGCAACGGATTTCCAGGGTCGAGGTGTTGCCCCCGTAGCGCGCCGTTTCCGGGCCGCCACAGGCAATCGATCCGCGTACGCCCCAGAAGCGGACGTAAAAATCGTCAGCACCGTCCAATGCCCGGCTCCCCTCGGCTCGGCATGGGCCACTATCGTCACCGACCTATATCACCCCAGCATAGATCAGCCCGACATGAACCCCCATCGTACAGGTGTAATGGTGCGAGATCAACGCGGGGATCTCGCTGGTTATTGCGCGCAGCAATGCTCGTAGCCCAAGGAAGCAGCGTGGCACGGAATTCCGGCATTAGGTAGCAAACACACCCTACTACATATCGGCCCATGCTGCCTGCCCTAGTACCATTGGTGCATGGAAACGCATGTACTCTCAGGGTTGATGAAGCGCCGCGCCGAACTGGCCGGCGATATCGAGCTTGCCCATGAAAAGCTCCGGCAGATGGTGGCCGATCTGGAAAATCTAGACGCGACCATCCGCATATTTGATCCGTCGATAGCGCCGGAGACGATCAAGCCGAAGGCGTTCCGGCCACCGCCTGACTGGGCGCACAAGGGCGAGATGTCCCGGCTTGTCCTGTCGATCCTGCGACAGGCCGTCGAGCCCCTGACCTCCCGGGATATCGCGCTTCAGATGCTCATAGAGCGCGCCATGGACAAGTCGGACCAGCGCTTGCTGCGACTCATGGTAAAGCGCGTGGGCGTCTCGCTCCGCATTCAGCGCGAGAACGGCACCGTCAGGGCCGAGCAGGGGCCGGGGCAGTATCAGTTGTGGGAAGTGGCGCGATAGTCATCACGCAAGTAGCGCGCTGGCTACATTTCGTGGTTTGGACCACAAACCGTGGCACATCTAGAATCATCTTGCGTTTTCCGAGATTCTGACGGAATCCTGAATCACGACTTGAGCCAAGAAAAACCCGGGGCCACGAACCCCGGGTCTCTTGGAAGATCCGCAGGAATTCGGGAAGGAATTCGGCGCGGATCGGGTAGTGGATCAACTCTTGGATTCTGTCCAAGGCCGCGAATCTCGTCAAGCCGAATTCCTTCGCCCACACGCCGAGACCGCAAAGAGCGGTTCGGCGAACGAAAGAACTTGTTCATGGCTTATCGCGACTATGCCGAATGGGAGCTTGATCTCATCTATGCCAACGGCGTTCTCGTAGGCGCCTTGGGGCACTATGACTGCGACGGACGGACGATCCTGCGCAGTCATTACGGACTAAAGACTGCCCACGGGTGGGAAGTAGACCACATCATCCCGAAATGGATGGGCGGCACCGACCACCCGTCAAACCTGCGGCCACGCCATTGGGAAGGAAATAGCCGCGCTGGCGGTATCCTCGGCGCTGCGATCCAGCGTGTTGATCGCTGGACTTTTTAAAGGAGCGGCGCCCGTAGCCTAGCGCTAGGGCGCCCTTTCCTTCCCCGTGCCCAATCAATCAGCGCTTCCGCGCGCTGCCATCCCTCGTGTCGCCTCTATTGCTCGCGAAGCATCAGTTGTTGGAGGTTGCTAGGTAAACATCAATCCAAAGTTGCATTTCTGCATTTAGTGAGAAAAGCTACGACATAGCATTCGCCAAGAGCAAAAACATGGCAAGAACATATATCTTTTCCGACGAAGCAGGATGCTTTACGTTTGAACGTAAGGCAAATGTAAGTAGATATTTTATCTTATGCACCGTCATTATGGACGACTGCGACATAGCTCACGAACTCCTGCGAGCAAGAAGGGATTTGTTGTGGGAAGATGTTGAGCTAGGCGATTATTTTCACGCCACTACCGAAAAACAGCAAGTTAGAGATACTATTTTTGGAATATTGACGCAGCATATTTTCTCTATACAGGCAACAATAATGGAGAAATCGAAAGCTCAGCCTCAAGTTAGAAAGTCAAAAGAAAGATTCTACCAATACGGATGGTACTACCATTTTAAGCACGGTGTTTCCAGAAGGATATTGCGTCACGACGAAGCGCACATTACTGCCGCCTCTATAGGAAGCAAAAAAGAAAAGATCTCATTTTTGAATGGAATAAATGATGTTATGCGCCAAACTGTTAATGGTAGATGGAAAGTAGATTTCCGATCTTCTTCGGCAGACCCTTGTCTACAAGTCGCTGACTATTGTGCATGGGCAATTCAGCGAAAATGGGAAAGAGGTGACCGCCGTTCTTATGATCTCATAGCAAATAAAATTACCTACGAATACGAGCTTTGGGCTCGCGGCAAAGATCATTTCTACTAATGTAGTTTGCGTGTGGCCCGCGATATCCGCAATCTTGGCTATCTAACGAAAAGCCCGGGGGCCAGTTCACCAAGCAAGAGCCACACTCCGAACCTTACCCCGAATCGCGAGTCTGGTCCAGCGTTTTGCGTCACTGGTCGATTTGCCCGATGCTAACCCGCATCCAAGCGTCCGGTATCGGTGTGAACGCCAAGACGGTCTGGGGTGGCTGTGTGCGGACCTGCGAGAGGCATTACCGGCCGTGATGCTAAACGTCGTACCGTGGCATCGGCCGGCCGATCCGCCGCTCAAAGGCTAAGCTCCCGATCACAGGCCGCGCTACCAATACCCCTTCCACTGGCGCGACACGCCGCAGCCCATGGCGGCAGCAATCGCCGCGCGAAACTGCGTTCCAGTCGCCTCGCGGCGGTTATCTTCCCGCCACGCCATTTCGCCGGCATAGGCCGCGAGGTACTGACGGCTGATCGCGTGGTGCTGGCCGATTTCCGCGCCGCGCAGGCGGGAGAAGAAGCTTTCGGCCTGATTGGTGCAAACGCCCTTGTCCATGAAGGCGACAGAGTGGTTGATCCGCTTCACGTCGTACTTGGCGTGCAGGGCATCCCACGAAGCGGCTTCGTCGGCGTAGACGGTCGTCCCGGTTTCTACGCGGGCGCGGATCGTCGCCACGGCGTCAGCCTCGGCCTTGAAGACGAAGGGCAGCGTACGGCCGCCACGCTCACGCATGACGACCACGACGCGGCGCTTGCCGGTCTGGTTCTCGGCCAAGCGGCGATCCTTGCGATCTTCCTTGCGGTTCTCGGGCTTCACGTAGCCGCCGAAGTAGGCGCCATCGACTTCCACGTTACCCTTGAGCGTCAGGCCGGCGTGATCGGCCGCCATTGCCTCGCGGAGCTTGTGGGCCAGCACGAAAGCCGTCTTGTACTGCACGTCAAGGTCACGGCCGAGTTGCAAGGCCGACATGCCCTTGGCGCCGTTCACGAACAGCGCAATGGCCAACAGGTAGTCGCGCAGCGCCAGCTTGCGGCTGGCGAAGATGGTGCCCGAGGTGACGGAGAACTGGTGACCGCAAGCCTTGCACTTGAAGATCGGGCGAGAAGCGCACTCGTAGACGGCGCAGCAGCCGCATTGAGGGCAGACGGGCTCGCCGTCAGTCGCGGCCCAACGGATGGCGCGGAACGCGGCGCGGGCTTCCTCGTCCGTCATCCACGCGACCTGAGCCACGCTGAGCGTGCGAGCCTTGGCGGAAAGGAGGAAGTGTTGAGCCATGATCATCACCACATTCGATATCAATACATCGAATATGATGGTGTTCGCACCGAATCGGAGGATATATGCCGGACAAGGAATGGAACGAGCGCGTCAAAGGGATGCTCAAGGCCGAGTTGAAGCGGAAGGGGATCGGCTATCGCGAGTTGGCCGAGAAGCTTGAGCCACTCGGAATCCACGAGACAGAACGCAACATTGCGAACAAGATCAGTCGCGGGGGATTCACCGCAACGTTCATGGTCCAATGCCTGATCGCAATCGGCTGCACCATCTTGCGCTTGGAGGATGGCTAGCCGTCTTCCTAAGCCTGTCAGCGGTAGACGTATCCGCGCAGGAGCAGGGACAAAATGCTGGTAAAGGCGCCAGCACTGAGAACGATGCCAGCGAAAGACGCACAGAACCAAAGAACGGTTGGGACCAAATTCCCCCGACTGTTCTCCTTGGGGACATTCGCAGCGCTATAGCTTCTCTCGAAGCTGCGATAGCCAAACAAGAATCCCCCGATAAAGACCAGCGAGAGAAGGAGGATCTTCAGGCCCAACAGGATATGGCGCTGTGGGCGTTCTGGATGGTCATCGGTACTCTTGCCCAAGTCCTGGTTGGTTTTATCGGGGTGTGGTTTGTTAAAAAGACCCTGGAGAGAAACGAGGAAGCCATTCAAGCAACCAAGGTTGCTGCCGAAGCCGCTGTACGTGCTGCTGAAGCCGCCGAACGCGCCACCGAAATTTCCCACGAAATGAGCCAGCGCGAATTGCGCGCTTACCTCATGACCGACTTTAAAGACGCCACCTACCAAGACCGCGCGACGCAGAAAGAGTTTAGCGGCTTGGTCGCCATCAGCAACATGGGCGCCACACCAGCCCGCAACGTGGCCTTCAGGATTAAGGCGGGAATTTATCCATTCGTACTCCCGCCGGATTTCAAGCCGGACACTGGTGATCTTCCGTTTCTCGCAGGAGGAACCGTTGGCCACGGGCAAATTCGCACCATGCGAGGGATTCTCGGTCGATTTATCAATGATCGCGAGGCTATCAAGGTGCGGCTCGGGGATGGCCTTCATCTTTACGTATGGGGGACGGTGACGTACGAAGACGTGTTCGGTGGCTCCTGGGAAACTAATTTCTGTCACCGCATTATGTGGGCTGAATTTGTCGACCCCAAAACCAAAGAACGCTCTCTTGTGCCTCAGGGCTTCCATATCGGTGAATATGAAAGCGCCACCTAGCCACACTGCTACAGCGATGCCGATCATCTTCGTAAATCCTCGGTTTTTGGCTTAGGTGTGGTTGCTACCTAATGCCGCGGAACTCCCACGACTATCCCGGATTCTTCGCCGACTGCAGCGGGCGGGCGCAGCGTCGATTGGGCTGCGGCTTCGGCTGGTTTGCCCGCTGGGTGCGGGTCGACGGCGCGGCATCGGTCCGCGGCATCGACCTGTCGCGCAACATGATCGGCCGGGCCCAGGCCGATACCGACGAGATCGCTGATCTCGAGACGATCGAACCGGCTCTCGGGCGCCGGCGACGGCGCAGCAGGCCGCCGACATGCCGACCCTGCCCGAGGAAGTCGACCGGCCGATGCTGCTGCCGGCGTGGGTGAAAAAAGCCGGTTGACCCGGCCCCTGGGGCTGGCCCGATAAGAGGGTCGGTCAACCAGCCGCGAGGTCAGACGTGAACCGATATCTCAACCCGGCCGAGGCCGCCCGCCAGCTCGGCGTCTCGCCGAAGGCCCTGCGCCTCTACGAACGGCGCGGCCTGGTCGTGCCCGCCCGCAGCGCGGCCGGCTGGCGCGCTTATGGCCCGGACGAGGTGAGCCGCGCGGCCGAGATCGTCGGCTTGCGCCGGCTGGGGCTGAGCCTGGCCGAGGTGGCGCGCGTGCTGGAGGGCGACATGGCGGCCCTGGGCGCGGCGCTTGCCGCGCATCAGGCCGGGCTCGAAGGGCGGTTGCGCGAGCTCGGGTCGACGATCGGGAAGGTGCGGGCCCTGCGCGACGATCTGGCCCGCGGCGGGCGGCCGGATCTCGACGCCTTGAAAGCGCCGGCCATCGCCTTCGACCTGCCGTGGCCCTGGGGCGGGGAGCGGTTCGCGCTGCCCGGGATCGGGCCGCTGAGCTGGATCACCGGCCCGCTCGGCAGTGGCAAGACCCGGCTGGCCCGGGCCTTGGCCGAGGCACTGCCCGGCGGCATCTTCCTCGGCCTCGATCGGCCGGCCGGCGACCCGTCACGGATCAGCCCGGCGCTGGCCTGGCTGGTCGACGAAGGCGCGACGCCGTCGGATGCGCTGGTCGCGCTGCTCTGCGGCCTGGCGGCGGCCGGGCCGGTCGTGGTCGACCTGGTCGAACTGGGGCTGGACGAGGCGACGCAGACGGCGCTGGCCGCCTGGC
>JAEYTW010000618.1 GCA_023433835.1 Pseudomonadota bacterium | reverse complement strand
GATCAGCCCCTGGTATTTCCCGACCGCGGGCGACTACAAGGCCCGGCTGGAGCGTGGCGGTTTCATCGTGGACCGGATCGCGCTGATCGGCCGGCCGACCCCGATCGGCACCAGCCTTGCCGCCTGGCTCGACAATTTCGGCCAGGTATTCTTCCATGCGTTGAGCCCGCGGGTGCGCGTCGCCGCCCAGGACCGCGTGATCGCCCTGCTGGCACCGCTGCTGCGCGACGAGACCGGGGCCTGGACGGTCGATTACGTGCGCCTGCGGTTCGCCGCCCATCTGCCGGAGTAACCCCTCGATGCGTCGCCTCGGCCTTGGCCTTGCCCTCTCGCTGTTCGCCTTTCCGGCCATGGCCGCCTCGATCCCCGGCCAGGCTGCGATCCTGCAAGGTCTCGACAAGGTGACGGCGCGGATTTCCACGTTCGAGGCGCCGATCAACAAGCCGGTCAAGTTCGGTTCGCTCGAGATCGTCGTGCGCGCCTGCAACAAGCGCCCGGTCGAGGAGACGCCGGAATCGGCGGCCTTCGTCGAGATCATCGAGCAGTTGCCAGGCGAGGCGCCGAAGGCGCTGTTTTCAGGCTGGATGTTTGCGTCGAGCCCGGCGCTGAACCCGCTCGAGCACCCGGTCTATGATATCTGGGTGACCGACTGCAAGACGGCCGAGCCGGTCGAGCCGGCCAAGCCGCCGGCCAAGCCCCCGGCCAAGTAGAAATCGCCGGCGCCGGCCAGCGCCGGCAGCAACAGCTGCATATAGGCGTCGCGCTCGATCTCGATCGTGCCGAACTGGGCCAGATGATCGGTGATGAACTGGCAGTCGAGCAGGCGGTAGCCGCCGACGCGCAGGCGCGATACCAGATGGACCAGCGCCACCTTCGAGGCGTCGGTCTCGCGGCTGAACATGCTTTCCCCGAAGAACGCCGCGCCGAGCGAGACGCCGTAGAGGCCGCCGACCAGCTTGTCGCCCGACCAGCATTCGATCGAATGAGCCAGGCGGTGGCGGGCCAGCTCGCCGTAGGCGTGCTCGATGGCATCGTTGATCCAGGTCCGCGTCCGCCCGGGCTTGGGCTCGGCGCAGGCGGCGATGACCTGGGCGAAGGCCTGGTCGGCGGTCACGCGGAAACGATCCTGCCGCACGGTGCGGGCCAGCCGGCGCGGCACATGGAACTGCTCGAGCGGCAGGATGCCCCGCCGCTCGGGCTCGACCCAGAAGATGTCCGGGTCGTCGCGTTCCTCCGCCATCGGGAACAGTCCGCGCGCATAGGCGCGGACCAGGAGTTCCGGGGTCAGCCGGGCGGACACGTCGGCGTCATCCCTGATTGGCGATGAATTCTTCCAGCCAATGGATGTCGTAGGCGCCGTTGATGAAGTCGTTCTGCGCGGTCAGCGCCAGATGCAGCGGGATCGTCGTCTCGATGCCGGAGATGACCATCTCGCTCAGTGCCCGGCGCAGCCGCATGATGCATTCGTTGCGGTTCTGGCCATGCACGATCAGCTTGGCGACCAGGCTGTCGTAATTCGGCGGCACGCGATAGCCGGAATAGACGGCGGAATCGACGCGCACGCCGAGGCCGCCCGGCGCGTGGTAGCTGGTGATCCGGCCCGGCGACGGCGCGAAGGTACGCGGGTTCTCGGCGTTGATCCGGCACTCGATGGCGTGACCGTTGAAGGTCACGTCTTCCTGGCGGTAGCCGAGCGGCGCGCCGTCGGCGATGCGGATCTGTTCGCGCACGAGATCGAGGCCGGTGATCGCCTCGGTCACCGGATGCTCGACCTGCAGGCGGGTGTTCATCTCGATGAAGAAGAACTGCCCGTTCTCGTACAGGAACTCGATCGTCCCCACGCCGAGATAGCCGAGTTCCTTCAGCGCGGTGGTGACGGTCTTGCCGAGCTGGTCGCGCTCGGCCGCGTTCAGCGCCGGCGACGGCGCCTCCTCCAGGACCTTCTGGTGGCGGCGCTGGAACGAGCAGTCGCGTTCGCCGAGATGCACGACGTTGCCGTGGGAATCGGCAATCACCTGGATCTCGATATGGCGCGGCCGCGCCAGGTATTTCTCCATGTAGACGGCATCGTCGCCGAAGGCCAGCTTGGCTTCGGTGCGGGCCTGCGACAAAGCGGGCCCGAGCTCGTCGTCGGAGCGCACGACCTTCATGCCGCGGCCGCCGCCGCCCGCGGCCGCCTTGATCAGCACCGGATCGCCCATGGCGTTGGCGATGGCGCGCGCCGCGTCGTCCGAGGTGATGCCGCCGTCCGAGCCCGGCACGACCGGCACCCCCAGCTTCTTCATCGCCGCCTTGGCCGCGATCTTGTCGCCCATCAGGCGGATATGATCGGGCCTGGGGCCGATGAAGGTGATGCCGTGGGCGGTGACGATGTCGGCGAAGCCGGCATTCTCGGACAGGAAGCCGTAGCCCGGATGGATCGCATCGGCGCCGGTGATCTCGGCGGCGGCGATCAGCGCCGGGATGTTCAGATAGCTCTGCGGCGAGGGCGGCGGGCCGATGCAGACGCTTTCATCCGCCAGCCGCACATGCATGGCTTCGGAATCGGCCGTCGAATGCACGGCCACGGTCGCGATGCCCATCTCCTTGCAGGCGCGATGGATGCGCAGCGCGATTTCGCCGCGATTGGCGATCAGGACCTTGTCGAACACCTGTGTGTCCGCCCTTATTCGACGATCATCAGCGGCTGGTCGAATTCGACCGGCTGCTGGTTCTCGACCAGGATGCGGGTGACCTTGCCGGCGCGCGGCGACGGGATCGGGTTCATCGTCTTCATCGCCTCGACGATGACGAGGGTCTGGCCTTCCTTGACGGTGTCGCCGACCTTGACGAACGCGGCGGCACCCGGTTCCGGGGCGACGTAGACGGTGCCGACCATCGGCGACTTGACCGTGCCGGGGTGGGCGGCGGCCGGCGCGGCCTCGACC
>JAEYTW010000601.1 GCA_023433835.1 Pseudomonadota bacterium | reverse complement strand
CCGGGCGAGCGGGCAAGGTCCCAGGGGTTGCGGGCCGGGCCGAGGGCGAACGACTCGGTCGTGATCGAGGGCCCCAGTTCCGGCGTATTGGTCTTGCCGGCGATGACCAGGCCGGCCGCCTTGTAGCGGGCCACCAGGGTGTTGTCGCGATCGGGAATGAAATCCTGGAACAGCCGGCTGCCCTGGGTCAGCCGCGCGCCAGCCAGCAGCTGGCCGAGATCCTTCAGCAGGAACGGCACGCCCCTGAAGGGCCCGTCGGGCAGGCCGGCGGCGATGGCGGCCCGGGCATGATCGTAGAGCGGCGTGACGACGGCGTTCAGCCCGGGGTTGCCGGCCTCGATCCGCGCGATCGCGGCATCGAGCAGCGTGCCCGGGGAGACGTCGCCGCGCCGGACCAGGTCGGCCAGCGCCAGCGCGTCATGATCCCCGTAATCGGGGAAGGCATCGGCCATCGCCCTCAGTTCCCGTAGCGACGGTTGAGATCGCGATAGACGGTATAGGCATCCTCCGCTCCCGACATCAACTCGATCAGGCGGGTCGCATGGCCGATTTCGGCCGAGACCACCTCGCGCCGCTGCTCGGCGCTGCCCTCGGCGGTGGCCGCGCGGCGGCCGACACCGTCAAGCAGGGCGCTGCGGATCTGCCCGGTGGCCGCGTCGAGCGTCTCGGTCAGGCCGAGGTCGTCGGAAATCTGCCGGCAGGTGCGCAAGGCCTTGGCGCGCTGCTCGGCCCCGACGTTCGGATCGTCGGACGTCACCACGCTGATCGCATCCTTCAGCACGGTATCGTCGACCATGTCGCGCAGCCGCCCGCGGGCCGCGCTGACGATCGCCTTCATGGCCTGCGCCGCCGCCGGCCCGACCGCGGTATCGAAACGCCGGGCTTCGTCGAGGAAGCGCCGGCCCAGCCGCGTCACCGCGCGGTCGGTCACCGCCGCGCCGGTGGCGATATCCTCGGCCATGCGTTCGAGCGACCCGGCGAGCAGCCGGTGGATAAAGGCCATCAGCGTGGACGAGCCAGGCACGCCGCAGGGCAGGTTCTCGCGCCCCTGCAGCAGCCGCAGCAGTTCGTAGGATTGTTCGAGCCGCGGCAGCACCAGCATGACGATATGGGCGAGCGTCGGCCAGCCGCGTTCGACGGCCGCATCGAGGCGGGCCCCGACCAGCGCGATCTGCGCATCGGCCAGCTTGCCGACCGGAACCGGCGACAGCAGTTCGTCGATCGCCACCGCATCGGCCCAGGCCCCGACCAGCCCGACGATATCCTCGAATTCCTCGTACAGCGCTTCCGACCCCAGGCGCTGGACGACGGCGACCCGCTCGGCACGGTCGGCGCGGCAGCGATCCTGGATCCGGCCCAGCATCTCGGCCGCCACAGGCCAGATGGCGGCGCCGGCCCCGACGATGCGGTCACGTTCCTGGCCACCAACGGCCGTCGCGCAGGCCTGGCGCCAGTCGGCCTCGGCGCCCTGCGGCAGGTAGGAAAGCAGGAGGCTCCAGACCGGACGGATACTGGCCCGGCCGATGCGGCCGAGGATGCGCTGCTGCGTCCGGTTCTCGGCCAGCAACTGTTCGAACGGCCAGCAGAAAACGCGCAGCGGCGTCAGCACGCGGTCGGGCCGCTCGATCTGCAGCCGCGGGCGGATCAGGGTCAGCGCGGCGTCCGCCACCCTGGCGCCTGCCGCCTGCTCGCGGCTCGATTCGAGAAGACGCGTCAGGCGCTCGACCTTCTCGCGCTGCAAGGTGAACAGCTTGTCGGAAATCTCGCTCAGTTCGGCGGCGATGTCCGTCATGTCGCGGACCTCTTATATCGTTCCAGCCGCTCGACGATGTCGTCGTCGAGCGCGTCGGTCTGCCAGCCGTGAAGAACGCGCACCCGGCGCTTGTTCGACACATCGAGATCCGGCCGCCGCGCCGCGCCCGAAATCTCGGCCTCGGGCAACAGCGGCAGCAGGCGGAAGATGTCGGCCACGGCCGAACGCTGCGCCGCCCGCTCCTGGCCGGCCTGCGCATCGGCCCACATTACCAGGATGAAATCCCAGCCGTCGAGCGTCCAGCCGATGCGGTCGACGGCATCCGTTACCGCCGCCTTGCCGGCCGCCCAGTCGCGCAGCAGATCGAGCGGCTTCGACTGCAGCTTGTCGAGCGCGTCGAAACCGACATCGGCGACCGAGACGGTCAACCGGGCGAGGTCGCCAGCGAAGCGCGCCATATAGGCCGAATCCTCATGCTCGCTCGAACCCCATTCGCTGATCGAATTGCCAAAATCGGCGATCCGACGCTTCAGCCGGCGGAAACGAGCCGGCATCGGCGCCCGCGCGACCCCGGCGGGCGCCAGGATCTCGCCCCAGGCCTCGATGGCATCGTAGGCCGCGGTGCTGTCCAGCCTGACCGCATTGGCAATGACATCGATCGCCTCCTTGACGCGGCGCTGCCCCGCCGGGGTGACGAGATCGGCCAGGTCCAACGCCGGAACGCTGCGCGCTGCCTCCAAACTGCCCAGAATCAGGAAAAAAGTCGTTAAGAGCCGATCGCCGTCCGCCTCCTCGATCAGCCGCGCGGCGGCCTCGGCGTTCTCAGGCCCCGCCAGGCCCTGGCGGGCCACGGCGAGCGCCGCCAGCCGCACCTTGTCCGGCGTCGCCGCCTGGCGGCGCGCGATCTCGTCGCGCAGCACCCTGTCGTGCAATGTCAGCCCGGGAAAGACGTCGAGCAGTTCGGTCCAGCGGATGACGTAGGACCCCTTCATGCCGCCCAGCGCCGGCACGGTCAGTTCAAGCTGCTGCCGATAGTCCGCGCGCACGCGACCCTGCGCGATGGAAGGGCTGGTAAACGGCACGGCGGCGCCACGTTCGGCGAAGCGCTGGGGAAGGAATTCCCGCGCTGCCATCGACGGCATCGAAGACGACATCGGCCCGACCACTCCATAGGTGTACCGCGCGTGTGAGCCCGCGCTTAAAATTGATCTGCTGTCCAAATTTTTGACGATTTTCCTAGTCGCCGACGGCAGCATAGACGCAGCCGGCCCGAGGTTCCATTATTCAGGTCGGCGATGGTATGCCAAATTTGCTTGCTTGCAGGCGATGTCATCGCGCATGCGACCTTACGTCCAGGAAATATTGCCTATGAGCGGCCTTCGCGATCTCAGCCTCGTCGTCGTCGACGGCGATTCCCACGCCCTCGGTGTCTGCGAGACCCTGCTGAAAAGCCTCAATGTCGACCGGGTCCGGCTGTTCTCCGATCCCGCCGAAGCCATCGCCTCGATCCGCGAGCATCCGCCGTCGCTGGTCCTGACGGCACTTGAAATGCGGCCGATGAACGGTTTCAAGCTGGCCGAGACCTTGCGGGCCGAGAAAGCGCCGGCGGTCTCCTACGTGCCGATCCTGGCGATGGCGAAGGAAAGCAAGCCCGAGCTGGTCCAACATGCCAAGCGCATCGGCATCGACGATTACATGGTCAAGCCCCTGTCGGCGCGGACGCTGTCGCAGCGCATCAGCGCGGTGCTGCAGCGGCGCGACATGGCCGCGCTCGCCGCCCTCGAGAACGGATCGCGCCCTGCCCCCGACGCGGGCGCGCCGGCCGGGCCGCGGTTGCGGCAGAATTTCGGCTTCGCCAACGGCGAGGCGGTGCTGGCCAGCCTGCGCCGCCGCTTTTCGGACGGACTGGTCGAGCAGGTGGAGACCTTGCGCGGCCATCATGTCGCGCTCGAGGCCGCGGCACACGCGGGCAGGGCCACCGGCGACGCGCTGATCGGCCTGCGCCAGCGCAGCGAGGACCTGCAGGGCCTGGGGCCCGATCTCGGCTATCCGCTGATCGGCGAGTTCGGCGGCCAGCTCAGCGCGCTGACCCGCGACCGCGATACGCTGACCGAGCAGGAGCTGCGCCTGTCGCTGGCGCTGATCGACGCGATGGCGGTGGTGGCCAAAAGCCGGATCGAAGGTGACGGCGGCGCCGTCGGCCAGGCACTGATCGACACCGTCACCCGGACGATGGCGCGGCTGCGCACCGAAGCCTGACTATCGCGGAGCCGGCTCCATTTCGGTGCCGTTGGCCGCCCTGGCGATCGCCGCCTGCAGGAAACCGTTCGCCCGGCAGCGATCGATGAAGGTGTTCAGCGCGGCCAGCGCGGCGGTATTGCCGGCCTTGACGATGATCGCCTGGGGCACGCCCATGATGCTGCCGGGCAGGATGCGCAGGCCCGGCGTCGCCGCCGCGATGGTCGACAGGCGCAGCCGGTTCCCCGCGAAGCCGTCGATCGTTCCGGCCTGCAGCATCGCTGCTTCGGACGGACCGTCCGCGTCCCGCACCACCAGGCTCACCCCGGGCCTGTTGCGGGTCAGCCAGAGCATGATCGAATCGCCACGGAGGACGCCGATCCTGATCCCCGGCCTGTCGATGTCGGTCACCGCGTTCAGCGCCGAACCCTCGCGCGTCAGCACCCCCTGGGGATTGCGCAGATAGGTCTGGGAGAAGACCACCGGGCCGGCGCGTGAGGGATCGTTGGCCAGGAAACCGATGTCGGCCGCATCGCCATGTACCGCGTCGATGACCCCTTGCACGCCGCGCGCCGGCGTCAGCTGCAGCGGGACGCCGGCCTCCCTGGCCAGTTCGCGGGCGAGATCGGCGGCAACGCCGGTAATCTCGCCCGTGGCGGGGTCACGCACGGCTTGGGCGGGATTGCCGTCCAGATAGACGGCGCGCAGGGTTCCGGCGGGCGCCAGGGCGGTATCCGCCGCCCAGGCGCCCGTTGCAGCGGCCGCCCATACCAGGCCGGCGCAGATAGCCATCAGTCGGACCATGTGACCTTCCCCGATGTCCAGGCGTGATCGAGCCTAGATCGAGACACGGCCGACACGATAGGCCTGATCGCCGGTCGCGGGGCGATCCCACAGCCGGAACCGCATCGCGGTCCAGGTCGTCGGCTCGAAACCGGCGATCGATACCAGTGCGCCGTCGACCTCGACGTCGGCGGCATCCCGCGCGCGCCGCGCGGCCAGGTCGTCATGCGGCTCGATCGCCGACAACGCGCGTGTCGCATGGGTGGCCCGCGCGACATCACCGATCCGCGCCTGCCAGACCGGCCAGATCCGCACCGACGGCCAGCCGAACGACCGCGTCAGCCCGACAAAGCCCGGACCGGTCAGGAACCGGTTCAAGCCTTCCTCGTCATGCCAGACGTAGAACGGTGCATAGAGATTGTCGGGGTCGCCCCGCGCCGACAGATACGCCTTGAAGGCGAGGCCGGGAAAGCCGTCGGTCAGATGCCCCTTGTCGGCGATGCGGCGGTCGACGATCGCCATGTCGTAGTCGGCCGGCAGAGTGAAGGAATATTGCATGGCGATCATGGCGCCGGTTCCTCGAACAAGACCTTGGCGCGGGTCGCCGCCGACATCGCGGCGGGCCAGCCGGCATAGAATGCCAGGTGGGTGATGATCTCGCCGATCTCGTCGCGCGTGACGCCGTTCTGCAGCGCGCGGCCAAGGTGGAAGGGCAATTGCTCGACCCGGCCCATCGCGATCAGCGCCGCTACCGTGATCAGGCTGCGATCGCGCGGATCGAGGCCGGGGCGTTCCCACACATCGGCAAACAGGACATCCATCGAAAGATCGGCCAGCTTGGGCGCGACCGTGCCGATCACGTCGTGGGCATCGGGCCAGGGGGCGTTCTTCATGCCACGGTCTCCCGCACCATCGCGGCACGGCCGCCACCGAACGACCATTCGTCGGCCGCGGTCGTGGTGATGATCACCATGATATCCTCAGGCGCCAGGCCCGGCGCGTCGGCCAGCAGCGCGACGAGGCGGCGGTAGAACGCCTGCTTGACCGCGGTCGGGCGCAGGCGGCCGGCCGTGATCGCGACCAGCACGAAATCGTCCGAGCGCGGGCCGCCGAGATAGTTGCGATCGAAGACCAGTTCGCCGGGCTCGTGCTGGTGGATCGCCTGGAAACGATCGTCCGGCGGCACCTCGAATTCATCCACCAGCGCCTGGTGGACGCCGTCGGACAAGGCTTTCAGATAAGCGGGCGGCTTGCCCCTGAGGAGCGAGATGCGGGCGAAAGGCATGGCGAACTCCTGAAAACGACGACGGGACGGACACCAGTGTGGCGCCGCCCCGTCATTCGTAAAATCAGGAAATTCGGTACTGTCGGTTCAGGAAATCGGGACTACGTCTTGACCCGCGTCACCAGCTGGGTCGGGTTGACGAAGCGCAGTGCGATCAGGAGCCAGGCGAGCGTCAGGATCATGTAGGTCACCGCCATCGCCGAGATCGACTGTCCGGCCCTGACGCCGGCGGCGAAGGCGGCGTAGTAGAGCGAGACGACCAGGGTCTGGCTGTCCGGCCCGGCAGTGAGGAAGGTCAGCTCGAACATCGCGATGGTACGCACCATCACCATCAGCGACGCGGCCAGGATGCCCGGGGCAAGCAGCGGCACCAGCACGTGGAAGAAGACGCGGAAGGTATTGGCGCCGAAGACGCGCGCCGCCGCTTCCAGCTTGGGGTCGATCTGCTCGATGAACGGCGTCATCACCATGATGACGAAGGGCACGGTCGGCACCAGGTTCGCCAGGACCACGCCGGCGAGCGAACCGCCGAGATTGACCTTGTAGAGCACGGTGGCCAACGGAATGCCGTAGGTGATCGGCGGCACCATCATCGGCAGCAGGAACAGGAGCTGGACGACGCGCTTGCCCGGGAATTCGGCGCGGGCCAGCGCATAGGCCGCCGGCACCCCGATCAGGGCCGACAGCGCGACGACGGCGACCGTGACCTGCATGGTCACGAACAGCACGTCGCCGAGCTGGAATTCCGACCACGCCGACGCGTACCAGCGGGTGGTGAGGCCCGCGGGGAACCAGGTCCCGAGCCAGCGCGTGGCGAACGAATTGAGCAGGACGGTGGCGATCATCGCCCCGACATTGACCAGGAAGAAGATCATCACGACCCAGATCGCGATGTTCCAGGCCTGGGCGCCGGCGCGGGTCTGCGAAGCGTTGCGCATGAACATGATTGCCTCTCCCCTCAGCCCTTGCCGCCGCCGACCGGGCCGCGATAGACCAGCCGTCGCCCGGACAGCACCAGCACGGTGATGGCGAGCTGGACCAGGCCCATGATCATCGCGACGGCCGAGGCCATCGGGAAATCGTAGTTCTCGAAGGCCGCCTCGTAGGCCGCGATCGAGATGACGCGGGTGGCGCCGGCCGGGGCGCCGAGCAGCACTGCCGACGGAAACACCGAGAAGGCCTGCACGAAGGTCAGGCAGAAGGCAACGGCAAGGCCGGGCAGCAGCAGCGGGAAATAGATTTCCTTGAATTGCCGCCAGGGGCCGGCGCCGAGCGTGCGCGCCGCCTGGGCCAGAACCGGATCGATGCCGGTGATGTAGCTGAGGGTCAGCAGGAAGGTGAAGGGGAAGCCCGACACGATCAGCGACAGCAGCACGCCGGTGTAGTTGTGGACGAGGCGCACCGGGCTGTCGATGAGCCCCAGGCCCAGCAGGATGCGGTTCACCCAGCCTTGCGGCCCGAGATAGGTCAGCAGGCCGTCGGCGATCAGCACGGTGCCCAGCGTGATCGGGATGACCAGCAGCGTGGTGACGAAGCGCTGGCCGCCCGAGGGCACGCGCATGCGATAGGCGATCGGCACCGAGGCGCCGATGTTGATCAAGGTGGCGGGCAGGGCCAGCCACAGCGTCTTGCCGACCGTGCCGTAATAAGCCGGGTCGGAGAAGAACTTCTGATAGTTGGCAAACCAACCCTGTGCCGCCTCGAGCGGCGAGAAGGAGAGGACCAGGCCATAGCCGAACGGAAAGATGAACAGGGCCAGCACGAAGATCACGGCCGGCAGGGCAAGCCAGGCGGCGCGGTCGACCCGCATCGGCTGGCGTTCGGGAGCGGCAGCGGCAGGGAAAGCGTCGGCGGTCATGGCGCCCTACTCCGCCGCCGCGGCGAGGCCCGCCGGCGCCGCATCGCTGCCGGCATCGAACATCAGCACGTGTTCGGGGGCAACGCCCAGGGTCAGCCTGTCGCCGACGAGCACGCGGTCGCGCGAGCGGGCGAGCAGTTCGACGCCGCCGGCGGTGACGCCGGTCAGGTGGAATTCGCGGCCGCCGTACTCGACCGCCGTCACCGTGACGGCGGTCCCGTTGGCGCCGGGATTGACCGGCTCGAGATCTTCCGGCCGGAACACGGCGACGGCCTGGCGGGTGGCGCCGGCATCGCGCCGCACGCCCTGCAGGGTGACGTCGCGGTGGCGGATGGTGGTGCCCTCGGCCTCGCCGGCCAGTTCGTTGCGAAAACCCATGAAGCGGGCGACGTCGAGATTGGCCGGGCGGTGGTAAAGGTCTTCCGGCGTGCCGACCTGGCGGACCAGACCGTCCTTCATCACCACGATCCGGTCGGCAAGGCTCAGCGCCTCTTCCTGGTCATGGGTGACGTAGACGGTGGCGCGGCCGACCGAGGTGTGGATGCGGCGGATCTCGGCCCGCATCTCCAGGCGCAGCTTGGCATCGAGGTTGGAGAGCGGCTCGTCCATCAGGACCAGCGGCGGTTCGATGACGATGGCGCGCGCGATCGCCACGCGCTGCTGCTGGCCGCCCGACAGCTGGCCGGGCAGCTTGTCGGCGTGCTGGCCCAGCTGGACCATCTTGATCGCGCGCTCGACCCGCTCGGCGATCTCGCGCTTGGCCACGCCGCGCATGGCCAGGCCGAAGCCGATGTTCTTGCGCACCGACATATGCGGGAACAGCGCGTAGTTCTGGAACACCATGCCGAAGCCGCGCTTTTCCGACGGCAGCACGTCGATGCGGCGATCGTCGAGCCAGATGGCGCCGCTCGACAACGGCAGCAGGCCCGCCAGGCAGTTCAGTGCCGTGGTCTTGCCGCAGCCGGAAGGCCCGAGCAGCGCGACGAACTCACCGACCTGGATGGTCAGCGACATGTCGCGCAGCGCATGGTGGCTGCCGAAGACCCGGTTGATCCGGTCTAGGCGCAGCTCGCGAAAATCGCCGTGGTCGGTCCGTTGCGTCATCGGGCTCTCCGCTTCATCACGATCGCGGGTGGCGCCCGCTCAGGCGGCCCCCC
>JAEYTW010000589.1 GCA_023433835.1 Pseudomonadota bacterium | reverse complement strand
CGCCGGGGGTACACCCGCGACCGCGCCGCGGCACCGGGCCGTCCCAGCCCGATGCCGGCGAGATCGTCGCGCGGCCCCTGGGTCACGGTCAGGGTCTGGCCGGCCCGCCCCGTCGCGTAATCGACCCGGCCCTCACCGGCCGGCATACCTGCGCCCAGCCCGAGCACTGTGTCGCAGAACCCGCGCCAGCGCGCGAGATTGCTGACTTCGAAGGCCAGATGGCCTAGCCTCATCGACGCAAACATGGGATATGCTCCAAAATTGAGAGTAACTTCAAAAATGAGAGAAACATCAATTTTATGGTGAAGTCAAGCCGGGAACCGTTGCCACCCAAACGGGAACGCACGCGCCGCCAGCTGATCGACGCCGCGATCCGGGTCTTCGCGGAAAAGGGCGTGGCCAACACCTCTATCCAGGAGATCGCGGTGGCGGCGGGCGTGGCCAACGGCACGTTCTACAACCACTTCCCGACCAAGGAGGCGGTGATGGAGGCGGTTGCGATCGCCGCAGCCCAGGGCCTGTCCGAGCGCATCGACGCCAGCTACGGCCATATCACGGATGCGGCCGAGCGCATGGCGATCGGCAACCGCCGCTATGTTGGACTGGCGATCGAGCATCCGGAATGGGCACGGATGATGATGGACGTGGTCGTCATCTCGCCGGAACTGATCGAGGTAACGGCGTCCTACGCCGGCGAGGACCTGCTGCTCGGCATCCGCCAGGGCCGTTTCCGCGTGCCCAACCAGCTTGCCGGCATGAATGCGATCATCGGCACCTGTAGCGGCGCGATGCGTGCCGCGATCATCGGGCCGGTCCCCAAGAACCATGCCCAGGCGACGGCGACCGTGGTGCTGCGCGCGCTGGGCATGGATTTCGACGAGGCGGCGGAGATCGCCCGCCGCCCGCTGCCGCCGATGCCCGGAGGCTTGCTGCCGCAGAATTGAGTTAAGGCAGCACTTTTCCCGGATTGAGGCGCCCTTCGGGATCGAGGGCGCGCTTGACACGCCACATCACCGCGATCGTTGCCTCGCCGCGCATGCGGGACAGCGCCTCGCGCCGCGACCGGCCGATGCCGTGCTCGGCCGAGACCGTGCCGCCGAGCGCGAGCGAGACATCCTCGATCGCGCGCTGCAGACGTGCCATCAGTTCCGGGGTCTGCGTGCCTTCGGGCACCACCAGGTTGAAGTGGATGTTGCCGTCGCCGAGATGGCCGAACGGCATCGGCGTGCAACCCGGCTCGACCGCCGCAACCGCCGCGCCGGCCTTGACGATGAAATCGGGGATGGCGGTGACGGGCACGGCCGTATCGGCCTTCAGGCAGGTCGGCATCGCGATCAGCGTGGCCGGCAAGCCTTCGCGCAGCTTCCAGAAGGCGGCGCGCTGCGCCTCGCTCGCCGCCAGCGCGCCGGCGGTGACCAGCCCGTCTTCCATCATCGCGCCGAGCGAGGCTTCGAGCGCCGCGGGCAGGTCGAAGGCGCGCGCCGCGGTATCGAGTTCGAGCAGCAGGGTCCAGGGCGCCGGCGGCTCGAAGGGTTCGCGCGCCCCCTCGACATGGCGGCAGACCAGGTCGAGCCCGGCGCGCGGCAGCAATTCGCAGGCCGAGATCATCTCGCCGAATTCCTCGCGCAGCCGGCGCAGCACGGCCAGCGCATCGCTCACCTCGGCCACCCCGACGCAGGCCGTCGCCCGCACCACCGGCAGCGGCTGCAGCCGCAAGGTGGCCGCGGTAATCAGGCCCAGCGTGCCCTCGGCGCCCATCAGCAGATGGCGCAGGTCGTAGCCCGCGTTGTTCTTGCGCAGCGGCGCCAGCAGATCGAGGATCGTGCCGTCGGCCAGTACCGCCTCGATACCCAGCACCTGCTCGCGCGCCATGCCGTAGCGCAGCACGTTGTTGCCGCCGGCATTGGTCGACAGGTTGCCGCCGATCTGGCTCGACCCCGCCCCGCCGTGATCGAGGCCGAGCAGCCGCCCGGCCTCGCGCGCGGCGGCCTGCGCCTCGCCCAGCGCGCAGCCGGCCTCGACGGTCATGGTATTGCCGATCGGGTCGATGCGGCGGATCTGGCGCATCCGCTCGAACGAGACGACGACGCTGGGCTGCAGGGGCGTCGCCCCGCCGGCGAGGCCGGTGCCGCCGCCACGCGGCACGATGGGAACATCCGCCTTGCCGCAGGCGACGACCACGGCCGCCACCTCCGTCACCGTGCGCGGCCGCACCGCGCAGATGACCGCGGCCCCCGTCGGATAGGCGAGGTCGCCGCGATAGCCGGCAATGTCGGCATCGATATCGAGAACGCCGTCATCGCCGACGATCATGCGCAGTTCGGAAATCAGGGGCGCGGACATGGCAAGCTCTAACGGGGACGGCATCTGGTCAGGCTAACAGGGCGGCAGCGATACGTCACCCCGCGAAAGAAGAGCGTCGCAAGTGGCGCGGCGCTCACCCTGGGCTCCGGGTCAAGCCCGGAGCGACGATTGTCCCTTTTACAAGCTTCATGCGTCATCCCGGACGAAGCGAAGCGCAGATCCGGGATCCAGGGCAAGGGGCGGTAAACATAGGCCCGCCCCTTGCCGCTGAGCCTACGGCAGCAGCTCGACCTCGATGAAGCGGAACGGGTAGTCGTTGCCGTTGATGACGTCGTGCTCGACCCCGGCAAGCCGGGTGTAGGAGGCGCCGGCCTTCAGGGGCACGCGGCGCTCGCCCTGGGCGTCGCGGATGATCAGGTCGCCGTCGACCACCGGCACGACCACGTAGTCGTGCTCGTGCCGGTGAAAGCCGGTGGCGGCGCCGGGCTCGAAGCTCCACTCGGTGACGCGGACGCGGTCGGTCTCGATCTGTACGGTACCGGTGGCAGGCTTCATGGCCCGGCTCTCCCTTGGGTTAGCGCATCGTGGGGAAGTTGAACTGCGCGCCGGTCGCGGGACCGTCGGGCCAGCGCGCGGTGATGGTCTTGAGCTTGGTGTAGAACTTCACGCCCTCGGGGCCGTACATGTGCAGATCGCCGAACAGCGAGCGCTTCCAGCCGCCGAACGAATGATAGGCGACGGGCACCGGCACCGGCACGTTGATGCCGACCATGCCGACCTTGATGCGGTCGGCGAATTCACGGGCGACGCCGCCGTCGCGGGTGAAGATCGCGGTGCCGTTGCCGTATTCGTGGTCGTTGATCAGCTTGGCGGCCGTCTTGTAGTCGGGCACGCGCATCACGGCCAGGACGGGCCCGAAGATCTCTTCCTTGTAGATGGTCATCTCGGGCGTGACGCGGTCGAACAGCGTGCCGCCGACGAAATAGCCGCCTTCATAGCCCTGCAGCTTCAGCCCACGGCCGTCGACCACCAGCTCGGCGCCTTCCTTGACGCCCTGGTCGATATAACCCTTGACCTTGTCGTGATGCGCCTTGGTGATCAGGGGGCCCATCTCGGCCTCGGGGTCGTTGCCCGGCCCGACCTTGATCGAGCGCACGCGGGGGGTGAGCTTCTCGATCAGCGCGTCGCCGACCTGGTCGCCCACCGCCACGGCGACCGAGATCGCCATGCAGCGTTCGCCGGCCGAACCGAAGGCCGCGCCCATCACCGCGTCGGTCGCCTGGTCGAGATCGGCATCGGGCATGACGATCATGTGGTTCTTGGCGCCGCCCAGCGCCTGGACCCGCTTATTGTGGCGGGTGCCGGTGTGGTAGATGTATTCGGCGATCGGCGTCGAGCCGACGAAGGAAATCGCCTCGATCTCCGGGTGCTCGAGCAGCGTGTCGACCGCAACCTTGTCGCCGTGCACGACGTTGAACACGCCCTTGGGCAGGCCGGCCTGAGCCAGCAGTTCAGCCAGCAGATTGGCCGCCGACGGGTCGCGCTCGGACGGCTTCAGGATGAAGGTGTTGCCGCAGGCCAAGGCGTTCGGGAACATCCACAGCGGCACCATGGCCGGGAAGTTGAACGGCGTGATGCCGGCGACCACGCCCAGCGGCTGGCGCACCGCCCAGGAATCGATGCCGGTGCCGACGCGCTCGGAGAATTCGCCCTTCAGCATCTGCGGGATGCCGCAGGCATATTCGACGTTCTCGATGCCGCGCTGAACCTCGCCCTCGGCGTCGCCCTTGACCTTGCCGTGCTCGGCGGTGATCAGCGCGCCGATCTCCTCGCGATGCTTTTCCAGCAGTTCGACGAAGCGGAACATGGTGCGGGCGCGCTTGAGCGGCGGGGTATCAGCCCAGGCGGGGAAGGCCGCCGCCGCCGCGGCGACGGCCTTTTCGACCTCTTCACGGCTGGCCAGCGGCACTTCGCGCAATTTGGCGCCCGTCGCCGGGTTGAACACGTCGGCCTGGCGGCCGCTGGTGCCCGCGACGAAGGCGCCGTTGATGAAATGCTTGAGCTGTTCAGCCATGGTCTCTCTCTTGCGGATCAGGCGGCCAACAGGGTGTCGGCCGGGGTGTAGTCGAGGGCCAGCGCCTCGGCGACCGCCTGGTAGGTCAGGCGGCCGTTGGCGACGTTGAGCCCGTTCTTCAGATGCGGATCCTGCGCCAGCGCCGCGCGCCAGCCCTTGTCGGCGAGGGCCAGCGTGAACGGCAGGGTGGCGTTGTTCAGGGCGAAGGTCGAGGTCCGCGCCACGCCGCCGGGCATGTTGGCGACGCAGTAATGGACGATGCCGTCGACGATGTAGGTCGGGTCGCTGTGGGTCGTCGGCTTCGACGTCTCGAAGCAGCCGCCCTGGTCGATCGAGACGTCGACCAGCACCGCGCCGCGTTTCATCCGCGGCAGCATCGCACGGGTGACGAGCTTGGGCGCCGCCGCGCCGGGCACCAGCACGGCGCCGATGACGAGATCGGCTTCGAGCACGGCCTGCTCGACCGCCTCGGCGGTGGCATAGAGGGTCTGGGCGGCATTGCCGAACTGGGCGTCGAGCTCCTTCAGCCGCGCAATCGAGCGGTCGAGGATGACGACCTGGGCCTGCAGTCCTGCGGCCATGCGCGCGGCATTGGTGCCGACGACCCCGCCGCCCAGCACCGCGACCTTGGCCGGCGCCACGCCGGGCACGCCACCCAGCAGCATGCCGCGCCCGCCCTGCGCCATTTCCAGCGCATGGGCGCCGGCCTGGATCGACATGCGGCCGGCCACTTCCGACATCGGGGCCAGCAGCGGCAAGCCGCCGCGGGCATCGGTGACCGTCTCATAGGCGATGGCGACCGCACCCGATTTCAGCAGCGCCTGGGTCTGCCCGGGGTCCGGTGCCAGGTGGAGATAGGTGAACAACAGCTGGCCCGGGCGCAGCATCGCGCATTCCTGGGCCTGCGGCTCCTTGACCTTCACCACCATCTCGGCGCGGGCGAAGACGGTCGCCGCATCCGGCACGATCTCGGCGCCGGCGGTGATGTAGGCTTCGTCGGGCAGGCCGATCGCGGCGCCCGCCTCGGTCTGCACGATCACCTTGTGGCCATGGGCCACCAGTTCGCGCACCGCGGCAGGCGTCAGGCCGACGCGGAATTCCTTGTTCTTGATTTCCCTGGGGCAGCCGACAAGCATCGTTTTCTCCCTGAAGCGGGCGTCATGCCGGCTTCTTTTATGTTTTGGTACTGTTTGTCGTCGAAGCGGGGGGGGGGCGGGCGCCGGCCCCCC
>JAEYTW010000581.1 GCA_023433835.1 Pseudomonadota bacterium | reverse complement strand
TGGTGGCCGACGGCCCGGCCATCATCCCGACCATCGAGGGCTGGGGGGGGGTCACGGGCCTCAACACCATCTTCATCGACGACCGCGACCCCTACGCCCACGGCTTCCTGCTGAGCTGACGTGATTGGGGCCCCTCGCGGGGCCCCAATATTGTTCATGCCGCCTCGTAGCCGAGGATGCCCTTGATCTCCAGGAAATCCTCCAGGCCGTATTCGGCATATTCGCGGCCGTTGCCCGACTGCTTGTAGCCGCCGAACGGCACGCCAGCATCCCAGGCCGGGTAGTTGATGTGCACGTTGCCGGTGCGCATGCGGGCCGCGACCTTGCGGGCCAGGTCGATATCCTTGGTCTGGATGTAGGACGCCAGACCGTAGACGGTGTCGTTGGCCTGCTCGACCGCCTGTTCGACGCTGTCATAGGGCAGGATCGCCAGCACCGGCCCGAAGATTTCCTCGCGCGCGATGCGCATCTGCGGCGTCACGTCGGCAAACACCGTCGGCCGCACGAAATACCCGCGATTCAGCCCGGGCGGGCGGCCGATGCCGCCGGTGACCAACGTCGCGCCCTCGACGATGCCACTTTCGATCAGATCTTGGATCTTGTCGTACTGAACCTGGCTGACGACGGGGCCGAGCTGGGCGCCCTCGGCATCGGCCGGGCCGACCACGAAGTTTTCGGCCGCGGCCCGCGCCGCGGCGATCACCTCGGCCTGACGATCGCGTGGCACGAACATGCGCGTCGGCGCGTTGCAGGACTGGCCGGAATTGCCAAAGCAGCCGGCGACGCCCTTGGTCACCGCGGTCGGGAAATCGACGTCGGGGAACAGGATGTTGGCCGACTTGCCGCCCAGTTCCTGATGCACGCGCTTGACCGTGTCGGCCGCCGCCTTGGCGACCAGGATGCCGGCACGGGTCGAGCCGGTGAAGGACATCATGTCGACGTCGGGGTGGCTCGACAGCGCCTGGCCGACGGTCGGGCCGTCGCCGTTGACCAGGTTGAACACGCCCTTGGGCACGCCGGCTTCGTCCATGATCTCGGCAAAGATGATGGCATCCAGCGGCGCGATCTCGGAGGGCTTCAGCACCATGGTGCAGCCGGCGGCGAGTGCCGGCCCGACCTTGCAGGTGATCTGGTTCAGCGGCCAGTTCCACGGCGTGATCAGCCCGACGACGCCGATCGGCTCGCGCACCACCAGCGACGTGCCCCGGCGTTCGGCGAACTGATACCCCTTCAGAACGTCGGCGATCTTTTCCAGATGGGCGAGGCCGACACCGACCTGCGAATTCAGCGCGAACTTGCGCGGCGCGCCCATCTCGCGCGAGACAGCCAGCGCCAGATCGCCCGCGCGCTTCTGGTAGACATCGATAATGCGCATGAGGAGGTCATGGCGCTCGGCGGCCGAGGTGAAACCGAAGGTTTCGAAGGCGCGGCGAGCCGCGGCCACCGCCTTGTTCACATCGGCGGCCGTGCCCAGCGAAATCCGGGCGAAGCCGGTTTCGGTCGACGGGTCGATGACCTCGAGGGTGTTGGGCGTCACCGGGTCGACCCAGGCGCCGTCGATATAAAACTGCAGATCGTGGGACACGGGGGCGGATCCTCCTTGCTGGCACCGTTTGCGAGTCGTAATATACGATAAAATATAACGATCGCCGCAACCGGCGAGAAGGCGGAAATATCCGCCCACAGCAGGAGGACGACGCCCATGTTCCATCAGGCACTGGAAAAGATCTCCAAGCAGGTCCCGATCCGCGAGCGGTACGGCAACTTCATCGGCGGCAAGTGGGTCGAGCCGGTCGAGGGCCGCTATTTCGACAACCCCAGCCCCATCACCGGCAAGACGCTATGCGCCGTGGCCCGCTCGTCGGCCGCCGATATCGAGCTGGCGCTGGATGCCGCGCACAAGGCGCGTGACGGCTGGGGCCGCACCCCGGTGCAGGAACGCTCGCGCATCCTCAACAAGATCGCCGACCGGGTGGAAGCCAATCTCGAACTGCTGGCCTCGGTCGAGACACTCGACAACGGCAAGCCGATCCGCGAGACCATCCATGCCGACATGCCGCTGGTCGTCGATCACTGGCGCTATTTCGCAAGCGTCGTGCGCGCCCAGGAAGGCGGCATTTCCGAGATCGATCCCGACACCGTCGCCTATCACTATCACGAACCGCTGGGCGTGGTCGGCCAGATCATCCCGTGGAATTTCCCGATCCTGATGGCGACCTGGAAACTGGCGCCGGCGCTGGCCGCCGGCAATTGCGTCGTGCTGAAACCGGCCGAGCAGACGCCGCTCGGCATCCTGGTGCTGGTCGAGCTGATCGCCGACCTGCTGCCGGACGGCGTCATCAACGTCGTCAACGGCTTCGGCATCGAGGCAGGCAAGCCGCTGGCGCAGAACAAGCGCATCGCCAAGATCGCCTTCACCGGCGAGACCACGACCGGGCGGCTGATCATGCAGTACGCCTCCGACAACCTGATCCCGGTGACGCTCGAGCTCGGTGGCAAGTCGCCCAATATCTTCTTTGCCGACGTGGCCGACGCCGATGACGAATTCTTCGACAAGGCGCTCGAAGGCTTTGCCATGTTCGCGCTGAACCAGGGCGAAGTTTGCACCTGCCCCAGCCGGGTGCTGGTCCAGCAATCGATCTACGACCGGTTCATGGACCGCGCGGTCGCACGTACGCAAAAGATCAAGCAAGGCCATCCGCTCGACCCGACGACGATGATCGGCGCGCAGGCTTCCAATGATCAGTTGGAGAAGATCCTGTCCTATTTCGATATCGGCCGGCAGGAAGGCGCCAAGGTGTTGACCGGTGGCAGGCGCGCGATCTTGGAAGGCGAACTGGCCGAAGGCTACTACGTCGAGCCGACGATCTTCGAAGGCCACAACAAGATGCGGGTCTTCCAGGAAGAGATCTTCGGGCCCGTCGTCGCGGTCACGACCTTCAAGGACGAGGACGAGGCGCTGGCCATCGCCAACGACACGCTGTACGGCCTCGGTGCCGGGGTGTGGACGCGCAACGGCAACCGCGCCTATCGCTTCGGCCGCGCCATCCAGGCCGGCCGCGTCTGGACCAACTGCTATCACGCCTATCCGGCCCATGCCGCCTTCGGCGGCTACAAGCAATCGGGCATCGGCCGTGAAACCCACAAGATGATGCTGGACCACTATCAGCAGACCAAGAACGTCCTGGTCAGCTACTCGACCAAGGCGCTCGGCTTCTTCTGAGCATATGGCGGCGGCCATGACGATCGACCGGGTCACGATCACCAAGGCCGCCGCCGCCATCGTCGCACGACTCAAGGGCCGGCACGGCGGGCTGATGTTCCATCAGTCCGGCGGCTGCTGCGACGGTTCGGCACCGATGTGCTATCCGGCCGGCGATTTCCGCGTCGGGCCGCAGGACGTGCTGCTGGGCGAGATCGCCGGCTGCCCGTTCTATATCGGCGCGGCCCAGTTCGAGTACTGGAGCCATACCCAGCTCATCATCGACGTCGTGCCGGGGCGCGGTTCCGGCTTCTCGGCCGAAGCGCCTGAAGGCGTGCGTTTCCTGACGCGCAGCCGGGTCTTCACCGACGCGGAAGCTGCCGAGCTCGACGCCGCCGGCCCGCCCGGCCGCGGCGGCTGAGCCGCTACAGCACCAGCCGCATCAGCGCCCCGCCGCCAGGGGCATCGGCAATGGTGACGCGCCCGCCATGGCGGCGGGCGATCTCCTGCACCAGGCACAGGCCGAGCCCCGCCCCCGTCGCCCGCGGCGCCAGGCGATGGAACGGTTCGAACACCCGGTCGCGCTGTTCGTCCGGAATGCCCGGCCCTTCGTCCGCCACCTCGACGGCGCCGGCCGGATCGACCCGTACCGTGATCAGGCCGCGGCCGCCGCCATGATCGATCGCATTACGCAACAGGTTGGTCAGCGCCTGTTCCAGCGCCAGCCGCTCGCCCGGTACGACGACCGGGTCCTCAGTGGCCTCGAAGGCGATGTCATAACCACCGGCAAGCGCCAGCGGCACGACATCCTCGACCACCCGCCGCGCCAGGGCCACCAGGTCGAGCGGACGCAATTCAGGCGGCCTCACGTCGAGCCGCTGCAGGTCCAGCAGTTGTTCGGCCAGCTGGCCCAGCCGGCCGATATCGTCGAGCAGCCGGTCGCGCTCCGGCCCCGGCACCAGCAATTCCAGCCGGCCGCGCAGGATGGCGATCGGCGTCCGCAGCTCGTGGGCCGCATCGGCAAGGAAGCGGTTGTGGCGCGCATAGCTCTCGGCCAGACGGTCGAGCGCCTGGTTGACCGCGCGCACCAGCGGCATCACCTCGCCCGGCACGCCCTGTTCGGGCAGGCGCACGCCGAGGCGGTCGAGATCGATCAGCGCGGCATGGGCCGCGGTATGCACCAGCGTCGACAGCGCCCGCCGGACCACGATCGGCGTCGCCACCGCCGTCGAGGCCGCCATGATCACCAGAACCGGCAGGATGCCGGTCACGCCGACGACCAGGACCAGCGCGCCGGCAATGCGCAGCCAGGTGCCGAGGCCATCGACGTGGTCGGCGATCTCGACGTCGAGATCGGCATTGATCCGCACGGTGCCCGGCGCCTCACGGATCTCGCCGGTACCGGCGATGATCTGCACCGGCCCCGCGTCGCTCTCGACCCGTTTGATCGCGGCACTCGGCCCCGAACGGCCCACCCCCCAGCCCAGCCGGACGCGATCGACGCCATCCAGCACCGGGCCGAGCGGGCCGGCATAGAGCGGCGGCACCGCGCCGGCCGACAATTCGCCGCCCCGGCCGTCGCGGATGATGAACCACAGGCCCGGATGCTCGGCCCGGAGATCGTCGAGCGTCGCATCGGCCCGCAATGCCAGCCGGCCTGCCCCATCACGGATGGCCGCGGCCTTCAACGCATCGACGACGCTGCCGTCGTCGTTCGCATCGTTCAGCGCCAGCATGCCGATGATCAGGGCGAGGAAGGCGACGAGGCCCGCGGCCTGCAGCGCGACGATGTTGCGCACCAGCCGCCAGTGCAGCGTGCGCGCGGTCAAGGCAAAACCCGCAGCAGATAGCCGATGCCCCTGATGCCGCGGATTTCGACGCCGGCCCCGGCTTCGGCGAGCTTGCGGCGCAGCCGCGAGACGTGTGGATCAATCGCGCTGGGCAGCACATCCTCGTCGAAGCCATAGACCGCCGCCTCCAGCCGCTCGCGCGATACGGCGCGGCCGGCACGCCGGATCAGCGCCTCAAGCACCAGGAGTTCGCGCCGCGGCAGGTCGAGCGGACGCCCCGCCACGCCGGCCGCGCGATGCTGCAGATCGAAATCGAGCCGGCCGACCCGGATCGTCTGCGACGGCGCCAGCGCCGGGCGGCGCAGCACGCTGCGCAGCCGCGCCATCAATTCCTCCAGCGCGAAGGGTTTGGTCAGATAATCGTCGGCGCCTTCGTCCAGCCCCGAGACGCGATCGGCGACATCGCCCAGCGCGGTCAGCACGATGACCGGCGTGGTAATGCCGCGCGCCCGCAATTCGGCCAGCAGGACCAGCCCGTCGCCATCGGGCAGCCGGCGATCGAGCAGCACGGCATCGTGCACCGGATCGGCCAGTGCCTCGCGCGCCAGCCCCAAGGTCGCGAGATGGTCGACCACGGCACCGTCGCGCGTCAGCGCCGTAGTCAGCACACCGGCCATCTCCGGCTCGTCCTCGATCAGCAAGATCCGCAAGCGCCCTATCTCCTACCCGCGGCCGGCAACAGGTCGATGCCCACGGCGATGAGCCAGAGCGCCGCGACACAGCCGAAGATGATGGCAAGATCGAGGACGATGTCGCGCCGCTTCATCGTCCTCTCTCACGCCGCATCCGCGGTGGCGGGCAGGAACATGTCGAGGTCGTCGGCGAACTGCTCGACGATGCCGGCCGAATTGGCAAGGCAGGTGCCGAGATACTCGGGCAGCGACGGCGGCCGCGTGATGCCCTCGGCCAGCAGGCGGTGGTTGGCGAAGGTCGTGTTCAGCGCACAGAAGCGGTAATAGGCCCGCATCGCCCGGTACATGGTCAAGCGCACCGGATCGTTCAGCCCGAAGGCGGCGGCAAAGCGCCGGCGCAACAGGCCGCCATCCTCGGCCTGCAGGCGATGGTAGTGGCGCGGGGCACCGTCGGCGCGGGTGAAGGCGCGGCCGAGATCGGACCAGGAGGTGCGCGCCCCCTCGCCCGCCGACAGATGATAGAGGCGATGGGCCAGGCTGGGTTTGGCCAACAGATGCAACAATGCCCGGGCGGTCCAGTCCGCCGGAACGATGTCGATCGAACCGTCGAGCGGGCAGGAGACCAGGCGCAGGCGGTCGGCGGCACGCACCACCCAGAGGATACTGCCGCTCGGGCCCGCGCCGAGCGTCGAATGGCCGACGACGATCGAGGGGCGCGCGACCACGATCGGCAGATCGGCATGGCCGGTCGCCAGCGCCATCTCCGTCTCCGCCTTCGACCGGGAATAGTCGACGAGATGATCGACGTCGGCGTCGGGATAGAATTCCTCCTGGACCAGCGGCGGTGGCGCGGCGCCGCAGATCATCGCGGTCGAAACCTGCAGGAAGCGCTGGAGCCGCGGCAGGCGCCGGGCCAGCCGGGCCAAGGCCAGCGTGCCGTCATGGTTGACCCGCCGCACCCGCCGGCTGCCCCACCAGGCGGTATCGGCCGCGAGATGCAGGACATGGCTGACGCCGCCCAGGGCGGCAGGGTCGAGTTGGTCGGCCGCGGTGATGTCGCCCGGCACGACCGTGACCGCGGCCAGCAGGCGGCGGGCGCTGCCCCGGTCGGTGAAGCGCGACAGCCGCGCGATCAGCCGCTCGCGGCCCGCCGTCGCATCGGTCGCGCGCACCAGCGCCACCCATTCGGCATCATGGCCGGACGCGAGGGCTTCGTGCAGGACGGCGCCGCCGATCAGGCCGGTACCGCCGGTCAGCAGGATACGCATGTCATCTCCAGGAGGCAGTGAACGATCGCGGACCGGCGGATGCCGGCCGCGACCAGAATTACCGCCCCTGGATTGCGCGAAGCTTGCCTTGGTCAGCCGATCCGCGCCCGCTCGACGATCGCGCTGAGGTCGAGCCCCGACGGCAGCATGCCGTAGGTGCGGCCCGAGCGGCCGTCCAGACGGGTGGCGCAGAAGGCATCGGCGACGAAGGGCGGGGCGTGCCGGACCAGCAGCGCCCCCTGCAGCGCCAGCGCGATCGCCTCGACGATCTCGCGGCCGCGCCACTCGCGCCCGCCCCGGTCGGCCAGCAGGTCGTCGAGCCGGACGATGGCTGCGTCGAGGCGGCGATCGGCGCCGCGGGCCAGCCCGAGCTCGACCCGCAGGGCGTCGATGCCGTCGGGTTCACGCTCGATGGCGCGCAGCACGTCGAGCACGACGACGTTGCCCGATCCTTCCCAGATGCCGTTCAGCGGCGCCTCGCGATAGAGGCGCGGCATCACATGCTCCTCGATGAAGCCGTTGCCGCCATGACATTCCAGCGCCTCGTGCACGAAGCCTGACGCGCGTTTGCAGTTCCAGTACTTGGCCACGGGCGTGGCGATGCGCTCCAGCAGCTTTGCCCCCTCATCGCCGCGCAAGCCTTCGTCGCAGGCCCGCGCCAGGCGGAAGGCCATCACCGTGTCCGCCTCGCATTCCAGGGCCAGATCCGCCAGCACGTTCCGCATCAGTGGCTGGTCGGCCAGCCGGCGCTGGAAGGCACTGCGATGGCCGGCGTGGTGGATCGCCTGGGTCAGGGCCTGGCGCATCAGTCCGGCGGAGCCGATGGTGAAGTCGAGCCGGGTCAACTGGATCATGCCCAAAGCGGCGCGGATGCCCCTGCCCTCCTCGCTCAGCGCATAGGCGAGCGTGCCGCGATACTCGATCTCGGCCGAGGCGTTCGAGCGATTGCCAAGCTTGTCCTTCAGTCGCTGGATATGAAAGGCGTTGCGCCGCCCATCGGGCAGCGAGCGCGGCACCAGGAAACAGGTCGGGCCGGCATCGGTGTGGGCCAGCGTGTAGAAGCCGTCCGACATCGGGGCCGAACAGAACCATTTGTGGCCGGAGAGTTCGTAGAGGCTGCCCGGCCCGCCGCCTTCCAGCGCCCGCGCGCGGGTCGTATTGGCGCGCAGATCCGAGCCGCCCTGTTTTTCCGTGAGGGTCATGCCGATGGTCGCCCCGGTCTTCTGCCCGATCGGCAGCGGCCGCGGGTCATAGGATGCGGCATTCAGCGCCGGCAGCCAGTCCTTGGCCAGCGCAGGCACGCCGGCGATCACCGGAATGGCCGAATAGCTCATGCCGGTCGGGCAGGCCGTGCCGTTCTCGGCCTGGTTCCAGAGGTAGCTCAGCGCCGCGCGCGCCACATGGGCGCCGGGCCGCGGACGGTTCCAGGCGAAGGCATGGACCTCGGCGCGATAGGCCCGTTCCATCAGCTGGTGGTAGGCCGGGTGGAATTCCACGAAATCGATCCGGTTGCCCCAGCGGTCATGGGTCCTGAGCTGGGGCAGCGCGGTGTTGGCAAGGCGCGCGGCCTCCTGCAGGTCGGGGCTGCCGATCTCGGCGCCCAGCCCGGCGATGGCCGACCTGGCCCAGCCGGCCCCTTCCCGCTCGACCGCCTCGCCCAGCACCCGGTCGCCGGCAAAGGCGTCGTACCCCGTCAAGGGCGGCACCTGGTTCAGCACTTCATGCGTCGCGCCATCCTGCATCGCGCCTCTCCCCTTATAATGAACATTGATTCATTTGTTGATGAAATGAATCCACATTCACCGGGTAGAGTCAATCGCGGGCGGTGACGGCCCTGAGGCAGAATCGCTGGATCGCCGCGACCAGCGCGGCCCCGTCGTCCCTAGCCTTCATCGTGTCGGGCGACAATGGCCCGACCAGGCCCTCGATGCAGGCGCCGACCAGGCAGGCGGCCGAGGCGGCGACCGGCTGGGCCGGAAACTCGCCGGCGCGGATGCCCTGGTCGATGATCGTCTCGAACACGCGGCCGAGCGCACGGCGATACCTGAGACGCATCGCATCGATCTCGGGCGCCACCGGCTCGGCGACCAGCGCATAGGCGAGCCGGCGCCCGCGCAGGGCGCGGCCGGCGAAGGCGGCGATCGCCTCGTTCAGGCGCTGGGCCGCCGATCCCTCGGCCATGACGATGCCGGCGACGACTTCGAGTTCGCGCTGCGAGGCAAGCCGCACGACCTCGGCCAGCAGATCGGTCTTCGACGGAAAATAGCGATAGACCGTACCGGTCGCGACCCCGGCCAGCCCGGCGATCGCCGTCATCGGCGCATCGTTGAAGCCGCCTTCGGTGATCAGCTGCCGCGCGGCACCGAGGATGCGGGATCGTTTGTCGGCGAGCTGCTCGCGCACCCGCTCGGTCTTGCGGTAGGCCATGGCCGGACTGTCCCGCTGCCGCCCCGGGATGACAAGCGGCTATTGACGCCGGGGAGTGAATCGAAGTTCACTTCTTCGAGAAACAGGAGACCGCCATGACTGCATCGCTCTGGGCCTTCCTCGGCATTTCCGTGCTGGTGATCGCCTCGCCCGGCCCCGACACCGCGCTGACCATCCGCAACACGCTGATGGGCGGGCGGCGCGCCGGCATCGCCACGGCATTCGGGGTCGCGACCGGCCAGGTCATCTGGGCGGTCATGACCGCCATCGGGCTGGTCGCGCTGCTGCTGGCCTCCGAAAGCCTGTTCCAGATCGTCAAGCTGGCCGGCGCGGCCTATCTCGTCGTCATCGGCCTGCAGTCGCTCCATGCCGCCTGGCGCGGCGGGGCGGCCGGCCTGCCGGCCGACGTCGCCCGCCGGCGCCTCGGTGCGGCATCCGGCTTCCGCCAGGGCGTCATCAACGATCTCGGCAACCCCAAGATGGCGGTCTTCTTCGCCTCGGTCCTGCCCCAGTTCGCGCCGGCCGGCGACGGCATGACGTCGGGCCTCGTGGCACTCGGCCTGATCTTCGCGGCGATGACCTTCCTGTGGCTTGCCGCCTATGCCGCGCTGATCGCGCGGGCGGGTGCCCTGTTCCAGCGGCCGGCGGTGCGCCGGGCGCTCGATGCCGTCACCGGCGCCACGCTGGTGGCCCTGGGATTGCGGATCGCGGCGAGCGAGCGATAGATACCGTCGGCTTCTGCCGAATGGGCGTTGGTATCGGCGAAACAGACAGCGTCGGAACACGACTTCCCGCCGCCCTATCCTGTCTGGCCACCGGATCGGCAGGCTCCAAAGGTGCCGACATCAGCACCGCCTGAATGAAAGCGACACCAGGCGCTAATCCGGCCGGGTCAGCACGTAACCGGCCGCCCCCAGCATCACCGCGGCGACGATCAGGCCGAGGGCCGGCGACGGCCGCACGGTCAGGAAGAACACGGCATAGCCCCCGGCCATGCCGAGGCAGGCAATGGCCTTGACCCGGCGCGGGATCGCGCCGCGTTCGCGCCAGGCGCGCAAGGTCGGGCCGAAACGGGGATGGTCGAGCAGCCAGGCTTCCAGCCGCGGCGAGGAGCGGGCAAAGCACCCCGCCGCCAGGATCAGGAACGGCGTCGTCGGCAGCAGCGGCAGGAAGGCGCCGATCACGCCCAAGGCCACGAACAGGCAGCCGAGGGTGGCAAAGAGGAGGCGTTGCGGGCTCACCTGAGCAGGAAACCGCGGCCGATATCGTCGTCGGCCTCGCGCCAGAAGCGGGCCTCGCCCATGTAATGGGCCTTGCCTCCGACCCGCACGCGCACCGCACGGTGCGGGCCGCAGCTCGTCTCGGCCGCGATCTCGCCGGTGAAGACCGCGCCGGTCAGGCTGGCGATGCGCCTGGTTTCGCCGGGGCACAGCCGCCCGCGCGCGGCCTGGGCGGCGAGCCGCGCGGTGACGCCCGAGCCGGTCGGGCTGCGATCGACCTCGGCATCGGCGAAGATGCAGACATTGGTCGAGGGCGCCGCGCCCGAACCGTCCTGGCCGTCGGTCAGGATGGTGCCGTAGAGAAAGCCGAGATCCTCATGCTCGGGGTGGACGATGCCGATGCTGTCGCGCACTGCCGCGCTGATCGCGGTGGCGGCATCGACCAGGTCGCGCACCCGCGACCGGCCGAGCGTCAGCCCGATCTCGGGTGCCGAGACCAGGGCGTAGAATGCGCCACCATAGGAAACATCGCAGGTGACGGCGCCGAGGCCCGGCACCTCGACCCGATGGTCCAGCGCCAGCGCGAAGGCCGGCACCGAAACGAAGGAGACGGCGCCGGCCCGGCCGTCGCGCACCTCGACCGCGGCCTCGACCAGGCCGCAGGGACATTCGATGCCGACCCGCGTCACCGGCTCCACTTTCGCGACCAGGCCGTGATCGACCGCGTAGCGGCCCAGCGCGATCACGGCATGGCCGCACATCGTCGAATAGCCTTCGTTGTGCAGGAACAGCACGGCAAGGTCGGCACTGGCCAAGGTCGGCTCGACCAGCCAGGCGCCGTACATGTCGTAATGCCCGCGCGGCTCGAACATCAGCAGGCGCCGCCATTCGTCGAGCTGGCCGCGTGCATGGGCGCGCTTTTCCAGGATCGTCCTGCCGGTAACCGGCGGCAGGCCGGCGCGGATGATGCGCACCGGCTCGCCGCCGGTATGCATGTCGAGGACGTCGATGACGCCGCTCACGCCCCGCCCCGCACGGCCGCGAGCCGCAGCGTCTCGCCGTGGCAGGAATAATTGAGCTTGCCGCAGGCCTGCGGCGTCACGCCGTCCCTGGCCATGCAGACCGCGATTTCCTCCAGCTCGCTCTTGCGGCATTTCAGGCGGATCGCCTCGCGCGGCATCTTCGGGTTGGCGGCGAGGAAATCGTCGATCAGCTGCTGGCGCCCGACGGTCACCGGCACCGCGGGGTTGCGATAGCGGTCGGGGATGCTGATCCCGGTGAAGCTCTTGCGGATCGTGCCGAAGTAATCGTCGGCCGACTGGCCGCTGCAGGTGCCGTGCCTGCGCCATTCATGGATGACCAGCTGGCGGGAGGGCATGATGTCGAGCATCCGGCCGATCATCTGGTCCGACACCCGCTCGGTCGAGCAGTTCTCCGGCCAGCCGCCGTTCTGGTATTGCGGCCACAGGCCATGCACGACGAAGCCGAAACGCCGGTCGGGGCCGCATTGCTGTGCCGGCGCGCGATCGCCCTGGTCGGCGCAGTATTGCGGCGACCATGACAGCACCAGCAAGGTGTAGTCGAAGCTGCCCGGCGCCGCCTTGCGGCCCTGGGCGGCGGCGGGCAAGGCCACAGCGATGAGCAACAGAACGGCCAGCACGAAACGCATGATCCCCTCCCCGACGAGCGTGGTGCCGCGATGATCGGGAAACCGGGCCGGCCGTCAAGCCCCGCAAGCTGGACAAGGCGGCGGGGCCAGCGATAATCCGGCCATGTCCGGTACCGATTCTGGCCCCCGCCACCGACCCAAGCTCGACCGCCTCGATCTCAAGATCCTCGCGGCGCTACAGGATAACGGGCGCATCACCAATCTCAGGCTGTCCGACCTGGTAGGCCTGAGCCCGAGCCCCTGCCTGGAACGGGTCAAGCGGCTGGAGGCGGCCGGCTATATCCGGCGCTATCGCGCCATGCTCGATCTGGAGCGGCTTTATCCCCACGTGACCGTCTTCGCCGAAGTCACGATGAAGAACCACGCCCCCGACGATTTCACCCGGTTCGAGGCGGCCATCGCCGGGCTGCCGGAAATCGTCGAGGCCCACACCGTCGGCGGCGGTTTCGACTATGTCCTGCGCGTGGTCTGCGCCGACATTCGCCGCTACCACCAGCTGTCCGACGACCTGTTGGCCGGCGGGCTGGGCATCGACAAGATCGCCTCCTACGTGGTGATCGCGACGCCGAAGGAATTCACCGGCTATCCGTTGGCCGAACTGGGCGGTTAGGTCCGATCGCCTACTTGCGATCGCGCCAGGCGGTCGGCGACATGCCGAACGACTTGCGGAACCGGGTCGAGAAATGGTCGGGGTTGGTGAAGCCGACGAAGGCCGCGATTTCCGCGATCGTCTTGCCGTTGAACCGGCTGTCGTCCAGCAACGCGCCCGCTCGGTCGAGGCGCATGCCGATCAACTCGCTCATGAAGCTGCTGCCCGTGGCGGCAAAGGCGGCATGGAGGGTTCTGGCGGCAATGCCATGCTCGGCCGAGAAAGCGGCCGGCGTGATCGAAGAATCGAACAGGCGCTCGCGCATGTCGCGGCGCAACCTCTGGAGCAATGCCCGCCGACAGGTCGACACGTCGTCGCAAGCCGACTTGTTCGACAGCGCGAGCAATCCCAGGAGGTGATCGGTGACCGCAGTCGCCGGGAGCGCAAGTCGATTTATCGTCCTGGGGGTGATCTCGCTCATCATCGAGGTCAAGGCGTTGCCCCAACCGGACGAGCCCTGCAATTCCTTCATGAACAAATCTTCAGGATTCGGGACGATCTGCTTCACGTATTGCATATCGAAAAAGATGATCGAAAACTCCAGATGGCTACCGGCAAAAAATCTATACGGATCCGTTATTCCACCAAAATAGACATGCCCGCTCCTCCAAATCAGATCCTTGCCAATACTATTCATCCCGCCAACGCCGCCTCTTACGAAGGCGACAGAAAATACCTCTTGTTTTTCCTTCGCAATATGGTGCGGCAACCTGACGGTTTCATGCCCACCATTCAGCCGGAGATGCGTGAGCTTGCCGACTCCGATATCCGTATATTCAACATGCGCATCAAAATTCTCATCTCTCTGAAAACTAATCTGAACATTGTGACAAGCATCCCCCACATGGTCAGCCCAATACTCCCTGGACTTCCGGTGATTTAATCCATTTGTCGAAATACTCGTATATGAAAAATCCATACCATGATACCTCTTTCCTGCATCATTACTGCATTACAACACCAATAATTCTTGCAATGCCAGCCGTAACTTTCCACGAGCGCATGAAATCCTTTCCGGGGGCGCCCGACTTCCGAACGACCGATGTCATTCTCGAAAGACGCAATTAGCCTTTGCCCAAGCAGCATGACGGTGCCGTCAGACAGTCGAAGGGCAGGCCGGAAGACACCGCATGATTCCGCGGAGCGGCCAGCAAAAAAGATTTAATTCGAGAGAGAAAAACATGTTCAAGCAATACCGCGCCTCTACTGCGCTCGTCGCAGCGCTCAGGAAAACGCAATCCATCCTGGAATTGACGATCGACGGGACGATCATAGATGCTAATGAAAACTATCTTTTGTCTACCGGCTATAGAATGGAAGACATTAAAGACAAAAATCAGGCTGATTTCCTTGAGGATTCTTTTCGTTCGAGCCCCACATACAGAATACTGTGGGAAAACCTGAGACGCGGGAAGTCGCAGACTGCGACATTCAAGCAACTCGGCAAGGATGGACGGGAAATCTGGTTCGATGCGTCCTACAGCGTGATCGCCGACGGCCGCGGCACCCCCGTCAAGATCGTCAAACTGGCGACCGACGTGACGGCCGGCAAGGCACACGATGCCGAATCGAAAGCCCGGATGACGGCAATCGATCGTGTGCAGGCGATCATCGAATTCAGCCTCGACGGTACCATCCTGGCGGCCAATCAGAACTTCCTGAACCTGCTCGGTTACGCCGAGGATGAGGTCAAAGGCCGCCATCACCGGATTTTCTGCGAAGACGGATTCACCCGCGCCGTCGCCTACCGGGATTTCTGGGAGAGACTGAGGCGGGGCGAGTTCGACCGGGGGCGATACAAGCGGCTCACGAAAGCCGGAAAGGAAGTCTGGCTGGAAGCTTCCTACAACCCGATCTTCGGCCCCGACGGCCGCCCCTGCAAGGTCGTGAAATTCGCCACCGACATCACCGAGGACAGGATCCGGGTGGCCGAACTGGAAGGCAAGATGACCGCGGCCGACCGCGTTCAGGCCATCATCGAGTTCGATCTGACCGGCAAGATCCTGACCGCCAACGAGAACTTCCTGAAGACCATCGGCTATCGCCTCGACGAGATCGAAGGCCGGCATCACCGCATGTTCTGCGAACCGGGCTACGCAGCCCTGCCCGAATACGCGGCGTTCTGGGCAAAGCTCGGGCGGGGCGAATACGATCAGGCCCAATATAGCCGGATCGGCAAGGATGGCCGGCAAATCTGGCTGCAGGCATCCTACAATCCCATCCTCGACGCGGACGGCGTCCCCTACAAGGTCGTGAAATTCGCGACCGACATAACGGCGGCCAAGCTTCAGGAAGCGGCGCTGGACCGCCAGCGCCAGGATGGGCAGCGCAAGATCGAAGCCGCCGTCGCCTTCGAGAAGACGATCGCCGACGTCGTCGATTCGGTTGCGGCCGCGGCGACGGAGATGCGCGCCACCGCCGGCCAGATGACGGCCGTCTCCGAGCATACGGCCGAACAATCGATGGCCGCGGCAGCCGCGACCGAGCAGGCCGCGGCAAACGTCCAGACGGTGGCCGCCGCGTCGGAGGAACTGGCCTCGTCGATCAAGGAGATCAACATCCAGGTGACGAATGCCAGCCGGATCGCCCAGGATGCGGTCAACCAGGCGCGGGAAACCGATCTGATCGTGCAGGGACTGGCCGACGCCGCCGAGAAGATCGGCGCCGTGGTCAATCTGATCACCACCATCGCCGGCCAGACCAACCTGCTGGCGCTCAACGCCACGTTCGAGGCCGCGCGCGCCGGTGAGGCCGGCAAGGGCTTCGCGGTGGTGGCCAGCGAGGTCAAGAACCTGGCCAACCAGACGGCGAAGGCGACCGAAGAGATCGGCTCGCAGATCGCGGGCGTCCAATCGGCGACCCAGCAGGCGGTCGCGGCCATTCGCAACATCGGCGCGACGATCGGCCAGATCAGCGAAATCAACGGTTCGATCGCCTCGGCCGTGGAAGAACAGGGAGCCGCGACCAACGAGATCGCCCGCAACGTCGATCAGGCCGCGACCGGCACCCGGACCGCTTCGGCCAATGTCGGCGAGGTCACCCGCTCGGCAAACGAAACCAGGGAAGGGGCCGGCGAGGTCCAGACCGCCGCCGGCGCGCTGTCGACGATGGCGGAAAAGCTTCGAGGGGAGATGGGCCGGTTCCTCGCCAACTTCAGGTGAGGCCGGCAGCGTCGGCGAGGCGGGGAAACGGCACCGGCAGCCGTCCCGGGGACGATCCCCGCCTCACTCGGCTCAACGCTGGCCCGGCTGCATGCCGATGCGCTTGATCAGCGCGCGGTTGCGCCGGCTGGCTTCCTCCAGCACGGCGGCGTCGCTGATATGCAGCGGGATGCCGAAGCCGGTCGCCGCCTGCTTCGTTTCGGGTGCGGCAGCGGCCTTGCGGGCCGCCGCCGTGATCGCGGCCGATGCCTTGGGTGAAACGCCCTGCGGTCCGAACAGCCCGAGGCTCATGGTGAAGGCATCATGGCGATCGCCGGTGAGCTCGGCGAAGGTCGGTACGGTGCCGAACGGGCGGTAGCGCGAAGCCCCGAAGGTCACGATCGGCCGCACCGGCGCCGCCCCCGGGGTCAAGGTCGGCGACACCAGCAGGGCCGCGTCGGCCGTGCCGCTGCCCAACGCCTGCAACACCGCCTCGCGCGTCACCGCCTCGACATCGGTCAGCCTGGTGCCGAGCTTGTGTTCGATCAGCCCGACCGCCACGCCATGCGTGGTGTGATAGCCGATATAGGCGATGCGGGCGGGCTGCTTGCCCGTCGCGGCGACGAAACCGGCCCAGTCGCGGATCGGGCTCGTCTCGGGCACGACCAACGCGACGGAAATGCCATCCGTCAGCTTGGTGACCGGCGCGGTCGGAAAGCCGGGCCGGCCACGGGCCATCTCGTTGGCGAGCGAGAGATCGAGGCCGAGCGGATCGGAGATCAGCAGGACCGACCCGTCCTTCGGCCCGCCGGCCAGCGCGCGATAGACTTCGATGACGTCGGCTTGGCGGACCGTCACCGGCGCGCCGAGGGCTGCGGCCATGCCCGGCGCCAGCAGCCGGGCCACCCGGTCGGTGATCGAATCGCGGCCGTGCAGGTCATAGATCGTGACGGCGGGCCCCGCCGCCCATCCGGCGCCGGTACCGGACAGGAACGCAGCCATCCCCAGCAGCAATGCGGCAAGCAGTTTCATGGTCTTCCCCCGTTCAGCATCCGTACCATCATGAGCTTGTCGAAGAATCGGCCGTCGACGAAGACGGCGCGCGGCTCCCGGCCATAGGTCTCGAAGCCGCATGTCCGGTAGAGCCGTTCGGCGGCTTCGTTGCCCGCCGTTACCGTCAGGATCACCTGACGGACATGCGGCAGGGTCGCGGCATGGGCCAGGATGCCCGCGACCAGCCGGCGGCCGATCCCCTGCCCGGCATGGCCGGGCGCGGCGGCCATGCCGAACAATGTCGCCTTGTGCCGCTCCTGCAGGCGGGTCGGCACGCTGAGACCGGCGGTGCCGCAAAGTTCGGGCGCGAAGGCGCCGAGGAGGAAATTCGCCTCCAGCCGCCTGAGCGACCAGTCGAGCGGCCGCGCCTCCTCCTCGGCCCAGGTCGAGGTGAAGGCCTCGGGCGTGGCGCGCAACGCGGCGATGCGGAAATCGCGATAGACCGCGGCGTCGGCCGCGATCAGACGCCGCAGGACGACCTCAGCTATGGGCCAGTCCCCGGCTCGCCCGCTTTTCCATCTGCGCGATCGCGATCATCGAGATCACCGTGAACAGCAGATAGACCAGCGAGGCGAAGAAATAGAAAGTGAACGGCTCCTTGGTGTATTCGGCCGCCAGCTTCGATTTGCGCATCAGGTCGTCCAGCCCGACGATCGAAACCAGCGCGGTATCCTTCAGCAGCGCCTGCCACAGATTGCCCAGCCCGGGCACCGCGATACGCCAGGCCTGCGGGAAACGCACGTGGCGGAATGTCTTCCAGCTCGAAAAACCGTAGGCGCGCGCGGCCTCGATCTGGCCGTTGGGCACCGCGAGAAAGGCGCCGCGGAAGGTTTCCGAGGCATAGCAGCCCAGCACGAGGCCGAGGGCCGCGACGCCGGCGCCCCAGGGGCTGACCTCGAAATACTCGCCCGCCAGTTCCGACAGCACCGCGGTACCGCCGAAATAGAGCAACAGCAGGATCAGGAATTCCGGCACGCCGCGGATCAGGTTGGTGAAGGCGGTGACCGGCCGCGCCAGCCAGCCATGGCGCGACAGCTTGGCCAGCGCGAAGACGACGCCGAGCACGACGCCGACCAGGGCGGCGTTGAGCGCCAGCAGGATGGTGATCTGGGCCCCCGACAACAGCTGGGGCAGGAATCCCTTCAGATCCACGCGGGTCTCCCCCGTATGCAGGCGGGATGCGGGGGATGGCCCCCGCACCCCGCCGCGCGGCTTAGCGGATCGAGAACGGGAAGTACTTGTCGTTGATCTTCTTGTAGGTGCCGTCGTCCGTGATTTCCTTCAGCGCCTTGTTGAAGGCTTCGCGCAGTTCGTTGTCGCCCTTGCGGATGGCGATGCCGGCGCCGACGCCGAAGATCGACGGGTCGACGATCGGGGCGCCGAGATTGGCGAAATCCTTGCCCTCGGGGGTGTTGAGGAAGTCGAGCAGCACGGTCGAATCGGCCAGCACGGCGTCGAGGCGGCCGGCGGCGAGGTCGAGATTGGCGTTTTCCTGGGTGTCGTAGTGCTTGACGGTGACGACGCCCTTCAGCTTCTGCTCGAGGTAGTTCTCATGGATCGTGGCGCGCTGGACGCCGACGGTCTTGCCCTTCAGGCCTTCCGCCGTCGCGGTGAAGGTGGCGCCCTTCTTGGCGATGAACTGGGCCGGGGTGAAGTAGTAGCGCTCGGTGAAGTCGACCGACTTCTTGCGCTCGTCGGTGATCGACATCGAGGCGATGATGGCGTCGAACTTCTTGACCAGCAGCGCGGGGATGATGCCGTCCCAATCCTGGGTCACCCACTCGCACTTGACCTTCATCTTGTCGCAGAGGGCGTTGCCGATCTCGATGTCGAAGCCCTGCACCTTGCCCGAGGCATCGATGTAGTTGAACGGCTTGTAGGCGCCTTCGGTGCCGAGCTTGACGGTTTTCTGCTGGGCGGCGGCGGGGCCGGCCAGGGCCGCGCCGACGCCGAAGGCGACGATGGCGGCGAGGGTGAGAATCTTGGTCACGTGTTGCTCTCCCAGAGTGACTATTACGTGACTCTTAGCATGGGTGAAACACGCCTGCCGACTGGAATTTGCGCCGGCGAAAACCCGTCCCGGTGACCGTCGGTTACAAATCCAGGCAACTTATTGATCGAGCGTACGCCGTGAGATGGCCCCACGCCCCTAGGATGCCCCCAGGCGGAACCAGCGGCCATCCGGCCGGGCGGTACTGCCCCAAAAGGGAATTCGGCCCATGTTCGGTATCAGCGGCGACGTCATTCTCACCCTCGGCCACAGCGTCGGCATCCTGGCCCTGGTCATCATCGCCTATTCGTTCCTGGTGCGCGGCCTGCAGGCCGGGTCGCGGCTCTCCAATGTCGTGACCGGCGTGGTCTTCGGCGCCGCCGCGATCGTTGCGATGCACGATACGATCACGATCGCGCCGGGCGTGATGTTCGATACCCGCAACGTGCTGATCGCGCTGGCGGCCCCGTTCGGCGGGCCGCTCGCCGCCGCGGTCGGCGCGGGCCTCGCCGGGGCCTATCGCCTGTCGCTGGGCGGCCCGGGCATCTGGGCGGGTTCGTCCTCGATCCTGGTCGCCGCCGTGGCCGGCATCATCTTCGCCCAGTTCTTCCGGCCGCGCGACGGCGCCTATCGTACCCGCGACCTGGTGCTGCTCGGCATCATGACCTCGTTCTATCAGACCACCATCTTCCTGATGCCGGCCGACCTGGCCTGGCGCACCTTCGAGAAATGCTTCCTGCCGCTGTCGGCCATCACCATCGCCGGCGTGACGGTGCTGGGCGCCGTGCTGGGTTCGGCCCGCCGCCGCCTGATCGTCGAGGCGCGCAACAAGGAACGCGACGCGGTCTTCCAGGCGATCTTCCACAACACCGCCGACTGCTTCTACCTGTCCAAGCGCGAGGCCTCGGGCCGCTATACCCTGTTCGACGCCAACGCCGCGGGGCTGGCCAAGCTTGGCCGCGCCCGCGAGGACGCGATCGGCCGCGACATCACCGAGCTTTACCCCGCCGCCATCGGCGCCAAGGTGATCGGCGACCTGGAGCGCTGCGCGCTGAGCCGCGAGGTCCAGCATTTCGAGGACAACCAGGGCGGCCTGCAGAGCTGGGAAATCGTCCTGGTGCCGATCCCCGGCGCCGACGGCGAGGTCAAGTTCATCCACGGCTCCAGCCGCGACATCACCTGGCGGGTGATGGCCGAGGCGCGGCTGAAGGATGCGGCGACCACCGACATGCTGACCGGCCTGTCCAACCGCCGCGCCTTCCACGAGACCGCGATGGCCGCGGTGGCGCTGGCCCACCGCCAGCGGCGCCCGTTGGCCGCGCTGATGATCGATGCCGACCATTTCAAGACCATCAACGACCAGCATGGCCACGATGTCGGCGACGTCGTCCTGGTGGCACTGGCCGATACCCTGCGCCGCCAGGCGCGGCCCGGCGACCTCCTGGCCCGACTGGGCGGCGAGGAATTCGCGCTGATCATGCCGGCGACCGACGACGTCGATGCCGCGGTGATGGCCGAACGCATCCGGCTGGCAGTCGAGGCGACCCCGGTCCTGACCCGTGCCGGCCATCTGCGCCTGACCGCCAGCGTCGGCGTCGCGGCGCTGGGCCCGACGATGACGACGCTGGACCAGTTGCTGCACGGCGCCGACCAGGCGCTGTACCGGGCCAAGCGCGACGGCCGCAACCTCGTGCGCGTCGCCGGCTGCCACCCGCTGCCTTCGGCGGAAATGCGGCCCGCCGCGGGGGCCGAGGTCGTCGCCCTCGACCAGTATACCCGGCGAGGCCGCAGTCCGCGTCTGACGCAGGTGTGACTTTACCCAGGCGATCCCGGATCGGCTAACATCCCCTGGCATGAATGCCATGACCAGGGGACGCCGCCGATGACCAGAACATCACTGACCCTCGCCGCCGCGCTCAGCGGCGCGTTGGCCGCAGCCACCGCCGCCGGCGCGGCCGAGCCGCCGTTCAAGGCCGAGAAATGCTTCGGCATCGCCAAGGCCGGCAAGAACGATTGCCAGACCGCCTCGTCGTCCTGCGCCGGAACCTCGAAGAAGGACGGCCAGACCGATGCCTGGATGTATGTCCCGGCCGGCACCTGCGCCCGCATCGTCGGCGGGTCGAGCGAACCGAAGAAAAGCTGAGACCAGTTGCGGCGCGCGCCGGTCTGCCGCCCCCGCATGACTGACGCTTCGACCCGAGAGCCCGATCCGGACGCGGACCGGGCCGCCGACAGCCCGGCCCCGACGCGCAGGCCGGACCTCAGCTGTGGCATCGGGTTGCGCGCGCCGCATCTTCCCCTTGTCGTCGACGCCCGCCCGGCCGTCGGCTGGTTCGAGATCCACCCGGAAAACTTCCTGGGCGGCGGCCCCGCCCGCCGCTACCTGACGGCGATCCGGCGCCACTGGCCGGTCGCCCTGCATGCCGTCGGCCTGTCGCTCGGCAGTGCCGCGGGGATCGACGCGGCGCATCTGGACCGCATCGCCGGGCTTGCCGCCGATCTCGATCCGCTTTTCGTCTCCGACCATCTGTCATGGAGCGGCCTGCCCGGCCTCTATCTCAACGACCTCCTGCCGCTACCCTATACCGAGGAGGCGCTGGCCGTGGTCGCCGCCAATGTCGGCCGCGTGCAGGATCGCCTCGGCCGTCCCATCCTGATCGAGAATCCCTCGGCCTATTTCCGCTTCGCCGCCTCGGTGCTGAGCGAGGCGGAATTCCTCGGCGAGCTCTGCCGGCGCTGCGGCTGCGGCGTGCTGCTCGACGTGAACAACCTCGTCGTCAATGCCGTCAACCACGGCGAGCCGCCGGACGGCCTGATCGGCGGGCTCGATCCCGCCATCGTCGCCGAAATCCACCTGGCCGGCCACAGCCGCAACGATGCCGACGGCATCATCGTCGCCATCGACGACCATGGCTCGGCCGTACCCGAGGACGTCTGGGCACTCTACGACCAGGCCGTCGCCCGCTTTCCCGCCGCCGCCCCGCTGGTCGAATGGGACAGCGACCTGCCGGCCCTGGCGGTACTGGCGGCCGAGGCGGCCAAGGCCGATGCCCGGCGCCTGGCCCATGCTGCGTGACCTCCAGCGGCGCCTGGCGCAAGCCGTGCGCGACGGCACGACCGCGGGCTTCGAGGCTGAACTGGCGGGCGGGCGGCTATCCGCCGCAGCCCGGCTGGCGATCCACGCCAACCATTACCGGGTCAGCCTGACCGCGGCACTGGCCGCGACCTTCGAGACCGTCCGCCTGCGCCTCGGACCCGACGATTTCGGCCGGCTGGCGCGCGGCTACATCGTCGGCCGCCCGCCGTCGGGGCCGGTCCTGGCGGCATATGGCGACGACTTTCCCGACCATGTCGCCAACACACTGCCCCATCACGGCCAGGCCGACCTGGCCGATCTCGCCCGGCTCGACCAGGCGATCAACGGCTGCTTTCATGCGCCGGACATCGCGCCGCTGACGGTCGACCAGCTCGCGGCGATCGCGCCGGCCGACCTCGAGGGCCTGCGGTTGCACCTGCATCCGGCCGTGCGCCTCGTCGCCTCGGACCATCCGATCGGCGCCGCGTGGCAAGCCGCGCGCGACGGCGGCATCGTGACCGATCGCGGCCCGACGGTTCTGCTGGTGCGCCGGCGGGGCGACGATGTCGGCTTCGAAGCATTGCGGCCTGACATGGCCGGGCTGCTGGCCGGCCTTGCCGCCGGCACGCCGCTCGGCCTCGCCGTGGCCGACGCAGCGACCTTCACCGGCCTGGTCGCCGCGGGTCTGTTTGTCGCATGATGCCCCTGGTCCGCGGCGGCTCGCACCCCACATCTGCATGGTGATCAGCAACCAGGTGTGCCGGATGTCCGACCAGAACGACCCTGCCGATACCGACGATGCGGCGTGGCGCGAGAAACTGTCGCCCGAACAGTTCCGCGTCTTGCGCCGCCATGGCACCGAGCGGCCGGGATCGAGTGCCCTGAACCGGGAAAAGCGCGCCGGCACCTTCCTGTGCGCCGGCTGCGGCCTGCCGCTGTTTCCCTCGGAGAGCAAGTATGAATCGGGCAGCGGCTGGCCGAGCTTCTATGCCCCGCTGGCCGACGCGGTCGAGACGTCGGAGGATCGCAGCCTCGCCATGATCCGCACCGAGGTCCATTGCCGCCGCTGCCACGGTCATCTCGGCCATGTGTTCCCCGACGGCCCGCGGCCGACCGGCCTGCGCTACTGCATGAACGGCGCCGCGCTCGACTTCCGGCCCAAGGACGACGGATAAGCGTCAGTCCGCCCAGCGGCGATGCACCCAGAACCACAGGCCCGGCGAAGCGCGGATCCAGCCTTCCAGCATCTGGTTGATCCAGGTGACCCCGGCCGCGATGTCGGCCTGGCGATCGCCTGACCGGGGCAGGTGCACCGGCGGTTCGATGACCACGCGGAAACGGGCCCCGCCCAGCCGTTCGACCCGGGCGGGAAGTATCGGCATGTCGTAGCGCAGCGCGGCATCGACCAGCCCGGTGGACGTCATCGCCGGGCGACCGAAGAAGGGGGCCGGGATGCCGTCGTTCATTTTCTGGTCCATCAGCAGGGCCAGCGAGCGGCCGCCGCGAATCGCCGTCAGCATCTCGCGCGCCCCGCGCGCGCCCTTGGGCACACGCCGGCCGCCAACGGGCAGGCGCATCGCCTCGATGACGCGGTCGGCGAACGGATTGTTGGCGGCGCGATAGATCTGCACGGTCTCGATCCCGTTCAGGGTCGGGGCGCTCGACAGAATCTCCCAATTGCCGATATGGCCGGAGAAGAACGCCACCGGCACCCCGGCCACCGCGGCGGCATGGAGATGTTCGGCCCCGACCAACTCGGCGCGATCGCCGCCGGCCAGCAATTCGTCAAGGTGAGGGAATTCGCCGGCGACACGGCCGAGATTGTCCCACATCGCCGTCAGCGTGCGCTCGACCTCGGTATCATCGAGCTCTGGCATGGCACGGGCGAGGTTGGCCCGGGCGGTGCGATGCGCCCCCGTCAGCGGGCCGATGGTGCGGCCGAGCCAGCCGCCGAGACCCGACGCCAGATCGACCGGCAACGCGCGAAACAGGCCGAAGACGGCCTCAAGCAGATCGGCCTCGAGCCGATGACGCAAATCCCGGGACATGTCCCGCTAACCGCGGGATCGGCGGTTGGTTCCGCGTCAGACCGTCGCGACCGGCGTGACCGGCGAGCCGACCGCGCCGGGCAGGCGGAGCGGCGGGGCGGTCAGCAGAAAGCGGCTGCGCCGCTGCCCGCGCAGATGGCCGGCCAGATCGGTCAGTTGCCACAGTTCGCCGAGCGGCACCCCCAGATGGAACAGGCAGAGTTCGTGCAGCGGCAGGGCGGCGTGCCGGCAGTCGCCGCCATCCCTGGCCGGCAGGCCCTCGACCGCATAATTGTCGGCGATCAGCGCCGCGATCCCGCTGTCACGGATCCAGTCGCGCAGGGCCGCGTCGCGGCCGTCGAGCACGGCGCAGAGACCGTCGACCACCGCCGGTGTCGGGTGGCCGCCCATCTCGATCAGGCATTGGGCGAAACCGGTATGCAGGCACAGCATGTCGCCCGGTTCGACCGTGACGCCGTCCGCCGCCATCGCGGCCGAGAGGTCGGCGTAGCCGATGTAGCGGCGCTCGCGCCCATAATGGGCCTCCAGGTCGACCAGCACGGCACGGCCCTGGATGGCCTTGGCCGCCATCACCTCGACGCCCAGGGCCCGGGCGCCGCGATGGCTGCCCTCGGGCGTGCCCAGGCCGAGATAGTCGCGCGGGCCGCTGATATCGGCCCCGGCCCGCCAGCCGTTGTAGAACACCGCCTCCGGCCGGCCGTCGCCGTCGACGTCGAACTGCCCGCCGAAATGGCTCAGCGCGTCCCACTGGGTCGAATATTGCAGGCAGAGCAGGACCTTGTCGTCGCAGGTCACGTCGGTATGGCGGGCGTCGTCCTGGCCTAAAGGATAGGTGAAGCGCGGCCGCTCCTCGGTGCCGGTGGGCGACAATATGGGGGCGAAGCGGCGCGGGTTGAGCACGCTGCCGCCGGGCAGGTCCAAAGGCAGCGACAGGCAGAAGCTCAAGCCGTCGCGCACCTCGGCGATGCCCTGGCGGACTTTCTCCGGCGTCAGGAGATTGAGGCGCCCAAGCTGGTCGTCCGGGCCGAAATCGCCCCAGGTCGAACCTTCGGGCCGGTATTTCCACCGCGCGGTCGCCATCCCGCAAGCCTCCCCCGGGGTCAATGCCCCATGGGGGCGCGCAAGTGATAGAAGCCGCCTTTCAGGTCGCCGAACAGCCGCGCCACTTCCGGATGCCGCACCGGCTCGCCGGTATCGTCGGGCAGCAGGTTCTGTTCGGAAACATAGGCGACGTAGGTCGAATCAGCGTTTTCGGCCAGCAGGTGATAGAAGGGCTGGTCCTTGTGCGGCCGCACTTCGGCCGGAATCGACTGATACCATTCCTCGGTATTGTTGAAAGTCGGATCGACATCGAACACCACGCCGCGGAAGGGGAACACGCGGTGGCGCACGACTTGGCCGATGGTGTACTTGGCCTGACGGTTGACGCGCTGGTTCATCCGCCCAGTTTACGGCGCGAAGCGCCGGGGTTTCAATCGGGGCGATTGCCGGACGCGCGGAATAGCCAGCTTGAACCCAGGGGGCGGGTTCTCTACGTTGCGGAGCAGATTTGCCTCAAGGAACCCGTCCGGCCATGGCGTTGACCGCCGACCCCGTCGATCTTACCCAGCCGCCGCTCGATCCGGCGCTGGCGCCGCTCGGCCAGTTGCTGATCGCGGCCGGCTACATCTCGAACGACGAGCTTGAACGGGCCCTGGCCTTCCAGCGCCAGTTCGGCGGCCGGCTGGGCGGTGTCCTGGTACGTATGGGAACACTGTCGGAAGAACGGCTGCTCGACACCTTGTCGCGCCAGCTGGCCATGCCGATCGCCACGGCCGAGCGCATTCCCGGCAGTGCCGCCCCGTTCCAGGCGATGATCGAGGAATCGGCCCTGCCGATCGACTGGTGGCTCGACCAGGCGGTACTGGCCTGGACCGATGACGAGCGCGAGGTGAACGTCATCGCCCGCGACCCGCTGAGCCCGATCGTCCAGGAAGTGATTTCCCAGGCGTTCGGCACGCGCGAGGTCACCTGGTGGCTTGCCGCCAACCAGGAACTCGACAAGGCGCTGCATCTGGTCCGCCAGGTGCAGGAGCGGCTGGAGGCCAAGTCCGGCCTCGACGACGTCGCGCATCTGCGGGAACTGGCGGAAGGCGCACCGATCGTCGAGCTGGTCTCCAACATGTTCGCCCAGGCCTTCAACGAGGGCGCTTCCGATATCCATGTCGAGCCGGAAGAGCGGTTCTTCCATTTCCGCTTCCGCATCGACGGCATCCTGCATACCCGCCTGACGCTGCCGCGCGACCGGTTCGACGCGGTGGCCAGCCGCGTCAAGCTGATCTCCGGCATCGACATCGCCGAACGCCGCCTGCCGCAGGACGGCCGCCTGTCCCTGCGCCTGTCGGGCGAGGAAATCGACGTCCGCGTCTCCTGCCTGCCGGGCGTCTGGGGCGAATCGATCGTGCTGCGCCTGCTGCCCAAGGAGCGCAAGGCCTTCCGCCTCGACAAGATCGGCATGGAGCCCGACACGCTCGCCTTGTTCCACCGCGTGGTGGCCGAGCCGCACGGCGTCGTGCTGGTCACCGGTCCGACCGGCTCGGGCAAGTCGACGACGCTCTATGCGACGCTCGAGGCGATCAACAACGGCGAAGACAAGATCATCACCGTCGAGGACCCGGTCGAATACAACGTCAAGGGCGTCAGCCAGGTCCAGGTGCTGTCGGAGATCGGCTATACCTTCGCCAGGGCGCTGCGCTCGATCCTGCGCCAGGATCCCGACATCATCATGATCGGCGAAATCCGCGATCTCGAAACCGCCGAGATCGCGATCCAGGCCTCGCTGACCGGCCATCTGGTGTTCTCGACGCTGCACACCAACGATTCGCTGTCGGCCTTCACCCGCCTGATCAACATGGGCGTCGAACCGTTCCTGGTCGCCTCGGCGCTGACCGCCGTGCAGGCCCAGCGCCTGGTGCGCGGCCTGTGCCCGAACTGCAGCGAGCCCGAGCCGATGCCGCCGACCGCGCGCGCCATCGTCGACGACCTGCGCCGCCGCTTCCCGCAGTTCTTCGAGAGCCCGGCAAACTTCCGCAAGCCGGTCGGCTGTCGCGCCTGCCAGGGCTCGGGCTATCGCGGCCGCCTCGGCGTCTACGAACTCGCCGCCGTCTCGCCCTCCCTGTCGGAGGCGATCATGCGGCAGGCCACCCCGCCCGAACTGCTCAAGATCGCGCGGGGCGAAGGTTTCCGCACGCTGCGCGAGGACGGCATCATCAAGGCCTGGCGCGGCGAGACCACGGTGGCCGAAGTGCTGCGCATGACCGGTCTGGGTGAAGGCCAGGGCGAAGAAGCGGAAGGCTGATGCCCGAATTCTCCTACGAGGCGGCCAACGCCGAGGGCCGCATGATGAAGGGCCAGATCAGCGCCGGTTCGCTGCGCGAGGCGCAGCGCTCGCTGCGCGCACAGGGCCTGTCGCCGGTCGAAATCGTGCTGGCGACCGTCAAGGCCAAGCCCAAGCGCGCCCCGAAGAAGAAGAGCAGCCGCCAGGACCAGATCCTGGTGATGGGCGAGCTGGCCGTGCTGCTCGACGCCGGCGTGGCGCTGGCCGAGGCGGTCAAATCGCTCGGCCACTCCGACCTGCCGCTCGACCTGTCGCAAGCCTTCGACCAGATCGAGCGCGCCTTGCGCCAGGGCCAGCGCTTCTCGGTCGCGCTGAAGGCGCATCTGCCGATGCTGCCGACCTATGTCCATCAGCTGGTTGCCGCCGGCGAAATGACCGGCCAACTGGCCGAGGCGCTGCGCGACGGCGCCGCCCAGATGGACTACGACTATCGCGTGCTGCAGGAAATCCGCAATGCCCTGGTCTACCCGTCCGTGCTGGTCGGGGCCGGGGTCACCGCGGTGCTGTTCATCTTCATCGTCGTGGTGCCGCGCTTCGCCGCGATGTTCCAGACGGCGCGGGTCGAGATTCCGACGCTGTCCAAGATCGTGCTGACCATCGGCCTGTTCACCCGCGACCATCTGCTCGAGCTCGGCCTCGGTTTCGGCCTGTTCGTGGTCACGGTGCTGATGCTGTCGCGGCGGCCGGCGGTGCGCGCCGCCGCCATGGAGGTCGCGCCCAAGCTGCCGCTGTTCGGCGGCTGGCTCGACGAGACCGAGGTCGGCCGCTGGGCCGCCATGCTGTCGATCCTGCTGCGCAACAAGATCCCGCTGATCCAGGCGCTGGAACTGAGCCGGTCGGGCCTGCGCGTGCCCTCGGTGCGCGATCGCATGTCGCAGGTCGAAAAGGCGGTGCGCGGCGGCAAGAGCCTCGCCGATTCCCTCTCCGCCCATACCGACATGATGCCGATCGGCCTGAATCTGGTGCGCATCGGCGAGCGGGCCGGCAACCTGCCGGACATGCTGAAAAGCCTCGCCGCGCTCAACGAACGCTCGGCCAAGGACCGGATGAAGCGCTTCCTGCTGGTGATCGAACCGATGGCGATCATCATCATCGGCGCCGTCATCGGCCTGATCGTCACAGCGATCATGCTGGCGGTCACCTCGATCTCCAACATCCAGATCTGACGCTTGCGCCGGGCGACGCGCGGCGCCTATGCCGACCGGGTGGCGCGGGTGCAGGCCCACATGGCCGAGCACCTCGACGACGACCTCGACCTCGAGGGCCTGGCGGACCTCGCCTGCTTCTCGGCCTTTCACTTCCACCGCATCTACCGCTCGATGACCGGCGAGACGGTCGCCGAGACCCTGCGCCGCCTGCGGTTGCATCGCGCGGCCGGCGAGCTGATCGGCCGGCGCCTCGACCTCGCCCGGATCGCGGGCCGCGCCGGCTACGGCTCGGTCACCGCCTTCCGCCGCGCCTTCCAGGCTTCCTACCGCGTCTCGCCCGCCGCCTATCGTGCCGGGCGCAACCAAGCCTCGCTGCCCGCGGTGACGATCGCCGGCCAGCCGGCGCTGACCGTTGCCGCGATCCGCCATCGGGGCCCCTACATGGAGATCGGCCGCGCCTTCGAACGGCTGATGACCTGGGCCGCCGGAAGCGGCCTCCCCGGCGAGAAGACGCGCAGCTTCGGGATCTATTACGACGATCCGCAGGGGACGCCCGCCGCCCTGCTGCGCGCCGCGGCCGGCCTGCTGGTGCCCGAGGACGCCGTGCTCGCCCCCGGCATGGAATGGCTGACCATTGCCGGCGGGCGGTACGCCGAAACGGTCTTCCGCGGCCCTTATGCCGGGCTCGAGGCGGCCTATCGCGATCTCTACGGCCGCTGGCTGCCGCAATCGGGCGCGGAGGCGGCCGACGGCCCGTGCGTCGAGGAATATCTGAACAACCCGCGCAACCACCCGCCCCCTGAATGGTTGACGGCGGTACGCCTGCCGCTGGCGGATTAAATAAATGTCACAAGCGTACAACGTGATTGCGGTCAATGGCGGGCGATCGGCAGACTGGTGACACTGCGCCCGCGGTTAGATCATCACCTGTTTTTCGGAGCGTCCCATGACGACCAATACCCTGCGCCTGGCTGCATCCACCATCGTTGCCGGCTGCCTCTCGCTCGCGCTCGGCACCGGCGAGGCGCGCGCCCAGGCCAGCCAGACCGCCGCGAACGTCTACAATCACGCCGGGATCGTCATCAATAATCTCGGCCAGACTTTCTACAGCTACGAGACGGCGAACGGCAACCCGAACGTCAGCTACAATCAGGCGACCGGGAAATACGTCGTCGACACCGACTGTTCGGGCTGGATCAGCTATCTGCTGGGTGGCAGCGCGCCGAACAATTATTCGGGCTTCTACAGTTTCTTCGTGAACTACATGGGGAATTTCAAGAAGAATAACCCCGGCTATCAGTCGGGCGACAAATACCCCCAGGCCTTCGTCTTCGCCGCCGGCTTCAAGCAGTTGCAGACGCAACCCAACGCCATCCCCGGCTTTGCCGCGGTCACCGATCTGCGCACCGTCCAGAAGGGCGACATCATCGCCTGGTGCGGCACGACGTTCTGCAACGGCCAGGCGTCCAGCGGCGATACCGGCCATGTCATGCTGGCGGTCGGCCCGGCGCAGCCGGTGACGGTAAACTGCGCGACGGTGACCACGGCCAACAGCCAGATGTGCGCTTCGATCATCCCGACGGCGCTGGGCACCAACAAGCAGTCGCTGCCGGGCGCGGTCTATGCGGTCGAGGTCGCCGACGAGTCCTGCCTGTCGCACTATCCGGCCAACGCCACCAACCCGCCGCTGGCCTCGACCGGCTGGACCTCGGTCCGGACCTTCAACAGCCCGGCCTGCAGCCAGACCACGGGCAACGCCAACAGCCTGGGCGGCGGGGTCGGCACCGGCTTCATCTACTTCACCGTCAATGCCTCGGGCGCGGTGCTGCAGCACCAGTTCGCCGGGGGCGACCCGTTCTTCCCCAAGTACACGACCGGCACCAATGTTGCCACATTCACCGCCCAGGCTGTCGGCCAGACCAATATCGGTCGGCTGGTCGACGTTACCTCGGCGGTAAACTGACCACGAACCCGCGTTGATCGGTCGGGGGGGGGGGGGGGGGAGCCGCCCCCCCCCGC
>JAEYTW010000566.1 GCA_023433835.1 Pseudomonadota bacterium | reverse complement strand
GCCGGCGCCCGCGAAAATCCGTCAGATCTCGCGCGACCAGCGGTCGAGGATGGCGTCGCGGTTCTTGGCGACGTAGCCCCAGTCGAAGCGGATGATATCCTTCATCGCCTCGCCCGACACCGGCACCGCTTCCTTGAGATCGTCGGGGACCACCACTTTCCGATTGGTGGGCGCGACGTAGAATTCGCGCATCAGCTTTTCCTGGATCTCCGGGCTCAGCATGTAGTTGATGTAGGCGTAGGCCGCTTCCTTGTCGGTGCCGCCCGCCAGCACGTTGTAGCATTGGTCGAACATCAGGATGCCGTCATTGGGCATCGCCACCTTGATCGGCACGCCCTTCTTCTGCAGCGCGACGGCCTCGGCGATGTCGATCGGGGCGATGGCGACCTGGCCCTGCGTCAGCAGGGGCGCCAGCGCGCCGGAGAAGTCGACCTGCGGGAACGGCTTCAATTCCTTCAGTTTCTTGAAGCCGACGTCGAGGTCGTATTGATCCTTGCCGTAGAGCTGCGAGGCCAGCATCAGCATCATGATGCCGAGTGAGTTGGAGATCGCGTACATCCCGAGCTGGCCCTTGTATTCGGGCTTCCACAGGTCCTTCCAGCTCTGCGGCGGCGTCTTGATCAGGTCCGAGCGATAGGCGATGCCGATGGGCGAGACGATGCCGGTGACCGAGATGTCGCCGTCATAGCGCGCGATCGGGTAGACGTCGGCCAGGTTGGGCATCTTGTCGGCAGCGAGCGGGCTGAAGAAACCTTCGGCGCGCAGGATGGTGGCGAACCGCTCGTTGAACATCAGCGAGGTGAAGGGCGGCTTGTCCTTGCCGGCGGCGCGGAACGAGGTGACCCAGGCATTGCCCAGCCCGATATCTAGCTTGATCGGCCGCTTGAGGATCGCCTCCAGCCCCGGATTGACCTGCTTGCGCCAGAATTCCTCCCAGCGCCCGCCATAGGTGTTGGCGACGAAAGGCGCGCCCCCCTGGGCCATAACCGGGCCCCGGAGGCTTGCGGCGGCCGCGGCGCCGCCCAGCAGGGCCAGCGTCTGTCTGCGTGTGATGATCCCGGTCATGGCTTCCCGTCTCCTGGAATGTTGGACGTCGAATCCCTGTGGCACTGGGGTTTGTTCAGGCCGTCGTTCACTGCGCCGGCTTGCGGTAGTCGTAGTTCTTGTTCAGCCGCTCCATCAGGTAGTCGCCGTAGCGCACCGGCTGATAGCGCGGCGCCTCGCCCGGCGCCCGGCAGGTCGGCAGGCATTCGATCATGTCGTCCATGCCCGGGTCGAAGAAGAACGGCACGGAGTAACGATCGTTGGGCGACAGGTTCTTGACGCCGTGCGGCGTCGATTGCCAGCGGCCGTTGGTCCAGCGCGCCAGCATGTCGCCGACGTTGACGACGAAGGTGCCCGGCAGCGGCGTCGCCTTCAGCCAGGTGCCGTCGCGCCGCCGCACCATCAGCCCGCCGACATTGTCCTGGGCCAGGATGGTGATGAAGCCGTAGTCGGTATGCGGGGCCGAGCCGAATTCGTCGTCGGCCGCATCGACCGGCTGCGGCGGATAGTGCAGCAGGCGCAGGAAGGTGGTCGGCTTCTCGAAATGCATGTCGAGCGCCAAGGGCGGCAGGTCCAGCGCGCGGGCGATCAGGCGGGTGAAGTCGCGCGCCACCTGCTGCAGCGCGGCGTTGTAGACCGTCACCGCCTCGCGGAAGCCGGGCAGGTCGGCCGGCCACTGGTTCGGCCCCTGCAGCGGGCGGCCGAAATCGGGATCGTCGGCCGGCACCTCGTGCATCAGCATGAACGATTCCGAATAGTTCGGCTTGGTCACCTTGGCGACCGACGAGGTCTGGATCACCGAGGTCTTGGGCGCCATGTAGCCGCGGTGGAAATCGTTGATGGCCAGCGCATCCTTGGCCGCCTGGGTCTGCGCATGGAAGCGGCGCGAGGCCGCGAACACCCCGTCGATCAGCGCCTGGTCGACGCCGGTGTTGGCGATGTAGCAGAAGCCGATGTCGCGGAAGGCGCGGTCGAGCTCGGCCGCGGTGCGCGCCGATGCCGCCTCGTCGAGGCGCAGGGCACCGAGGTCGATGATCGGCAGGCTGTCGGCAAGGCTCGGGGTGATGTCGGCGGCGGTGCTGGTCATGGTCAGTAACCTCGCTGGCGATCGACGGCGTTGAGCGGGCTCAAGCCCCGGTTGATGCGGATGATGTTGGCGACGACGGCGGTCGCGGCGGTTTCGGGCCGCGACGTGCCGGCGACATGCGGCGTGATGCGGATGGCGGGATGGCGCCAATAGGCATGATCCGGCGGCAGCGGCTCGGTCGCGAAGACGTCGAGCCAGGCGGCGCTCAGGGCACCGGTATCGAGCGCGGCGATCAGATCGGCCTCGATCACCTGCTCGCCGCGGCCGAGATTGACCAGCACGGCGCCGGGCTTCATGCGGCCCAGGTTGCGGGCATCGAACAGGCCGTGCGTCTCCGCGGTCAGCGGCAGCATCGACAGCACGATGTCGGCCTCGGCCAGCGCCGTCGCGAGGCCAGCGGGGCCGTGATGGCAGGCGATGCCGGCCACGTCGCGGGGCTGCCGCGACCAGCCGGTGACGCGGAAACCGACCGATGCCAGCGACTCGGCCATGCTGCGGCCCAGCACGCCCAGGCCGAGCACCGCGACGGTCAGGTCGGTGGCGAGCCGCACCGGATGGCGGGTCCACCTGGCTTCCCGCTGCTGCGCCGCGTAGCCGGGCAGGTTGCGCAGTTCGGCCAGGCAGGTGGCCAGCGCGACCTGGTTCATCGCCTGGGCCTGCGACGGATCGATCATGCGGATGACCGGCACGCCGGCCGGCAGGTCGGGCCGCGCCAGTACCGCGTCGACCCCGGCCGACAGGGCGAAGATCGCCTTCAGCCGCGGCATTTCGTGGAAAAGATCGGGTCGGGCGCGGAACACCAGCGCGTAATCGGCGTCGTCGGGGGCGGGATCGGTGGTCGCATCGACGACGCGCAGGCCGGGCAACGCCGCCGTCAGGGCCCGCGCCCAGCGCCCCGCATCGTCCAGCGGCGAGGCGAATGCCACGGTGGCCTGAACAGGGGGGAAGGCGTCGCCCATGCCGGATCCTTTATTGCCCAATGATGTCGATTGTATACGCTCGACAATCGTCTTGCCAAGCCGCAATAGTTGCACGCCGTGGTTAAGTGAGGTTACTGAAGGACGCCCATGCTGCCGGCTGTTCCCGACGCGCCACCCCGCCTGCCCGATATCCTGGGCCGTGAGATCGTGCGCCATATCGAGCGCGACATCATCGCCCTGCGCCTGGCGCCGGGCGCCAAGATCACCGAGGAAGAGGTGTGCCGCCGCTATGGCGTCAGCCGCTCGCCGGTGCGCGAGGCGCTGCAGATCCTCGAGGCCCATGGCCTGGTCGAACGCTGGCCGCGGCGCGGCGTGTTCGTCGCCCCGATCACGGTGACCCGGCTGGACGAAGTCTATGCCTGCCGCGTGCCGCTGGAAGGCCTCGCCGCCGCCGCGGTGGCGACCCAGGCCAGTACCGAGGCGATCGCCGCCTTGCGCGCGGCGCTGGCCCGCATGGAGGAGGCGGCGGCGCAGGGGCGCCCGGACGACGCCTTCGCCGCCAATGTCGAGATCACCGACGCGCTGCATGCCAATTGCGGCAACGCCACCTTGCGCGGGCTGCTCGCCAACCTCGACAAGCAGGCGCTGCGCTTTCGCTATTTCTGCTACAGCCGCTCGCCCGACATGATCGCGCTGTCGCTCGCCTCCAACCGGGCGCTGATGGCGGCCTTGGCGGCGCGCGACGCGCCGGCGGCGCAGGCCGTCACCGAAGACCTGATCCGCCGCTCCTGGGCCTTGGTGCGCGAGGTGCTGGAGGGCTGACCCCGCTGTCGATCTCGGCCAGTTCGATATCCGACCCCGTGACCGATCCGTCCGCGGCCGTCCAGTAGAACGGCGGTTCCTCGATATAGGCGATGCGGACTTTCATTGGTTGAGGCCCGACGGGAAGAAATGCTTCCGGTCGATCCAGCGGAACCCCTCATGCTTGGTGATCGCCGCGATTTCGATCGGCCCGCCGACCGTCTTGGTCCGGTTCACCGAGAAGCGGATGAACCCCATCGTGGTCTCGACCATGTAGCGGGCCAGCGCGATCGCATCCTGGATCGGCGCGGCGGGCAGGATCAGGCTTTCGACCAGGCCGGGGAACAGGTCCTCCTTCAATTTCCGCGCCTCCTCCTCGTCATGGCCGAGCTTGACCAGCGACGAGACGAAGTTGGTGCCGAGGCCGAAGATGATCCGGTCCATGGCATCGTACTCGCCGTCCCAGCGCGGGCCGATATCGATTTCCTGCTGGATGCAGGCGGGCTGGGGCGCCTCGCCGTCCCTGAGCACGACTTCCCACACTTCCGGCAGCGGGCGCCCGGCAGTGTAGCCGCAGAGCCGCAGCTTCAGGAACGCCGTGAAATCGGCCGCCGCGGCCCGGTCGACAAAAAATTCCCGCACCCGCGCCGCGACCGACTGCATCGTGTAGGCCGCGGGATCGAACGACGGGTCGTTCTTGAGTTTTTCCCTGAGGTCCTTCAGCAGCGTCGCGATCGATGCCTGGCCGATGCCGCCGCGGCCGCAGGTCATCACGCCGATCGGCAAGCCCTTGACCAGGTTCACGATCTTGTTGGCGTTCAGGTAGATCTGCCCCGGCCGGTCGTCCAGGTAGAAGGTCGTGGCGCTGTCGGCCGCCATGACCACGCCGTCATGGATCTTCACTGAAACGATGATCGTCATAAAATCCCTTCCCCCGGGGCGCGCAGGTCGCGGCATCCGATCATAGGGCATGCCGGCGGCCGGTTCACAACGGCGTGACATAATATAAGCGATGCTTGCGACAGCATGGGATGGAGAAGTAATCATCGATTACATAACCAGCCGGGAGGCTTCACCGATGCGCCGCTTCGCCTTGTTTGCCCTGACCGTGTTCGCCGCCAGCCCCGCCGTGGCCTATGACGGCATCGTCGAGAAACAGGTCTTCACCCTGGACCGCCTGGTGCTGACCAACGGTGCCGAATTGCGCGATGTCCGGGTGGGTTTCGAGACCTACGGCCGGCTCAATGCCGCCCGGGACAATGTCGTCGTCATCTGCCACCACATCACCGGGAATTCGCATGCGGCAGGGCGCTATGGCGCGGCCGATCCGGCGCCGGGCTACTGGGATGCGATCATCGGCGCGGGCAAGCCGATCGACACCGACCGCTTCTTCGTCGTTGCCACCGATACCCTGGTCAACCCGAACCCGAAATCGCCGCAGGTGATCACCACCGGGCCGGCGACGGTCGATCCCGCCACGGGCAAGCCCTGGGGCATGCGCTTTCCGATCGTCTCGTCGCGCGACATCGTCGCGGTGCAGAAGGCGCTGCTCGACACGCTCGGCATCGCCCGGGTGCATGCCGTGGCCGGCGCCTCGGCCGGCGCGGCGCAGGCCGGCGAATGGGCGGCGGCCTACCCCGAGATGGTCGGCCGCTTCGTTTCGGTGGTCGGACCGGGCGTGGCCAACCGCGCCTATATCGTCGGCATGCTCGACCTCTGGGGCATGCCGATCCGCCTCGATGCCAGATGGAACCAGGGCGACTATTACGGCCGCGAGGAACCGGTCGACGGCGTGGTGCAGACGCTCAGGCTCGTCACCTTCGACGGCACCGCCTTCGACTGGGCCGACCAGCGCTTCGGCCTGGCCTGGGCCGACAAGGAAAAGAATCCCGGCCTGGCCTATCGCAACCAGTTCGCCGTCGAAGCCGGGCTGACCGCCGCGGGGGCGGCGCGGGCCAAGGCCTTCGACGCCAACAGCTGGCTCTACACGACCCGCGCCTACCAGCTGTCCCAGCTCGATATCAGCCGTATCAGGGCGCCCGGCCTGTTCGTCGCGGTGACGTCGGACCGGATCTTTCCGCCCTTCCTGTCGCAACAGGCCGTGGCCGCGCTGCGCGCCCAGGGCAATGCGGCGGAGTATGTGGAGATCGACGCCGGCGGCGGCCATCTCGACGGCATCGGCAATGTCGGCCTGGCGAGCAAGGCGATCGCCGATTTCCTGAAGTGAATTTGCCCTGATCTCATTCGTCTGCCGGGCGAGGTCGCCGTTCCCGTAACGGCGGCTTTGCCTTGCCGCTTTTGCTGGAACTTCGCTCTTCACGATTGTCACATCGGCGCGATACTCTCGGCACCGACGGCAGACGATTTTGACGCTATTTGGTTGTCTAAATAAATAATTTTCTCTTTCTTGGCGTGTCGAATCCTCTGATACCGTCGGCAGCATGTGGTACCAAACCGGCACAGTGACCACCGTCAATGGCTCGGCGAGCATTCTCGGGGTCGGCACCGCCTGGGCTGCCCAGGTCAAGATCGGCGATATCCTGACGATCGACAGGGCGACCTACTATAAGGTCGCGACCGTCGTCTCGGATACCGAGCTGACGCTGGCCTCGCCCTATCTCGGACCATGCGCCGAGGAGCAGGTCTACGCCATCGTGCTCGACTTCAACAATGCCGCGGCCAGCTGGCTGCAGGCCGCGATCGGCCTGCTGACGCCGCCCGACCGGGTGGCCTCGGTCTTCGGCCGCAGCGGCGAGGTGACGGCGCAGGCCGGCGACTACGCGGCCGCGCAGGTCAGCGTGGCGCCGGACAGCCCGCTCAAGGCACTTGACGTCCAGGCGGCACTGGACGAACTGGCGGCCGAGAAGGCGCCGCTGCTGTCACCGGCATTCACCGGCACCCCGACCGGCCCGACGCCGGAGACCGGCGACGATTCGACCCGGCTGGCCACCACCGCGTTCGTGAAGGCGCAGGGCTACATCACCGCGGCCGAGGCGCCGGTGCTGTCGGTCGCCGGCAAGACGGGCGTTGTGACGCTCGAGGTCGCCGACGTCGCCGGCGCCGCGCCGCTGGCCTCGCCCGCCCTGACCGGCACGCCGACCGCGCCGACGCCGGAAACCTCGGACAATTCCACCACGCTCGCCACCACCGCCTTCGTCAAGGCGCAGTCGCTGAACGACCTGGCACCACCCACCGGGGCGCTGTCGATCAACGGCCAGCGCCTGACCGATGTGGACGACCCCGCTGCCGCGCAGGATGCCGCCACCAAGGCCTATGTCGACTCGGTCGCGCAGGGGCTCGATGCCAAGGCCAGCGTGCGCGCCGCGACAACCGGGACCATCACGTTGTCGGGCGCCCAGACGATCGACGGCGTCGCCTTGGTGGCCGGCGACCGGGTGCTGGTCAAGGATCAGGCTGGCCCGGCGGAGAATGGCATCTATGTCGTTGCCGCCGGCGCGTGGTCGCGGTCAGCCGACGCCAATACATGGGACGAACTGGTCTCGGCCTATGTCTTCGTCGAGAGCGGTGCGGTCAACGCCAATGCCGGCTTCACCTGCACGGTGCAGTCCGGCGGCACGCTGGGCACGACGCCGGTCACCTGGGTGCAGTTCTCCGGCGCCGGGCAGGTGATCGCCGGAACCGGCCTGCTGAAGGACGGCAATACGCTCTCGGTCGACACCACGGTGATCGCCGCCCTGGCGTCGCCGGCCTTCTCGGGCATACCCACCACGCCGACCGCGGCGCCTGGCACCAGCACGACCCAGATCGCCTCGACCGCCTTCGTCCGCGGCCAGGGCTATATCACCGCGGCCGAGGCGCCGGTGCTGTCGGTGGCCGGCAAGACAGGCGTGGTCACCCTCGTCGTGGCCGATGTCTCGGGCGCCGCGCCGCTGGCCTCGCCCGCCTTGACCGGTACGCCGACGGCCCCGACGGCCGCGGTCGCGACCAACTCGACCCAGCTGGCCACTACCGCCTTCGTCAAGGCGCAGGGTTATATCACCGCGTCCCAGGCACCGGTGCTTTCGGTCGCCGGCAAGACCGGCATGGTGACACTCACCGTGACCGACGTTGCGGGCGCGGCGCCGCTGGAGTCTCCGATCCTCACCGGCACTCCGACCGCCCCCACTGCGGCGGTAGGCACGAACTCGACGCAGTTGGCGACGACGGCTTTCGTCAAGGCGCAGGGCTACATCACGGCATCGCAGGCGCCGGTGCTGTCGGTGGCGGGCAAGACCGGCGTTGTCACGCTCGCCGTAACCGACGTCGCCGGCGCGGCGCGGGGGGGGGGGGCCCCCCCGG
>JAEYTW010000541.1 GCA_023433835.1 Pseudomonadota bacterium | reverse complement strand
CCCATCTCCCAAAAAACCCGGGGGGGGCCCTCGCCCCCCCCCCGCAGGTCTTACGTATTCATCGAGTCGAAGAACTCGCCGTTGGTCTTGGTGTGCTTCAGCTTGTCGATGAGGAATTCCATGCCGTCGGTGACGCCCATCGGCATCAGGATGCGGCGCAGCACCCACATCTTCGACAGGATGCCCTTGTCGACCAGCAGCTCTTCCTTGCGGGTGCCCGACTTGGTGATGTCGATGGCGGGGAAGGTGCGCTTGTCGGCCAGCTTGCGGTCGAGGATGATTTCCGAGTTACCGGTGCCCTTGAACTCCTCGAAGATCACTTCGTCCATGCGCGAGCCGGTATCGATCAGCGCGGTCGCGATGATGGTCAGCGAGCCGCCTTCCTCGATATTGCGGGCCGCGCCGAAGAAGCGCTTCGGGCGCTGCAGGGCATTGGCGTCGACACCGCCGGTCAGGACCTTGCCCGACGAGGGCACGACGGTGTTGTAGGCGCGGGCCAGGCGGGTGATCGAGTCGAGCAGGATCACCACGTCGCGCTTGTGTTCGACCAGGCGCTTGGCCTTCTCGATCACCATCTCGGCGACCTGGACGTGGCGGGCCGCCGGCTCGTCGAAGGTCGAGGAGATGACCTCGCCCTTCACCGAGCGCGACATGTCGGTCACTTCCTCGGGGCGCTCGTCGATCAGCAGGACGATCAGATAGACGTCCGGATGGTTGGCGGTGATCGAATGGGCGATGTTCTGCAAGAGGACGGTCTTGCCGGTGCGCGGCGGCGCCACGATCAGCGCGCGCTGGCCCTTGCCCTGCGGCGAGACCAGGTCGATGACGCGGGCCGAGCGGTCCTTGACCGTCGGGTCGTTGAGCTCGAGGTTGAAGCGCTGATCGGGATAGAGCGGCGTCAGGTTGTCGAAATGGACCTTGTGCCGGCTCGCCTCGGGCGATTCGAAGTTGATCGTGTTGACCTTGAGCAGCGCGAAGTAGCGCTCGCCATCCTTGGGGCTGCGGATCGGGCCTTCGACGGTATCGCCGGTGCGCAGGCCGAACCGGCGGATCTGGCTCGGGCTGACATAGATGTCGTCGGGGCCGGGCAGGTAGTTCGCTTCCGGCGAACGCAGGAAGCCGAAGCCGTCCTGCAGGATTTCAAGGACACCCTGGCCAGTAATCTCGACGTCGCGTTCGGCCAATTGCTTCAGGATCGCGAACATCATGTCCTGACGACGCAAGGTCGACGCGTTCTCGACCTGCAGCTCCTCGGCGAAGCTCAGCAGATCGGTCGGCGATTTGGCTTTCAATTCCTGCAAATTCATGGGGACTTTGCCCTAGCGGTGCTGGGTTTTGGCCATCAACCCGGCAGCGCTGCCTGGGTTGCATGGTCTATGGGGAGAGGATCTGAGAACGGGGTCGCTACAAAGAGACTTGGCAGCGGTCGCCGATATCCGGGAAGGGACGGACAGTGCTGATCGGCTGATCGCAGGGTCCGCTCACCGAGCTATATAACAGCCCGCCCGCCCGATGCAAGCCCGGTACTGCAGGTTTTACTCAAACGGATCAGAACGGCTTGACGATCACCAGGATGACGATGCCGAGCATCAGCACCGTCGGTACCTCGTTGACGATACGATAGAACCTGGCCGAATGGACGTTCTGGTCGCGCTCGAACTGGCGGCGCCAGCGCGACAGGAAGCCGTGTACGGCGGTCATCAGGATGACCAGGGTCAACTTCCCGTGGAACCAGCCGTCGCGGAACCACCCCGCCTCGATCGCCAGGTAGGCGCCGGTCAGGAAGGCCAGGATCATCGCCGGGTTGATGATGCCGCGCAGCAGGCGGCGCTCCATCACCTTGAAGGTTTCCGACTGGCGCGACCCCGGCTCGGCCTCGGCGTGATAGACGAACAGCCGCGGCAGGTAGAGCATGCCGGCCATCCAGGCGATGATCGACACGACATGCAGCGCCTTGATCCAGAGATAGAGCATCCGCCTTACAGACCTTTCTCGGCCATCGCGCAGCGCCGGCAGGTGCCCGGGCAGAACCGCCCGCCCTCGGCCGAGATCATGTCGCTGACCGCGCTGCCGCAGGCATCGCGCACCAGCCGTGCCAGCCCGGCGATGAATTCGGGCTCGGTGCCGACCGCCGGGACCCGGACATAGGCCGGCACGCCGGCGGCCTGGGCCTTGCCCCGGTAATCGATGTCGAGTTCGTAGAGCGTCTCGGAATGCTCGGAGACGAAGGCGATCGGCACCACCACCGCCGGCACGCCGTCGCTGCCGCAACGATGGATCTCATGCTCGGTATCGGGCCCCAGCCACTCCAGGCGCCCGACCTTGCTCTGATAGCAGACGACGTAGTCGCCGGCCTCGATGCCCGCCGCCTGGGCGATCGCCCTGGCCGTGGTCTCGACATGGACCTGATAGGGATCGCCATCGTCGACGATCTTCTTCGGGAGACCGTGGGCCGAGAACAGCACGCGCGGCTTGATGTCCGGCACCAGCGCCCGGGCCTCCGCGAGGCCCGCCGCGACCAGACGGGCCTGGGCGGCGATGAAGCCTTCCTCGCGCGGGTAGCAGCAGACCGCCACGGTCGGCTTGGCCAGCCCGATCGCCCGGGCGGCGCGATGCCAGTCCTTGAGCGACGAGGCCGAGGTGGTCGTCGAATATTGCGGGTAGAGCGGCAAAAGGACGATGCGGTCGGGATCGAAGCGCTTGACGGCCTGGGCCGCCTCGTCGGCGAACGGGTGCCAGTAGCGCATCGCTACCGCCACCTCGACCCGGCCGAGATCGCCGAGCGATGCCTTGAGCGCCTGGCCCTGTGCCTGCGTCAGCGGCACAAGGGGCGAACCGCCGCCGATCGAGGCATACATTTCGCGCGACAGCGGCGAGCGCTTGCGGGAAATGAACTTGGCCAGGGCCCAGCGGAACGGGTTGGGCAGGCGGATGATGGCGGGGTCGAGGAACAGGTTGTAGAGGAACGGCTCGACCGCGGCCAGCCGGTCGGGACCGCCGAGGTTGAACAGCACGACCGCGGTACCGCCGCTCATGTCTCGGGCCCCGTATAGAATTGCGGCAGAAGTGCCTTGGTGATCGGCCCGTCGGCGGCCCAGGCGTGGCAGCCGTCGAGCTGGAAGGGCTTCTTGCCCGGGTCCTGCTCCTCCCACTCGGCGACGGTCTGGAAGGCGACGGTCGCGATCGGCATCAGCAGTTCGACGAGATGGGTGCAGCCTTCGGTCCCGCCCAGGCGCTGGGCGACGTTGCGGCGCCAGCCGGCCCCGATGGTCAGGCCGATCAGCCGCTTGAAATTCGGCGTGACGGCCGCGCAGATGCGGTAGGGCGCGACCTCGGTCACCGCCTCGACGTCGTGCACCTTCATCGCCTTGTCGATGGTGACGCGCATGACCATGTGGTGGATCGGCTGGCCGGCCGAGATGGTGCCGCCGGTCGGCTCGACATAGGAATAGGCCTTGGTGTCGATGATTCGGGCCTCGATGTCGTAGAGCCCGTCCTGGCGGCGATAGCCGTCGAGGGCGATGCGGCGCTGGTGGCGCAGTTCGCGCTGGACCGGTGGGGTCAACGGCATGCGCTCAAGCCCGCCTGATCCGTGCGACCAGGTCGGCGACATGGTCGGGTGGGGTTTCCGGCACGATGCCGTGCCCCAGGTTGAAGATGTAGCGATGCGGCCCCAGCACGGCCAGGCAGCGGTCGATGCCCGCGGCCATGGCGTCGCCGCCGACCACCAGCAGCCGGGGATCGAGATTGCCCTGCACGGCCGTTTCCGGCGCCAGGACGCGTGCCGCCCAGTCGAGCGGCACCCCGGTATCGAGCGAGACGCCGGCCACCCCCGTGGCATCGGCATAACCCTGATAGCCCCCGCCGGCGGCGCGTGGAAAGCCGATCACCGGCACGCCGGGATGGCGCGCCTTGAGGGCCGCGACGATGCGCGCGACCGGGGCCACGCACCAGGCCTGGAAGGCGAAATCGGGCAGGCCTCCCGCCCAGCTGTCGAACAGCTGGACAACCTCGGCCCCCGCCTCGATCTGCCTTGACAGATAATCGATGGTCGCCCCGGTCACGATGTCGATCAGCCGGGCGAAGCTGGCGGGATCCTTGTAGGCCCAGGCCTTGACGTTCTCATGGTCGGTGCCGCCGCGGCCCTCGACCATGTAGGTCGCGACCGTCCAGGGCGCGCCGGCGAAACCGATCAGCGCCGTCTCGGCGGGCAGTTCGGCGCGCAGGCGCCGCACCGTCTCGTAGACCGGCGCCAGATGAGCGTGGATGTCGCGCTGGCCCAGCCGGTCGAGGTCGGTGTCGGTCCGCACCGGCGTCAGCACCGGCCCCTCGCCTTCCTTGAATGCCACTTGCTGGCCCAGCGCGTCCGGCACCAGCAGGATGTCGGCGAACAGGATCGCGGCGTCGAAGCCGTAGCGGCGGATCGGCTGCAGCGTCACCTCGACCGCGTAGTCCGGGGTGTAGCAGAGATCGAGAAAGCCTTTCGCCCTGGCCCTGACCGCCCGGTACTCCGGCAGGTAACGGCCGGCCTGGCGCATCAGCCATACCGGCGGTGGCCAGACGCTTTCCCCATTCAGGACGCGGGTCAGTTTTCTGGTGGTCACGCGGGAACTCCATGCAGGCGGCTGGCTTACCTAAACCATATGGGAGTCGAAGAGTAAGGGATTCCTGTAGTTGTGCTTGGGCCGCTGAATCCTGTGGATTAACGCCAATCCCGGTTTTGTCGACTCCCCGGACATTTATCCCCGGTTTTCCGGGAGAGGAAAACGGCTGCGGATAAAGCAGGCGACTCGTCCGGTTTACGCAGGTGTGAATCCTGTGGATGACGGGGATAGTCACCGGCCTGTCTTTTTCCACAGGATTCACAACCAGACCGCCAGGATATCCGCAACGTGGCGACCGGTCGCACCAACCCGGGGACGACGGGCGTAAAAAAACCGCAGCCCCGGGCCGACTCGGGGTTCATCCCCGTGTTTCCACCTTTTCCACAGCCCCGGGATTTGCTTTAAGCAGGGGATGACCGCGTTCCACCTGCATCTGGTGTCGGACTCGACCGGCGAGACGCTGAAGGCCGTGGCGCGTGCCGCGATCGTCCAGTTCACCAACGCCGCCGCCGAACAGCGCGAACACAGCTGGGCCCTGGTGCGCACGCCGGGGGTGATGGAACGGGTGATCCAGGCGATCGCCGCCACCCGCGGCATCGTGCTCTATACGGTGGTCGATCCCGAGTTGCGCGAGATGCTGGTCGACAGCTGCCGCAAGATCGGCGTGCCCTGCGTCGCGGTGCTCGACCCCGTCATCCAGGCCCTGTCGCTGTTCCTCGGCCAGCAGGCGCAGGGCCTGCCCGGGCGCCAGCACGAACTGGATGCCGAGTATTTCAAGCGCATCGACGCGATGAACTACACGCTGGCCCATGACGACGGCCAGGTGCCCGAAGACCTCGATACCGCCGACCTGATCCTGCTGGGCGTCTCGCGCACGTCGAAGACGCCGACCTCGATCTATCTGGCCAATCGCGGGGTGAAGGTCGTCAACATCCCGGTCATCCCGGGGGTCGAGTTGCCGCCGCAATTGTTCGAGATCCGCAAGCCGCTGGTGGTCGGGCTGACCACCAATCCGGAGCGGCTGATCCAGATCCGCATGAACCGGCTGGCCTCGCTGAACCAGAATTCCGAGACTTCCTATGTCGACCCGGATGCGGTGCGCGAGGAAATCATCAAGGCCCGGCGCCTCTACAACGACAACGGCTGGCACGTGATCGACGTCTCGCGCCGCTCGATCGAGGAGACGGCCGCGGCGATCCTCAACCTGCTGTCGCAGCGCCAGGGCAACGACCGATGAGCGAACCGATACCCCCCGTCGTGCTGGCCTCGGGCAGCGCGACCCGCGCCGCCCTGCTCGAGCGCGCCGGCGTGCCGTTCACCGTGGCGCCCTCGGCGGTCGACGAATCCGAGATCAAGCATTCGATGCAGGCCGATGGTGCCGCGGCCGCCGACTGCGCCGAGGCGCTGGCCGAGTTGAAGGCCTTGAAGCGCTCCTACAACGCGCCGGGCGCGCTGGTGATCGGCGCCGACCAGATGCTGTCCTGCGAGGGGCGCTGGTTCGACAAGCCGGCTGACCGGGCCGCCGCGCGCGAACAACTGCTGGCGCTGGCCGGGCGGCAGCATGTGCTGGACTCGGTCGTCGTCGTCGCCAAGGACGGGTCGGCGATCTGGCGCCATCGCGAGGCGGCGCGGCTGACCATGCGGCCGTTCGGCGACGCCTTCGTCGATCGTTATCTCGACCAGGCCGGCGATGCCGTCACCACCTCGGTCGGCGGCTACCAGATCGAAGGCCTCGGCGCCCAGTTGTTCTCCCGCATTGCCGGCGACTATTTCTGCATCCTCGGCCTGCCGCTGTTGCCGTTGCTCGAACTGTTGCGCAACCATCGGGTCCTGCCGCGATGAGCGATATCCTCCAGGCCGGCGTGATCGGCTGGCCGATCGGCCATTCGCGGTCACCCCGGCTGCACGGCCATTGGCTGAAGACCTACGGCATCAACGGCCGCTATGACGCCGTGGCGGTCGAGCCCGAGGCGTTGTCGGGCTTCATCCGCCGGCTGGCCGATACCGGCTGGCGCGGCTGCAACGTGACGATCCCGCATAAGGAAGCGGTGTTCGGCCTGGTCGATCGCATCTCGGATACCGCCCGCCGCATCGGCGCGATCAATACCGTGATCGTCGAGGCCGACGGCCGCCTCCTCGGCCACAATACCGACGGCTACGGCTTCATCGAGAACCTGCGCCAGTCGCTGCCCGGTTTCGATTTCGCCGCCGGTCCTGCCCTGGTGCTGGGCGCCGGCGGCGCCGGCCG
>JAEYTW010000499.1 GCA_023433835.1 Pseudomonadota bacterium | reverse complement strand
ACCACGCCCGCCGCCGTATAGCGCAGCGCATTGTCGACCAGATTGCCGATCGCCCGCCGGGCGAGCGTCAGGTCGCTGGCGATCCAGGCGTCGGTCGGCGCCACGGTGAAGGCGAGGCCCTTATGGCGGGCGATGGTGCGGTAATCGTTGTGCAGCGACTCGATCAGCTCGGCCACGCTGACCGGGTGCAGCGCGGCCCGCGCGGCACCGGCCTCGTAGCGCGACAGGTCGAGCACGGTATCGAGGGCGCCGATCAGCGTGGAAACCGCCCCCTTCAGCTCGATCGCCTGGTCGTCGGCCGGATCGAGCTTGCCGCGGCGCAGAATGGAATCGAGCGTCAGCGACAAGGCCGCCAGCGGCTGGCGCAGGTCGTGGCTGGCCGCGCTGATGAAACGCTGCTTCATCGTCAGGGCCAGCTGCGCCGCCTGTTCGGAGGCGCGCAATTGCGCCGTGCGGGTCTCGACCGTCGCCTCCAGCCCGGCATTCAGTTCGCGCACCCGCCGCGTCGCGCGCCGCTGCGCGCCGGTGACGGCACCCAGCAGCAGGCCCATGGCGGCAAAGCACAGCATGCTGACCTCGATGCTGAGCTGGGATTCATAGAGCAGCGCGTTGCCCATCATCACGACGATCGCGGTATTCACCGCCAGCACTGTCAGCGCCCCGCCGACCAGGCCGAAGACCAGCGCCCCGTAGATCAGCGGGATGAAGAACAGATACCAGGGATCGTCGTCGAGATCGCTGGCGATGACCAGAACCGCCGCCGCCACCAGCACGGCCGCCATCGCGATCGCCAGGACGCACCGTCCGGGGGCCAGCACCGCGATGCCATCCCGCGCCTCGTGCCGCAGCCGCGCCACCAGGGCCAGCACGACGGCCGGGCAGATCGACAGGATGGCGACGACGTCGCCCAGCGCCACCGACACCAGCGCCTTCGGCCCGGACAGCACGTAGGTCAGGCCCAGGCCGATCTGCACCAGTTCCCGCAGGAGGGTGGCGGCAAGCGCCGCGGCGGCGACCGCCAGCATGCCGCCGACGACGCCCTCGGCCTCGGCCGAGGTGATGCGGTGGCGGAGCCCCCAGGTCGCGGCCAGATAGACCGTCGGGACGACGGCCCCCACCGCGACAGCCGGGGCCGAGCCTGCGATCAACGCCGTCACGCCGTTGACCAGCACCGCCAGCGCCCAGGCGCGCCACCCGCCGAACAACAGCCCCGAGACCAGGAAGGCGGTGGCCAGGTTCCAGACGGTCAGCGCGCTGCGCCCCTCCTCGCCCGGCGCGATGCGGGCGATAACGGTCCAGCACAGGATGAAGACGGCCGACAGGGCCCAGGCACGCATCGGCTTTCCCGCCATGAGATCGGAGGCTTCGGCAACAGGTGCCGGAACTTCCTCACTGATCGCTGTGCGGAAAGCTGTCAACGGGATTGCTCGGCGGGGACAAAGCCGACAGCCACAACGACGGCCAGCGTGTTCCGGAGCGTGGCGGCCTTGTTATCCCGCTGTTGCCGCGTAAAAATTCATGTGCCATCCGGTACCACCAACGACACCGGAACGACTCCTATCGCTGGAGAGCTGATCAATCCGGAGTGAGTGCCGCATTTCGGCGAACAAGCCGGACGCACCGGCATCAACGCAAATTGTTCAGCAACTCGACCGTCTCCAGAATTTGATACTCCTTGCTCGCACCGAAATCGTCGACGAACACCACACCCGGACGATAGGCGTGATCGATAAATTGCAGCCGGATCCACCATTCCACGACCGGCCGCAGCAGCGGGTTGAACGTGCGCGCGACGTCGATCACGCCCTGCATGTCGCCAAGCGCCAGATTGGGCTTGAGCGTCCGCGTCCACGACAGCAGGAAGGTGGCGTCGCCGCCCATCTGGCGGAACCGGCGCAGCTTCATCATCTGGTCTTCGATCACGCGTGCCGGATTGCGAGAATCCGCATAGCTGTCGAGCAGCCGCATGTTGAGCTTCTTTTCAGCCAGGCGCCGTTCTTCCTGCGGGTCACAGCCCAGCGATTCACCGGACCACATGTCGACATAGAAATACATGCCGGGCGCCCGCCAGGAATTGTCCCCCGGCCCACGGAAATAGTGGTCGAACAGGCACAGGACGCGGCTCTTCCCGCTCAGCAATTGTTCGATGTTGAGTAGGTCGAGACGCGCGTCGGCCGGCAGATCATTGATCAGCCTGTCGCCGAGGACGGTGGAAATCATCCGCCACAGATTCGCGACCTGTTCCTTGGTGAAGTTAGCGCTGGCCTTGCGGCTCGCCGACCAGTCGAGCGCATGGGAGAAATTGAGGATCACCAGTTCATGCGTGCGTGACGGATCATCGACGAAGGCCTTCACCGCGGACAACGCATCTTCCAGCCGTTCGCCGAAGACGCCGAGATGGCCGAGGTCGGTGTCACCGATTTTCACGCGATCGCCATGAGCAAGGTGGAACTCGCTTACGCGGCGATCTCCGCTGGGCGACGGCGTGGTTACCTCCGCGGAAATCGCCGGGCGCAGGTCGAAATAGCGGCAGCCGCGCTCAAGCTGCCCCGCAATCTCGTAGGTTTGGGTACGGCTGAGCTTTTCCAACAGCCCGGCGATCGTCGCCTGGATCGAAGGAACCGCCGCCAGCACGAGGCCCGCGATCCCATAGTTGCGCCATTGCACCGGCAGATAGCTTTTCAGCTTCGAAGCAAGCTGGTCCTGCAACAGCTTGCGCAGCTCCCTCTTGTCGGCCGGAGCGATGCGATGCCGCACGATGCCGGTTCCGGCGTCGTGCGAGCCGGGCATGCAGATGTCCCGCAGCCGGCGTTTCGCGAGCAGATCGCGGTTGTCGGTCATCCACCGCGCCGCATTCCGGTCGTTGATGCGAACCTTCGCACCCTGCGTGACGAATTGTTCCAGCGGTGGCGGCGACCAGGGTTGCGCTCCGATCAGGCCCGCGGCGCGCATATGCGCCAAGGCGAGCGCCATGCTCTTGAAGTCGTCATGGTCGGTGATCAGACCGTTGCTGCCCAGATTGTGGAAGCCGTGTTCGCCGGTGCCGTCGAAAGTGTAGCTTTTCTCGCCACCGAAGATTTTATCCTCATGGAGGAAATGCAGCGTGTGCCCCTTGGTTCCCGGTGTCACGAACCCGCGCACGCCCAGAACGCCGCTGGCGGAATAGGCGGTCATCTCGCCGGCCGCCACCTGATAGTCCGACCAGATATCCGGCGTGGTAGTGGCGACGATATTTTGCAAATTCGGCGAATAAAAGTCGGTCCGCTTGACGACGTTGGCGAGATTGAACTTTTTGAGAAGCATGGCCACGCCCCGAAGCGTGCCGCCCTGCGCATTCATGTGATCGACCGATTCGTTGACAAAGCGGTCCCCATCAGCGGGCGGGACCAGATTGTACTCGTCAAGCAGGCCATCACGGCTTTGCGACTGCGGCACGTTCTTCTGCGTGCTTGCCGAAAATGCTGTCGATGAGGCAAATCCCTGCAGGAACATCATCGAATGAACCGACCACTCCTTCCGCAACGCAGGATAGAGATAGAGCAGCACCTGCGAGCCCATGCTGTGGCCGACCAGATGGATGCAAAGCTCGCTCTTGGGGCCCAGACGGCGCTTGACGTCGAGCAGATCCTGCAGCAGCCGGCCCTCCGCGAAGGTCTTGGCCGGCATCGTCAATCCGGGATGCAGCAGGTTCTCGAGCATCGTGCCCATTTCCTGCGAGTCCCAATCGTATCCCAGAACGGTCACGTTGGAGAGTTGGCGCGTGGCGGCGTGATAGTAAGTCATCAACTGCGGGGTCGCCATGTCGGCCACTGCCTGCCAGCGCGCCAGATATTCATTGAACGGACCGAAATCGGTACCGACGCCGTGGATGTAGATAAACAGATGCTGCGTGCCGGGGCGCTTCAGCCGCTCGGCGATGGCGTGCAGTCGCCATGCATTGGGCGTATGATTGCCCGCCTCTCCGGCGAGAAAGTCATACCGCCAGCCATTGGGGTGAAGCGCCGGGATCAGTCCGCGCATCGGAACACGGAACACCTTGAAGTTGTGATTGACGTCCTTCGCGTCGGGCGGAACGTCGGCGTCGAAATAGCGGCGCACTTCCGCATCGTTTTGCGCATTGAGGCGGTAGGCGACTTGGGTGGGGGCGACCTTGTTGTCGTCGGGCGAAGTATCCGGGCTGCCGGCGGCATCCGTCCCGAACGCCATGAAATAAACCCAGTCGGTCTCATTTTCCCAATATTTAGCTTGCTTGGCCGCGAACAGGGAACCGTCCTTGCGGCCGCACAAGGTCATCGCGTGAAATGCGTGGCGCAGCTGCAGCGCAAGTTTCTGCGGCCCCTCCTGCGACACCGCATGGCCGGGATGCAGCCACCACAGGCATTCGGCATCGTGCTGCCAGTTCTCCCCGCCATGTTCTTTCCAATAGACACCGAAGTTACCGCTCCCGTAATCCTTGATCGCCAGATAGGCAGTACATTTCTTGTCGACCTGCTTGCCTGTCTTGTCCGTAATCTTGAATTGAATGTCGCAACAGATGCCCCAGAGGCGCGCGCCAAGCAAATGGCTGGTCACCGGTTTCAGGCACCATGTGCTGCGTATCTTTTCCGACGAAGAAACCGCTCCCCATGTGTGCGCGTCGGCGGCAGGATTACCGCAAACCAGGAAGCGGCGCGGGGCTGAGAACCAGCTGCAGATATGAAAATTTCTGAGTTCGGCGGGCACTTCGGCACGAAAATGCATGATCTGACCTGCTGCTGTGTTGGCGGAAGCCTGCGTGCACGAGGAAATGGTCGGCGGCATCGAACGGCATGGACCCGGATGATGAAACCCGCCGTGGAGATTCAACCAATTACGACTATCGAACGATTCGTTTCTGGATACTAACGAGCTAAAGGGGTCCGCCGCCACAACCATATGACGAACCTGCTGCGAAATATCTTGGCGCAGGGCGTCATGGACGCACGGGACGGGGGAAAGGCCCAACAATGGGGCCAATCGCGTTGGCGGTGATCCCGCGCATTAGATCAAACCACGTCAAATCGGAATCGATTTGACGTGGATAATTTGATCTATCTCAAAAACTTAGAGCATCTTATCCGCGTCCAAGAGGACGCGGGATGCTCTAGCTTTCCCACCATGAGACGGGAGGTTCCGGCAACGGGTACCGGAACCTCCGATCTGATCACTGCCGAGTGTTCGGGGCGGCCGCGGCCGTGTCATCCCTCAAACGGCAAAAACATGCCTCAGGACATAGAAGAAAATGCCCGTTTCAGCGCCCCCAGCGCAGCACTACGGGATCGAGGCGACGGGCGATCTCGATCAGCCCGGCACGCGTCGCCGGGTGCATCGGCGGCAGCGGGGCGCGCAGGGTTTCGTGGGCAATGACGCCGCCTTCCTTCATCAGCGCCTTGCACGCGGCCAGGCCGCATTGCCGGTTCTCGTAGTTGATCAGCGGCAGCCAGCGCTGATAGGCGTCGATCGCCTCGTCGCGGCGGCCGGCGAAATAGGGGTCGACGATCTGGCGAATGCCGTCGGGATAGCCGCCGCCGGTCATCGCGCCGGTCGCGCCGGCATCGAGATCGGCCATCAGGGTGATCGCCTCCTCGCCGTCCCAGGGGCCGACGATCGCGTCGCCGCCGGCCTCGATCAGCGCACGCAGTTTGGCCGCGGCCTGCGGCACCTCGATCTTGAAATAGGCGAGGTTCCCGATCTCCTTCGCCATCCGGGCCAGGAACGGTACCGACAGCGGCGTGCCGGCGACCGGCGCATCCTGCACCATGATCGGAATCGAGATCGCATCCGAGATGGCGCGGTAGAAATCGTAGATCGCCGCCTCCGGCACCCGGAAGGTGGCGCCGTGATAGGGCGGCATGATCATCACCATCGCCGCCCCCATGTCCTGGGCGCGCCGCGACCGCTCGGCGCAGACGAAGGTCGAGAAATGCGTCGTCGTGACGATGACCGGCACGCGGCCGCCGACATGCGTCAGCACCGCGGCCATCACCGTCTCGCGCTCGTCGTCGGTCAGCACGAACTGTTCGGAAAAGTTGGCGAGGATGCAGAGGCCGTGCGAACCCGCGTCGATCATGAAATCGACGGCGCGCTTCTGCCCCTCGAGGTCGAGCCGCCCGTCGGCATCGAACACGGTCGGCACCACGGGGAAGACACCCTTGTAGGGAGCGGTCATGTGCGTCACCTCTAATGATTGTCGCGCGGCACCGGCGAACCGGAGCGCCCGACCAGGAAATCGAAATCGGCGCCGCGATCGGCCTGCAGCACGTGGTCGACGTAGAGCCGCTGATAGCCGCGCTCGGCCGGCGGCGCCGGGGCCGTCCAGGCGGCGCGGCGCGCGGCCAGTTCGGCCTCGTCGACATGCAGATGTAGCGACCGGCCGGGTACGTCCAGCGTGATCATGTCGCCCGTGCGCACCAGGGCCAGCGGGCCGCCGATCGCGGCCTCCGGCGCCACGTGCAGCACCACGGTGCCGTAGGCGGTGCCCGACATCCGCGCGTCCGAGATGCGGATCATGTCGCGCACGCCCTGGCGCAGCAGCTTGGCCGGCAGCGGCATGTTGCCGACCTCGGCCATGCCGGGATATCCCTTCGGCCCGCAATTCTTCAGCACCATGATGCAGGCGGCATCGATGTCGAGATCGTCGTCGTTGACGGCGTGATGCATCTCCTCGACCGATTCGAACACCACCGCGCGCCCTGTATGCTTCATCAGCTCGGGCGATGCCGCCGACGGCTTGATGACGGCGCCCGACGGCGCCAGGTTGCCGGTCAGGATCGCCATGCCGGCATCGGGCTTGAACGGCGCCTCGAACGGCGTGATCACCTCGTCGTTCCAGCACGGCGCGGCCGCGACGTTCTCCCAGATCGTGCGGCCGTTGACCGTCATCGCCTCGCGATGCAGCAGGCCGCGTTCGCCCAGGGCGCGCAATACGGCGGGCAGACCGCCGGCGTAGTAGAAATCCTCCATCAGAAAGCGGCCCGACGGCATCAGGTCGACCAGGCAGGGCAGGTCGCGGCCCAGCCGGTCGAAATCGGCCAGGCCGAGCTCGACCCCGATGCGGCCGGCGATGGCCAGGAGATGCACGACCGCGTTGGTCGAGCCGCCGATGGCGGCGAGCGTCCGGATCGCATTCTCGAAGGCTTGCGGGGTCAGGATATCGGAAGGCTTCAGGTCTTCCCCGACCATGTCGACGATGCGCCGACCCGCCATGCGGGCCAGCAGGTTGCGGCGGGCGTCGGCTGCCGGGATCGCGGCATTCTCGGGCAGGCCGAGGCCCAGCGCCTCGACCATCGACGCCATGGTCGACGCCGTGCCCATGGTCATGCAGCTGCCGGCCGAGCGGTTCATGCCGGCCTCGGCCTCGTGGAATTCGGCGAGCGTGATGTCGCCGGCGCGCAACTGCTCGCTCATCGAGATGATGTTGGTGCCCGAGCCGATGATCTGGCCGCGATAGACCCCGCGCAGCTGCGGCCCGCCGGAAACGCCGATCGCCGGCAGGTCGGCCGAGGCCGCGCCCATCAGAAGTGCCGGCGTGGTCTTGTCGCAGCCCATCAACAGCACCACGCCATCCAACGGGTGCGCGCGGATCGCTTCCTCGACATCCATTGAGGCGAGGTTGCGGAACAGCATCGCCGTCGGCCGCATCGTCACCTCGCCCAGCGAGGAGACCGGGAATTCCAGCGGGAAGCCGCCGGCATCGAGCACGCCGGCCCGCACATGCTCGGCGATCGTGCGGAAATGGGCGTTGCACGGCGTCAGCTCGGACCAGGTATTGCAGATGCCGATCACCGGCCGGCCGTCGAACCGGTCCTGGGGAAAGCCGCTGTTCTTGAGGAACGAGCGGTAATAGAACCCCATCTTGTCCTGGCGGCCGAACCAGGCCTGGCTGCGCAGCGGTTTCTTAGACATAACCCTCAACCCACCGCGCCGTGGCGGCGCAAACCGTTGAAAATGACGTTGGTCATCGCCGCCGAGGCGGCTTCCGCATCGCGGTCGGCGATGCATTCGACGATGCGTTCGTGGGCGGCGACGGTGATCTGGTAATCACGGTCGTCGACCGGCTCGCTCAGCACGAAGGAGGCGCGCAAGGCCGCCTCGATGACGGCGCCGATCGAGCGCATGAACTGGTTGCCGGAAGCCTTGGCGACCAGCAGATGCAGGCGCAGATCGGCATCGGCGAACCCCGCGCCCTCGCCCTTCACCGCCTGGTGCATCTGCCGGATCGCGGCCTGCATCTGGGCGAGGTCGGCATCCGTCCGCCGCTCGGCCGCCAGCGCCGCGGCGCGCGGCTCGACCGCCAGGCGGATATCGGCGAGGTCGCGCAGGAAGCGCTTGTCGATGCCGGCATCGAGATGCCAGGCCATCACGTCGGGGTCGAACATGTTCCACATGGCGCGGTCGCGCACCACGGTGCCGACCCGCGCCTTGGTCGACAACAGGCCCTTGGCCACCAGCGTCTTGACGCTTTCGCGCAGCACGGGGCGCGAGACGCCGAACAGCACCAGCAGTTCGGGCTCGCCGGGCAGCTTGGCCCCCTCGACGTAGCGGCCCTTGATGATGTCGATGGCGATGGTGCGCGCCACCTCGGCATGGTTGGAATGGCCGCGCCTTGCGGGGATGGAGACGATATTGGCGCTCATGCTCAGGTTCCTCCGGCGGGCTGCAGCCGGCCGCGCCGGGCCATGTGCACGGTCGCCTGCTGGAAGCCGATGAAGGCGAACAGCAAGAGCCCGGTGGCGATCTTGGCCCACCAGCTGGACAGCGAGCCGTCGAAGCTGATGTAGGTCTGGATCAGGCCCTGGATCAGCACGCCGACGAAGGTGCCGAGGACGAAGCCGTAGCCGCCCGACAGCAGCGTGCCGCCGATCACGGCGGCGGCGATGGCATCGAGCTCGACCCCGACGGCCGACAGGGAATAGCCCGAGGAGGTGTAGAGCGAGAAGACGATGCCGGAGAGGCCGGCCAGCAGGCTCGACAGCATGTAGATCAGCACGGTCGAGCGGCCGACATTGATGCCCATCAGCGCGGCGGAGCCGCGGGCGCCCCCCCGCGCGGAGACATTGGGGGCGCACCCCCGG
>JAEYTW010000495.1 GCA_023433835.1 Pseudomonadota bacterium | reverse complement strand
GGGGGGCGCCGGCGCAGAACGCCTTCTCGCCGGCGCCGGTCAGCACGATGGCCCGGATTTCGGCGTTGGCGGCGGCGTGACGCACGCCGGCAGTCAGGCCTTCCAGCACGCCGGCCGACATGGCATTGCGCCGCGCCGCGCGGTTGATGGTCAGCCACATCACGTGGTCGCGGATCTCGGTCAGCACTTCCTGGTCGGTCGTCATCGTCGTCTCCTTCAACCCTGCTTGGCCGCGGCCTGGAATGCCTTCAGCACCTCGGTGCCCGGCAGCTTGCGCTCGTCGAGGCGCCTGGCCCAGTCGCCGGTCACCGGTTCCAGCCGATGGGCGAGGTCGGCGCGCTCGGCATCGTTCAGCCGCCAGGCCTTGCCGCCGGCCGCCTCGAATTCCCTGACCGCCTCTTCCTCCTGGTCGTCCGACACCTTGCAGAACGACCTGACCGTCGCCTCGCCGGCTTCGGCCAGCGCCTTCTGGATGTCGGGCGACAGGGTCTGCCATTTCTTCAGGCTGATCGAATAGGTCACGACCAGCCCGCCGAAGCTGGCGCCCACCGTGGTGTTCTTGACGACCGTCAGCAGGTCGTAGGGTTTCATCGAGCCGGCCGGGCCGACCGTGCCGTCGATCGTGCCGCGCAACAGCGATTCGCGGACGTCGGGCGCGGCCAGCCGGATCGGCACGGCGCCCAGCGTGCGCAAGGTCAGGTCGAAGGCGCCGCCGGCGGCGCGGATCTTCAGGCCCTTGAGATCGTCGAACCTGGCCAGGGCCGCGCCGCGGGTCGAGACCTGGTAGGGCGAGATCGCGAAGGCCATCAGCGGCTTGACGCCGTTCGGCTTGAATTCGCGATCGTAGAGGATGCCGTCGCGGCTCAGCGCCCAGTAGGCGGCCGATCCCTGGCAGGCCGTCGCGAACATCCCGGGCAGCTCGCCCACCGCCGACAGCGGCATCTTCTCGGAGACGTAGGAGGGCACGATATAGGCGATGTCCATCACCCCGGCCGTGGTCAGCTGCAGGAAATCCTTGGCCTTGCCGAGCTGTTCGGTCGGGTAGTACTCGAACTTCAGCGCGCCGTTCGCATTCTTCGTCGCCTCGTCCATGAACTTCCGGGCGGCATGGACCGAGATGTAGTGCGACGTGGGAAATGAATCGGCGAGCTTGAGCGTCACCTGCGCCGAGGCGGGCAGGGCCACGCAGGCGAAGGCCAGGCCGAGAGCCACTGTTTTCATCATTGTTTCCTCCCTCAATTGGCCATCGTCGCCGGCAGCCACAGCACGATGGCCGGGAAGGCTGCGAGCAGCGCGATCAGCAGGATATGGGCGATGACATGCGGGGTGACGCCGGCGAAGACTTCGCCGACGGGCCGGCCGGTATAGCGGGCGACGACGAAGACGTTCATGCCGACCGGGGGCGTGACCAGCCCGACCTCGGCGGTCAGGATGACGATGATGCCGAACCAGACGCCGTCATACCCCAGCGCCTTGATCACCGGCACCAGGATCGGCACGGTCAGGATCAGGATCGCCACCTGGTCGAGGAAGCAGCCGAGCACCAGGTACATCAGGATGATGATGGCGATGATCACATAGGGCGGCACGTCGAGCCCGGCGATCAGCGAGACGAAACCCTGCGTCGTCTGGGTGATGGTCAGGCAATAGCTGAAGATATGGGCGCCGACGATGATCATCGCGATCATCGCCGAGGTGCGGGCGGCGCCCTGCAGCGCGGTGAACAGCGCCGCCCAGGTCATCTTGCGGCGGACCACGGCAATGGCGAGCGCGCCGGCGGCGCCGAGGCAGGCGGCCTCGGTCGGCGTGGCGACGCCGAGATAGATCACGCCGGTGACCAGCAGCATCAGGATCGCCATCGACCCGGTGACGCGCAGCGAAGAAATCTTCTCGGCCCACGAATAGCGCCGGCCCGGCGGGGCGCGGCGCTGATCCATCAGCACCAGGATGACGACGGTGGCGGCGATGGTCAGCGTCACCAGGATGCCCGGCACGATGCCGGCGATCAGCATCGCCGAGACGCTTTCGCCAGCGACCAGCGCGTAGAGGATCGCCGCCATCGACGGCGGGATCAGCATGGCGAGCGTGCCGGAGATTGCGACCACGCCGTTGGCCAGGTTGCGCTCGTAGCCATGGCGCAGCATCGCCGGCAGCGAGGTCGAGGCGAGCGTCGCGGCGCCGGCGGTCGACGAGCCGGAGATCGCGCCGAATCCCGCCCCGGCAAGCGCGGTGGCGACGGCAAGCCCGCCCGGCAGCCGGCCGACCCAGACGACCATGGTGTCGAACAGTTCGTCGGCGATGCGGCTGACGATGACGATCTCGGCCATCAGGATGAACATCGGGATCGACAGGAGTTCGTAGGTCGAGACCGAGGTCAGCGGCGTGGTCGACAGGATGCCCATGACGGTCGAGAAGCCGCCGATCAGGTAGAGGCCGATCATGCCCGCCACGCCCATCGCGTAGGCTACGGGCAGGCCGATCGCCAGCAGCAACAGCAGCAGGACGATGATGGTCGTGGCGATCATGCGGCACCCATGGCGCGGCGGCATTCGGCCACGAGTTCGAGGGCCAGCCGGCCGAGCAGCGGGGTCAGCCCCAGCGGCACCAGCAGGTAGACCGGCCACAGCGGCCAGGCGATGGCGCCGTCCGAGGCGAGGCCGTCGCGCCAGGCTTCCCAGAAGCTTGCCGCCCCCGCCCACCAGATCAGCGCGAACATGACGATGACGAAGATGCCGGCCACGACCAGCGCCGCCGCGCGCAGGCGCGGCGGCAGCAGCTGCGCGATGACGTCGACGTTGACGTGCTGCTTCTTCGCCTGGGTGGCCGAGACGGCAAGGAAGAAGGCCGCGGCCATCAGATAGGTGCCGATCAGCTCGAACGACCAGGTCAGCGGCGCGTTGAGGGCATAGCGCATGACGACGTCGACCACCGTCACCCCCATCATGGCGAGGAAAGTCAGCGAGGCGGCGAACAGCGCGACGCGGTCGATCAGGTCGAGCAGCCGGCTGAACGCGATCATGACATCAGCTCCGCCAGCAGGGTCGCGACCGCCATCGGCGAGTCCGCGAC
>JAEYTW010000485.1 GCA_023433835.1 Pseudomonadota bacterium | reverse complement strand
CCGTTACCGCGCTCGGCGCGATCCGCGTCGAGGCGCCCGACGGTATCGCGGCCTGGCGCGGTGGAGGCGGCGAGGTCGCGCTGTGCCTGCCCGACGACGCGGCCGCCCTGGCCCGGCGTGCCGTATTGACCGAACTCGGCCCCGACCGCGAAGCCTTGCGACCGGAGGACCGCGCGGCCGTGCTGTTCGATCTCGGCCTCGATCTGCCGCATGTCGATGCCTGCGTGCGCACCGCCGATCCGGAAACGCTTGCCGCCCTGCGCGGTGGCGCCGGCCGGTCGCTGATCGCCGGCAAGAACCCGCTGCTGCCCCGCCTGGCGGGCTTGAGCCCGCATCGCGTGTTTTGCTCGCGGGCCGGCCGCATCGAGGTTTATCAGCCGATCCCGGCGCCGGGCGGGACCTCGCCGCTGGGACCCCATACCCATCTCCTGACCGGTAATCTCCGCCGCGGGCGCGGGGCGTCCACACCCTGGCCGGCAGGGTTTCTTGCCTGCCTGACGCTGCATCCGCCGGCGTAACAAAAGCGGCGCCGATCCGTCATCGACCTGTCATTCAGCCCTTGTAGGGAAGGCCGAACACGGCCCCGCACTCCCCTACACGGATGGACAACGTCATGCCGGTACTCTCCCGTCGCCATGCCCTGAAATTCCTCGGCGGCGCGCCCATGCTGCCGCTGGCCGCATCGAGCGCCGCGGCACTGCTGGCCCACGAGGCCGCCGCCGCCACCTCGGCCGAGTTCGTCTCGGCCAGGTTCACCGGCATGGCGGCACCGACGTTGGCCGATGCCGCGGCGATGGCCACGACCTCGGTCGGCTCGACCCTGACCATCACCTTGAGAGACAAGTCGACCCACGATTTCAAGCTGGCCTACCAGCCGTTCTTCATCACCGGCGACATGGTGCCGGACGGCAAGGGCGGCACGATCCTGGCCGGCGGCTATGTCGACATCGAGAACAAGCCGATCATCGACAGGTCGGTGCCGGGCAAGGAGCGCCAGGTGTTCTCCGACTCGCCCGACGGCACCTCGCTGCTCGCGCTGCCGAACGCCTCCGTCCCGGGCGTCAAGGGCAAGCCGGTCTTCGCCGTCGTCCAGTTCGAATACACCACCGCCGACCAGTCGGGCGCCGATGCCTATGGCACGCTGCCGTCGCCGATCGCCATCCTGACCCTCGACCAGGACCAGTCGACCGGCAAGCTCAGCCTGGTGAAGTACTTCAACGTCGATACCTCGAAGGCGCACGGCCTGTGGATCACCTGCGGCGCCAGCCTGTCGCCGTGGAACACCCATCTGTCGAGCGAGGAATACGAGCCCGACGCGCCGTTCATCGACACGAACAAGACCTTCAAGGCGTTCAGCCGCAACCTCTACGGCGACGAGACCAAGGCCAACCCCTATCACTACGGCCATCTGCCGGAAATCACCGTCAATCCGGACGGCACCGGCACGGTTGCCAAGCACTACAACATGGGCCGCATCTCGCATGAGCTGGTGCAGGTCATGCCCGACAATCGCACCGTGCTGATGGGTGACGATGCGACGAATTCGGGCCTGTTCATGTTCGTCGCCGATCGTGAGCGCGACCTGTCGGCCGGCACGCTCTATGTCGCCAAGCTGGGCGAGGGGTTCACGCTGGACACCAGGGCGCCCGGCGCCAAGCTGACGTGGATCAAGCTGGGCCACGCCACCTCGGCCGAGATCGAGACGCTTGCCGATACCCTGAAGCCCGCCGACATCATGACGGTGTCGAAGACCGATCCGAACGATGCCTCGTTCACCAAGATCTTCGCCAACGGCGCACCCAACTGGGTCAAGCTGAAGCCCGGCATGGAGAAGGCCGCGGCCTTCCTCGAAACCCACCGCTACGCCTATCTGATGGGCGGCTCGATGGGCTTCACCAAGATGGAAGGCACCACCGTCAACATCAAGGACAAGGTGGCCTATTCGGCCCTGCAGAACATCGTCGATTCGATGGTCAAGGGCGGTAAGGGCTGGAACGCCGAGAGCAACATCGCGCTGGACAAGCCGCTCGTTGCCGGCGGCGTCATGGCCCATAACCTGGCCGGCGGCCAGAAGGATACCGCGGGCGCCGAGATCGCCAGCGAGTGGGTGCCGGTGCAGTCGCGCATGCTGCTGATCGGCGAGGACATCCCGGCCGACGAACTCGGCAACATCGCCAAGGCGGATATGGTCGCCAATCCCGACAACCTGAAATTCTCCGAGAAGATGCGCACGCTGTTCATCGGCGAGGATTCGGGTTCGCACGTGAACAACTTCCTGTGGGCCTACAACGTCGACACCGGCGAGCTGGCCCGGCTGATGTCGATCCCGTCGGGCGGCGAATCCACCGGCCTGCACGCGGTCGACGAGTTGAACGGCTGGACCTACATCATGTCGAACTTCCAGCATCCCGGCGACTGGTCGAAGTCGCTGCACGCCAAGGTGCAGCCGACCCTCGATCCGCTGGTGCGGGCCAACTACAAGGACCGTTTCGGCGCCGCGGTCGGCTATCTCACCGCCGAGAAGACGCAGATTCGCATCGCCAAGGCATAAGTCATCAATACCTTTCGCCATCCCGGCCTCGCCGGTATGGCGATTGGTATCTTGCCGCCGTCGGGGTTCCGCCGCAGATTACTGCCGCATTCGCAACCCCAAGGAGATTTCCGGTGGCGCTCAAGCTTCAGACCATCATCTGTTCGACCCGGCCCGGCCGCGTCGGCCCCTCCGTCGCGACCTGGTTCCAGGGCTTCGCCGCCGCGCATGGCAAGTTCGACGTCGAACTGGTCGACATCGCCAGCTTCAACCTGCCGATCTATGACGAGCCGGAGCATCCGACCAAGCAGAGCTATCACCACGAGCACACCAAGAAGTGGGCCGCCTCGGTCAAGTCGGCCGACGCCTTCGTCTTCGTCATGCCCGAATACAACTACGGCCCGCCGCCGGCGATGGTGAACGCGCTGAACTACGTGTACCTGGAGTGGAACTATGCCCCGGCCGGCTTCGTCAGCTATGGCGGCGTCTCGGGCGGCCTGCGTGCCGTGCAGATGGTCAAGACCACGGTCTCGACGCTGAAGATGGTGCCGATGACCGAGGGTGTCGCCGTCCCGATGGTCGCGACCATGCTGGACCAGGAGCGCAAGTTCACCGCGAATCCGCTGATCGACACCTCCGCCACCACGATGCTGAACGAGATGCATCGCTGGGCCGAGGCCCTGGCACCGCTGCGCGCCCAGCGCAAGTGATCCGGCAGGGCGAGCCGGCGGCGTTGACGCCGGCTCCCCTTTCAGGTCTATCGTTGCCTTGAAAGCCGGCCGTAAGCCGACAGAGCCGGCTTCCCGACAGGCCAGGAGGCTCATGAAATGCCGTTGCCCTCAGCCCTACGCCATCTGGTAGCCGCCACGGCCATCGCGCTGCTGCCGATCACGGCCGAGGCCGCCGGCGTCCTGCATCGCGGCAACGGGGCTGAACCCGAGACGCTCGATCCGCAGCGCTCGACCGGCGTGCCGGAAGCCAATCTGCAGCGCGATCTGTTCGAAGGGCTGGTGGCCGAGGCCGCCGACGGCAAGCTGATTCCTGGCGCGGCCGCGTCCTGGACGGTGTCGGAAGACGGGCTGACCTATCGCTTCACCCTGCGTCCCGATGCCAAATGGTCCGACGGCAGCCCGGTGACGGCCGACGATTTCGTCTGGTCCTGGCGCCGGCTGCTCGATCCCGCCTTCGCCTCGAAATACGCCTTCATGATGTGGCCCCTGAAGAATGCCGAGAAATTCTCCAAGGGCGAGATCAAGGATGCCGCCGAGATCGGCGTGAAGGCCGATGGCCCGGGCACGCTGGTCGTGACGCTGGAGCGGCCGACGCCCTATCTGATCGGCCTGCTGGCCCATCATTCGTCCTATCCGGTCAACCGCAAGGCGGTCGAGACCCATGGCGACCGCTGGGCCCGGCCGGGCAACCTGGTCGGCAACGGCGCCTTCACCCTGGCCGAATGGACGCCGCAGGACCGCATCCGCATCGACCGGTCCAAGACCTTCCATGACGCGGCCAACGTGGCGCTGGACAGCGTCTATTATTATCCGACCGAGGATATCCAGGCCGAATACAAGCGCTATCGCGCCGGCGAGCTCGACATCACCTACCTGATCCCGCCCGACCAGATCGCCGCCGCCCGCCGCGACATGGCCGGCGAGGTGAAGATCGTGCCATATTTCGGCACTTATTATTATGCACTGAACCTGACCCGCGCGCCGTTCAAGGACAATGCCAAGCTGCGCCAGGCGCTGTCCTTGGCCATCGATCGCGATGCCATCGTCGAGAAGGTCGCCAAAGCCGGCGAGCTGCCGGCCTATGCCTGGGTGCCGCCCAATACCGGCAACTACAAGAACCCGGCCGTTGCCATCGCGGCCAAGAGCCAGGCCGAGCGCGAGGCGATGGCCAAGACCCTGCTGGCCGAGGCCGGCTACGGCCCGGGCAAGCCGCTCGAGGTCGAGATCCTCTATAATACCAACGACCTGCACAAGCGTGTGGCGATCGCGATTGCCGCGATGTGGGAACAAAAGCTGGGCGTCAAGGCCAAGCTCGTCAATCAGGAGTGGAAGGTCTATCTCGACATGGGCGCCGAGATGCAGTTCGACGTGCGCCGCGCCGCCTGGATCGGCGACTACGACGATGCCTGGAGCTTCCTGGAACTGCTCAAATCGGATGTCGGCAAGCAGAACCCCGCCCGCTACAGCAATCCTGCCTATGACGACCTGCTGCGCCGCTCGACCACCGAACGCAATCTCGACGAACGCGCCAGGCTGATGGCGGAAGCCGAGGTGATGATGCTGAACGACGTACCGATCATCCCGATCTGGCACTATGTCAGCCGCGCGCTGGTCAAGCCCTACGTCAAGGGGCGTGTCGACAATGTCCAGGATTTCCATCCCAGCCGCTGGATGTCGGTCGCGAAGTAACCAGTCCCGATGTTCCGTTATGCCGTGGCGCGGCTTCTCGGCGCCATCCCGACGCTGTTCGCGCTCGTCACCATCGCCTTCTTCCTCGTGCGGCTCGCTCCCGGCGGGCCGTTCGACGATGAGCGGCAATTGCCGCCCGAGATCGAGGCGAACCTGCGCCGGGCCTACAACCTCGATGCGCCGCTGTCGGCGCAGTATCTGCGCTACCTCGGCGATCTCGCCCGCGGCGATCTCGGCCCCTCGTTCAAGTACAAGGATTACCGCGTCGCCGAACTGATCGCGACCGGGCTGCCGGCCACTGCGCGCATCGGGCTGTCGGCGCTGGTCCTGGCCGTCGTGGCCGGGATCGCCTGCGGTGCGGTTGCGGCGTTGCGTCGCAACGGCTGGGTCGACCGCACGGTCATGACCCTGGCCATGACCGGCATCGCCATCCCGAACTTCGTGGTAGCCCCGGCCCTGACCCTGCTGCTCGGGGTCTATCTGCGCCTCCTGCCGGTCGGCGGCTGGGGAGACGGCGCCTTTCGATTCCTGGTCCTGCCGGTGGTGGCGCTGGCCCTGCCCAAGATCGCCTATGTCGCGCGGCTGACGCGGGGCTCGCTCGCCGAGGTGCTGGGCAGCCCCTATATCCGCACGGCCCGGGCCAAGGGCCTGCGCGGCGGCGCGATCCTTACCCGCCATGCCGCGCGGGCCGCCCTGCTGCCCGTGGTCTCCTATCTCGGGCCGGCTGCCGCGGCGCTCCTGACCGGCTCGGTCGTCATCGAGCAGATCTTCGGCATCCCTGGCCTCGGCCGCTACTTCGTGCAGGGCGCGCTGAACCGGGACTACACCCTGGTGCTCGGCATCGTCCTGTTCTACGGCGTGCTGATCATCCTGCTGAACCTGCTGGCCGACCTGGCCTATGGCTGGCTCGATCCCCGGGTGCGCTATGACTGACGCCGTCATGCCGCGCAGCCCGGGCGGCCGGGCCTGGTTCCGCCTGCGTCGCAACCCGTCGGCCGTGGCGGCGATGGGCATCCTCGGGCTGATCGTCGTGCTCTGCATCGCCGGACCCTGGGTGATCCCGCACAGTTACGACGCGGTCTCGTGGGATTCGATCCTGACCGGGCCGGATTGGGAGACCGGCCACTGGTTCGGTACCGATCCGAACGGCCGCGACCTTCTGGCGCGCACGCTGGTCGGGGGGCGCATCTCGCTGATGGTCGGGCTGATCGCCAGCCTGGTGTCGCTGGTGATCGGGGTGTCCTGGGGCGCGGTCGCGGGTTATGTCGGCGGCCGGGTCGACGGGCTGATGATGCGCCTCGTGGACATCCTCTATGCCCTGCCGTTCATGTTCTTCGTCATCCTGCTGATGGTCTATTTCGGGCGGAACATCGTCCTGATCTTCGTCGCCATCGGCGCGGTCGAATGGCTGACCATGGCCCGTATCGTGCGCGGCCAGACCCTCAGCCTGAAGCGGCGCGAATTCATCGAGGCGGCGCGCGCCATCGGCGTGCCCGGCCTGACCATCGTGCGCCGCCATGTCGTGCCCAACGTGCTGGGCCCGGTGATCGTCTTCCTTACCCTGACCATCCCCGAGGTCATGCTGATCGAAAGCTTCATCTCCTTCCTCGGCCTCGGCGTCCAGGAGCCGATGACCAGCTGGGGCGTGCTGATCTCGGAGGGGGCGCAGAACATCGAGGAGGCGCCCTGGCTCTTGCTGCTGCCCGGCACCTTCCTGGCGCTGACCCTGCTGTGCCTCAACCTGCTGGGCGATGCCTTGCGCGACGCCCTCGATCCGCGGGACGGGCGATGAACCGGCTGGTCCTCGACGGCGTCACCGTCACGCTCGCCACCTTGTCGGGCCCGCGCACCGTGGTGCGCGAGGTCGGCCTGGCCTTGAGCGCGGGCGAGACCCTCGGCCTGGTCGGCGAATCCGGTTCGGGCAAGAGCCTGCTGTGGCTCGGGGTGCTGGGCCTGGTGCCGCCCGGCACCGTGGTGACCGGCAGCGCGCGGCTGGGCGAGACCGAGCTGATCGGGGCGGGGCAGGGCAGGCTCGCCGATATCCGCGGCCGGCGCATCGCCATGGTTTTCCAGGACCCGATGACGGCCCTGAACCCCTATCTCACCATCGGCCGCCAGCTGGCCGAGGTGGTCGAGCGCCATCACGGCACCGACCGGCGCGGGGCGCGCCGGGCGGCGATCGCGATGCTGGAGCGCGTCGGCATTCCCGACGCCGCCAGGCGCTTCGATCTCCATCCCCACGAATTCTCCGGTGGCATGCGCCAGCGCGCGACGATCGCCATGGCCCTGCTGGGCCGGCCCGACATCCTGGTGGCCGACGAGCCGACCACGGCGCTCGATGTCACCGTCCAGGCCCAGATCCTCGACCTGTTCGCCGAGCTGAAGCGCGAGGCCGAACTGACCCAGGTGCTGATCAGCCACGATCTCGGCGTCGTCGCCGGCCTCGCCGACCGGGTGGCGGTGATGTATGCCGGCCGCATCGTCGAGGTCGCCGCGGTCGAGGCCCTGTTCGGCCGGCCGCTGCATCCCTACACCCAGGGGCTGCTCGCCGCGATGCCGCGCGTCGACCGGCCCGGCGGGGATCTGCTCGCCACCATCCCGGGCCAGCCGCCCGATCCATCGCGCCTGCCGCCGGGCTGCGCCTTCGCCCCGCGCTGCCCGCTGGCCGATGACGGCTGCCGCGCCGTGCCGCCGCCGCTCGGGCCCATCGCGCCCGGGCGCCAGGTCGCCTGCTACAAGGCGGTGGCACCGTGAGCCGGCCTATCCTGTCGGTGCGTGACCTTACCGTGCGCTTCGACCTGCGCCGCGGCCTGTTCGGTCCGGAGCGGGTGCTGACCGCCGTCGACGGCGTCTCCTTCGATCTTGCCGCCGGCGAGACGCTCGGGCTGGTCGGCGAATCGGGATCGGGCAAGTCGACGCTCGGCCGGGCCATCCTGCGGCTCATTCCGGCCGAGGCCGGGCAGATCGTCTGGCTTGGCCAGGATCTGCGGCTCTTGGGCGAACGGGCGATGCGCCCGCTGCGCCGCGACCTGCAGATCGTCTTCCAGGATCCGCTGGCCGCCCTCGATCCGCGCGCCACCGTGTTCCAGTCGGTGGCCGAGCCGCTGGCGACCCACCGCCCCGGGATGACCGGGGCCGAGATGCGCACGGTGGTGGCCCGCTGGCTTGCCCGCGTCGGCCTCGACGACAGCGCGCTCGACCGCTACCCCCATGAATTCTCCGGCGGGCAATGCCAGCGCATCGGCATCGCCCGCGCGATGATCCTCGAGCCGCGGCTGATCGTCTGCGACGAAGCGGTCTCGGCCCTGGACGTCTCGATCCAGGCCCAGATCGTCAACCTGCTGGCGACCCTGCAGCGCGAAACCGGCGTGGCGCTGTTGTTCATCTCGCACAATCTCGCCGTCGTGCGGCATCTGAGCCATCGCATCCTCGTCCTCTATCTCGGCCGCGTGGTCGAGATCGGTCCGGGTGAAGCCTTGTTTGCCGATCCCCGCCATCCCTATACCCGCGCCTTGCTGGCGGCGGTGCCGCCGCCCGATCCGCTGGCGGCCCGGCGCCAGCAGCGCGTCGGGCTGAAGGGCGAACCGCCATCGCCGCTCAACCCGCCTTCCGGGTGCCCGTTCCGCACGCGCTGCCCGCTGGCCGTCGACATTTGCGCAGCCGCGATGCCGCCGCCGGAGGCGGTCGACGACAGGTCGGGCCATCTGGTGGCTTGCCATCGCTGGCGGGATCGGTCTACGCAGGGGGCCTGACCGCCTCGGGAGCTTTGAAGTTTCATGGATAACCCTGGCCAGGCCCGCAGCAACCCGCTGCGCGGCATTGTGCTGATGTGCGTCGCCGTCCTGTGCTTCACGGTGATGGATGCGCTGATCAAGCATCTCGCCGGCCGCTACCCGACCTTGCAGCTCGTCTTCGCCCGCAACCTCTTCGCGCTGGTCCCGGTGATGTTCCCGATCGTCACCGGGGGCGGGCTGAAGCTGTTGCGGACCCGCCGGCCGATCGGGCACGCGCTGCGCGCGGTGTTCGGCCTGATCTCGATGTGCTGCTTCTTCTATGCCTATGGCGAGCTCGAACTCGCCACCGTCATCGCCATCGGCTATTCCGCGCCGCTGTTCATGACCGCGCTGTCGGTGCCGATGCTGGGCGAAGCGGTGGGCTGGCGGCGGTGGACCGCGGTGCTGGTCGGCTTCGTCGGCGTGCTGATCATGACCCGGCCCGGCGTCGGCATGCTGGAGGTAGCGGCCGGTGTCGCGGTGTTCGGCGCGTTCCTCTACGCGCTGGTCGTCGTGGTCATCCGCAAGCTCGGCGCGACCGAGCATCCGGCGACGATCGTGCTCTATTTCACCTTCTCTTCCGCCGTGGTCTCCGGGCTGGCGATGCCGTTCCTGTGGGTGACGCCGACCCTGGCCGACTGGCCGGTGCTGATCGGCATCGGGCTGATCGGGGGCATCGCGCAGCTCACCATGACCCGGGCGTTCATGCAGGCGCCGGTCGCCGTGATCGCGCCGTTCGAATACTCGTCGATGCTGTGGGCGGTGGGGTTGGGCTTCTTCTTCTGGGGCGAGGTGCCTGACCGCTGGATCTGGGTCGGCACGGCGATCGTGGTGGCCTCGGGCCTCTACATTCTCTATCGCGAGACCCGCCGCCGCCGAATGTAAACTGTTGTAACGAAACTGCGAAATTCACTCAAATTACAGACGCTGTCGGCGATGACGCTATATCCTCGGTCGTGAATTCGAGCCCCCCGCGAGGCGCTGTGTCCACGGAACGGCAACTGACGACGAAACGGCCGCGGCGCCGCAAGGCCGCTGATGCTGACGCTGCGGGCATGCTTGCCCTGCAGGCGCCCATCGGCCTGCTGCGCCTGCAGGGGTTGCAGCTTGTCGCGCTGAATCCGGCCGCCACCGTGCTGTTGGGCATGGAAGAGGCGCAGGCCCTGGGCGAGGGCTGGACGGCTGCACTGCACCCCGAGGAAATCGACGGCGTGCTGGCCGACCTGCACGATGCCCAGCTTGCGGGGATCGCCTTCCGCCGTGAATTCCGCCTGGCGCCGCGCGACGGCGAGGTGCGTGTCGCCCTGCTGCAGGCCGTGCCCGACCCGTCGGCCGGCGCGGTGCCGGCCTATGCCGGGTATTTCGTCGACGTTACCGCCCGGCGCGGCAACGAATACCGCCGGGCCCAGGCCCGCACCGCCGATGCGCTGAGCCGGCTGGCTGCCGACATGGCGCACGACTTCAACAATCTGCTGATGGTCATCTCGGCCAATGTCGAGATGGCGCAGAAGCTGAGCCCGCCGGATATGGCACTGCGCCGGCATCTGACCGCGGTGGCCAGCGCGACCGATCGCGGCACCAATCTGGTCCGCCAGCTGCTGGCCGGCGAACGCCTGCCGCCGATCGCGCCGGTCGATCTCAACGAGCTGATGGTAGGGCTGGGGCCGACGCTGCCCGAACTGATCGGCGACGATGTCGAGGTGCTCTACCGCCGCGGCCGGTCGATCGTGACCGTCGGTGCCGACCGCACCCAGCTCGAGGCCGCACTGCTGCAGCTGATTCGCCATGCCGGCAAGGTGCTGGACGGCCATGGCCGGCTGACCCTGGCGGTCGAGCCGCGCTGGCTGGCCGAGACGGACGCCGACGGGCTGTGGGTGATTCCCGGGCCCTATGCGATGCTGTCGTTGAGTTTCTCGGCCCGTGCCGGCCGGCGCATTTCGGTCGACGACCACGGCCTGGCGGCGGTGGCGAGCTTTGCCCAGCGCTCGGGCGGGGCGATGGTGCGAGAGGAAGTGGCCGGCGGGGCAGCCCGGCTCAGCCTGCTGCTGCCCCGAATCGACCTCGATGGAATCAGGCCAGCCGGTTCACCGCCGATGTGAAGACGTAACCCGAGCCGTGCACCGTCTTGATCAGGTTCGGATGGTCGCGGTCGGTTTCGAGCTTGGCGCGCAGCTTGGAGACCAGCATGTCGATCGAGCGGTCGATATGCGCCGCCTTGCGCCCACGGGCGAGATCGAGCAGCTGGTCACGGTTCAGCACGCGGCCGGCATGGGTGACGAAGGCCTGCAGCAGCCGGTATTCCGCCGTGGTCAGCGGAATTTCGTTGCCCTGCGCATCCGACAGGATGCGGGCGTTGCAATCCAGCTCGAACGTACCGAAGCCGTAGCGGCCGCCGGCTTCCGAGGCTTCGGCCGCGCTGCGCTCGACCCGGCGCACCACTGAATTGATGCGCGCCAGCAACTCACGCAGCAGCACCGGCTTGACGATGTAGTCGTCGGCGCCGAGCTCCAGCCCCAGCACGCGGTCCAGCGGGTCGCCGCGGCCGGTCAGGATCAGCAGGCCGATATCGGTGCGGTCCTGCAGGCGGCGCACCAGATTAAGGCCGCTCTCGCCCTGGAGGTTGATGTCGATGACAACGGCGCTGGGTTTCCATTCCAGCACCAGCTTCATTGCCGCCTCGACGGCGGTGGCGGTCTTGACCTTCAGGCCTTCCGATTCGAGGTAGGCCGAGACGACCTGCGACAGTTCCTTGTCGTCTTCCAGGATCAGCACGCGGGTGCCGGCCGGGCTGCTCATCCCTGTCCCCCCATTCCTCGGTACCCAAGCTTTGGCGTGGTCATGCCAGCGACCTCAGGCGTTGCGAACAATTATTACACGGCAATAGCTTACCATTGCCGGTCGATGATAACGAGATGAACCGCAAGGTAAATCCCCCGCGAGCGGCGCGGGTCATAAATCCGCCGTGATCACTCGGGCAGGACCACCGCCACGTCATGGCCGCGATAATCGATCTCATCAAGATTGCGGCCATCACCACCTCTGTCGACCACCAGGAAATCTCCTATACGGTCGAGCGCCAGCAATGGATGATGCCAGAGCCCACGCGCGTAGTTGACGCCCTGGCGCCCGTTGGTGACGAACGCCCGGAGATCCGATGGGGCCGGGCTCGGGCCGGCCGGGGCCACCACCACCAGGAACGGGTCGCCGTGCATCGGCACGAACGCCTGGGAGCCGAGCGGATGGCGTTCCATCACCCTGAGCCGGATCGGCCGGAACCAGGGCCGCGCCCGGAAGATCGAGATCAGCGGCCGGCCGCCTTCCAGCGCGACGTCGACATCGGCGAGGTCGTGATAGCGGCGGGCCATGCCCTCGTTGATCTCGATATAGCTGTCGCCGTCGATGGCGATGACGTCGCCGAACGGCTTGAAGGCCTCGGCCGTCAGGGGCTCCGGCGTCAGCGCGATCACGGACGGCGGCCGAGGACGCGCAGGCGGCTGATGCCGCCGTCGGGGATGTTGTTCAGCCGGACATGGGTGACGACGCCGAGATCGGCGATTTCGGCCTTGAAGCGGTGGATCGTGTCGGCCGCCAGCTTCTGTTCGGGCAGCAGGGTGCGCCAGAACATCGACTGGGTGATCGCCGACTGGTCGGTGCCGGCAGTGACGTTGGCGGCCAGGATCGAGCAGCGATCGGGATAGTTGCCCTTGTAGTGGGCGGTATCGACCTCGATTTCCTCGACGATGCCGGGCAGGCCCAGCGCGATCACGCACCATTCGTTGCCCGGTTCGCGCCGGCGGCGGGTTTCCCAGCCGTCGCCCATGTCGACGCCCCGGCCCGGGGTCAGCAGCACCGCGGGGGTATTGTAGTGCGCGTCCGACCAGCCGATGGCCCGCCCGCCATTGCCCAGCGCGGCGAGATCGATGAGGCCTTCGTCGGCCGTGGTCCAGTCCCTGACGATGCGGCCATAGACCCGCAGCCGGGCGACGCCGCCGTCGGGATAGATGTTGAGGCGCACGTGGCTCCACACGCCGTCCGAGGCGATGGCGTGGAAGTGATGGGCCGACGGGCCCAGCGCGACCGACGGCAGGATCTCGGTCCAGGCGGTATCGGCGTCCGGGTCGCCGTCGACGCGGCAAGCCTCCAGGCTCGCCGCCGGCGGGTAGTTGCCCGTGAAATGGCTGGTATCGATGTCGACGCCCATGATCTGGCCGGGCCGGCCCAGCCGCACGACGCACCAGTCATAGCCCTCGTGGCGCTTGCGGCGGGTTTCCCAGCCGTCCATCCACTTGCCGTGGTCGTCGTACTTGCCGGGATAGAAGATCGCCGGCGCGGGGTTCAGCATCCGTGCCCGCGGCGCGAAGAAATCGTCCGAGGCCGCCAGCGCGTCGGCGCCGAGCCGGGCATCGGCGAGGTTCGTCCATTTGCGCGCGAAGTCGGGCAGGGCGGCGGATTCGGTCGACATGGCTTCCCCCAGATGAAGTGAAATCAGCCGCGGCGGCGTTCGGCCACGCGGGCGAAGACGTCGCGCAGCGAGACCGGGTTGTCGCTGGAATCATCCAGCGCCAGGCCGCCCTCGATGGCGTCGATATGGGCTTCCATCTCGGCCACGGCGCCCGCGAGGTCGCGGTCGGCCAGCCGGTCGATGATGCGGGCATGGTCCTCGCAGCGGCAGCCGGAGACGCCGGGGCGCTCGTAGACCGCGACGACCAGCGACGAGCGCGAGACCAGCTCGCGCAGCACGCCGGTCAGGGTCGGGTTGCCGGTCAACTCGGCCATCGCCAGGTGGAATTCGGAAGACAGCTGGATCATCCGGCGCTTGTCGCTGCGTTCGTTGGCCTGGCGCTCCTCCGCGACGATGCCGCGTAAGGAGGCCAGGCTCCTGGCGGAAAGCTGGGCGCCGAGGCGCGAGATCATGCCGGTCTCGACGATGCGGCGGACGTTGAAGACGTCGCGCGCTTCCTTCGGCGTCGGCTGGGCGACGGTCGCCCCGCGGTTGCGGCGCAGCGTGATCAGGCCCTCGTGGGCCAGCCGCTGCAGCACGTTGCGCACGCGGGTGCGGCTGACCCCGAAAATCTCGGCCAGCTGGTCTTCCGTCAGTTTGGTTGCCGGTGGCAGGTCTCGTTCTATGATCGCCGTATAGATATTGTCGTAGATCTCGTCGTCGGTGACGGCGGTGCCGGCGCGTGCCGGCCTACCCAGCCCCGAGGGGGCCTCGCCCAACAGCGGAATCACGCGTTCCTGGCTCATCGTGGTGGTGAATCCGGACTGTGGATTGCATACGATTTACCTGTCGTTTGTACGACATTCGGGAACCCGGAACAAGTCGGGGCGTCGTATATGACACTTGTTGCGATAGCCCAGGCAGGCAAGTAGCATGCCGGCTTCGACCATCGAGTCACCTTGAACGGTAGGCTGTCACGCCCGGCCATGGCCAAGCTCCGCAATACCCTGATCGTCCTCGTCGTGCTGGCGCTTGCCGCCGCTCTGATATGGTTCCTGCGGGATGACCTTGGCCGGCGGGCGCAACCGCCCCAGGCCTCGATGGCAACCATGAGCCAGCAACAGCAGCAGCAGGCCGCCCAGGCGCCGGC